>NZ_MDDT01000063.1:0-37104 GCF_001854815.1 Mesorhizobium sp. LCM 4576
TCGGCAACTTGCAAGCTGTCTAGATGATAGATGCCGTGAGCGCGCCGCCCGCTTGATAACGCCTCAACGGACCCAGACGGTCGCCCAGCCTGATCCTTTAGCACCTTCGATTCCGGCAGCCGTCCATTGACATCCCACCCTCCATATGACCGGGAAACTGGAATTTGTGTGGCAGTCGACGCGGACGTGGCGTCAAAACACTCCATGAACTCTTTTTTGCAGAAGTAGCCATCTCTAGCCGATGGACGCCCGCGCCGGAGAGAAAGTCGATAAACTCGGAGCCATTCTCCTCCTCGAGAATGGCTCCCGAACATGTCCGCGAATATGACCGCCCGTTTGATTCGAGCGTTTCGAAGGCAGATGGCCAGCTTGAGGYATTCTCTTGAAGCATGATCCTTCCTCAATCAAACGATGAGCCATAGCATCGCAATTGGAGTCCCTGATGGYCGTAGCGTTGTAGACCGCAAGCTCGACCTCTGCGCCTACCTGGAATGGTAGTCTCGTCACACACGAGGAGAGATATTGGTTCCAGCCAGTTGCGATATCGRCCAAAACCATCGTCTGCACAAAGCTACCGGACGAGGAGGTGTSCCGGAATGGGCCGCGAACTCAGACTTGACATAGCCGGGCGGCGGGTCGTTCCAGGCCCCGAAGGTGCGGATCGGGACCGATCGGCGCACCGCCGAACTCATTTCGACGGACGGCGTGCCCRTCGCTAGCCACGAACAAGACTTACCTGCGACAGGGCCCGATCCATCGTGGCCGCGCTGATCGTCAGCACCTTGTCGCGAAGCTCGCCATTCAGTATCTGGCCATGCTGCTCAATCGTCGGCAATAAGACGGGGATCAGCGGCTTCGTCGCTTCGAGCAGAGCCGGTCGGACGCCTCCCCCACAACACCACCAGAGCCCCTCGAACCTGAGCGCCATAACGGGTGGCATGCCGCCTCCCGGGGGCGACTTCGTCTCACGATGGCCGAGCACATGGATGGCGTGATTGCGGTAATGAACCGGTGACCGCGAAAGGTAAATCGGCGATGCACTGGCTAAATCGGGCGCCAGGCTGAGTTGTGCCTCGGACACATGGCGCACAATRCCATCGAGGCGGCAAAGCGCTCGCGCAGAAAACTTGATAGGCCGCTTCGCCCAGCAAACCGTCAGACGCCGGCGCCGGAGAGAAAATCAACAAGCTAAGCGGATTTCTCGAGAACGGCTCCCCGGTCCGACTAGGCTCAGGACCTATTAATTTGTTTGAGGTGTGATTATGCATGGGCCGCCCCTCTCTGGAGCGATCGGTAAAGATCGCTCTGTTTTGGAAGGAGAGAGGAACTGACCGATGTCGATTTTCGTGCTTGGAATTGATCTTGGCAAGAAGTGTGCAGCCTCGTCGGGCTGGATGAGGTGGCGCCGCCTTCCTACGTCAACGGCATCGTCGCGACGGCGTAGCGGATTTTGTCGGCTCCTTGCCGGCTTGCATTGTGGCGATGGAAGCCTGCTGCAGCGCGCATCAACTCGGCCGGGTGCTCGGCGCTGCTGGTTACAYGATCCGGCTGATGTCGCCGGAATACGTTCGCCCCTACGTGAAGGCCAAACAAAAATGACGACCGCGATGCCGAGGCGATCGCGGAGGCAGCCACGATGCGCTTCGTGCCGGTAAAGAGCGCGGCGCAATCGGACATTCAGGCCTTGCATCGGGCGCGCTCACGTCTGGTGGCGGTGCGCACAGCGCTGATCAACCATCTGCGCGCGCTATTGTTGGAACGCGGGATCGTGGCTCCGAAGGGACGGCAGCAAATGGAAGCCCAGCTGGTGGTCTTCGCGGACGAGGACGATCCCCGGACTATCGCCGCAGATGCGCCTCTGGTCGAGGACCCGCGTGCYGAATGGCGCAACTTTGATGAGCGGATTGCCGCCTTTGATGCGGAGTTCGTGCAGATGGCGCGCACGGACAAAGAAGCGCGTCTGCTTGCGACGATCCCCGGGATCGTTGTCAAACGCCACTGCGCTTGTCGCGGCCGTTGGTGACGCGCGCGGCTTCGGGCGCGGCCGTGACCTCGCGGCCTGGCTGGGCTTGGCGCCTCGACAGCCGACCACTGGAGGCAACCCGCGACTGCCCGGCATATCCAAGCGCGGCAACCGCTATCTGCGGGCCAACCTGATCAACGGCGCACGTGCGGTGCTGCCGCGCATTACGGCTCAGGACACCCCGCTCGGCGGCCTGTTGGAGCGAACGTACAAGAACGTCGTCGTGGTGGCATTGGCGGCCAAGCTGGCGCGCAYCGTCTGGGCGGTCCTGAGCAAGGAGCATGGCTTCGATCCGGCGAGCATAGGGAACCCGATGGCCTCCGGCTGTTAAGCTGAGGTCACCACAATCTGCGAGTGGTGAGAGGAAGATGGCCTGACAGTCGAACGGCAGCTTGGAAACCTGGACGAAGTGAACGGTCGCTCGAGACCGCTGTGGCCAAGGACATCGGGAAGCTGTGCCGCAACGTGGCGGAACAGCTTCCGGGGGTAGAGCCCTGGATCGATCGCGGATCGCGGTGGCGATCGACGGGATGATTTGTGAGGACCAGACTGCGCGGATCTCCATCTTGGCCGGAGCCACGACCTCGAGACCGGATAATTTGACGCAGACTGAACAGAGCGATCTTCAAAATACCCCTTGCGGACGGCGCGGGCCATGCGTTCACGGTTTCCGATGAAGGAGCTCGTGATGGGTGATGTGTTTCTGCTGAGCGAGCACCAGATGGCGCGGATAATGAGCGGGATCGTCTACGTGATCAATGGCCTGCGGTGGAAGGGTGCGCCGGCGGGCTACGGCCCGCACAAGACGCTCTATAACCGCTTCATTCGCTGGAACCGGCTGGGCGTGTTCGACCGCATCTTTGCCGGMCTTGTCGGCGAAGGGCCGAAGCCCGAGCGCATCATGACGGGCGAACAAGAGGTGGGCTGAACTCGAAACTCCACACCGCTTGCGACGGTGAAGGACGGCTGATCATGCAGAAGGTCAGATGAGCGACGTCTCCGGCCGGGCAATGCCGCGCTCTGGATGGCGAGATCGGCAAGCTGGACAAGCAGATCCTGGCTGAGGTCAGGCAGCAGCGAGCGGCCTTGCGGCTTACGACGATCCCGAGCGTCGGCCCGATCATCGCGCATGCAACCATGGCGGCCATCGGCGACGGTCGCCAGTTCGCTTCGGCCAGGGACTTCRCAGCCTGGCTGGGCCTGACCCRCAAGAGCCATGACACCGGCGGCAAGCACTGGCCGACAGGCCATATCAGCCGCGCCGGCGACAGGGATCTGCGAAGGCTGCTCATTCATGGCGCCAGTTCCTGGCTGCGTCAGGTCAGGGCCAAATCCGACAAGGGCTCGCCCTGGATACGCGGCCTGCTGGCCAGGCGGCCGGTCAAGGTCGTCGTCGTGGCCCAGGCGGCCAAGACCGCCCGCATCATCTGGGCAATGCTGCAATCGAGACAACAATACAGGGCACCGGCTGCGGCCTAACCGGAAGCGAGGCCCTTAACAGCGTAAGGAGCAAAAAGGCAGCACGGCAAAATGGTCAGGACCTGGATCGGCACACTCCGCCTTCGTCATCGCGACACGAAAGCGCGCTAGTGGATTGATCTAACACTTGGTGCCCACGTTTGACGGCGGCGATGATTTTGTCGGGGTCGGCAGTCCAGGAGAAGGGTTTGGGTTGTCGATTGTGCTCGGCGAGGAAGCGGTTGATGGCCGCCTGCAAGTCGACAGAATGAAAGACGCCTCGCTTGAGGCGTCGCTTCGACAGCTTGGCGAAGAAGCCCTCGACGGYGTTGAGCCAGGAGCAAGACGTGGGGGTGAAGTGGAAGGTGAAGCGCTGATGGCGGTTGAGCCAGGCACGCACCTTAGGGTGCTTATGGGCGGCGTAGTTGTCGAGGATGACGTGAACGGCCTTGTCGGCCGGCACCTCGGCATCGACGGTGTTGAGAAAGCGAATGAACTCCTGATGGCGGTGGCGCTGCATGTTCCTGCCGATGACGGTGCCGTCGAGCACGTTGAGGGCGGCGAACAGCGTGGTCGTGCCATTGCGCTTGTAGTCGTGGGTCATTGTGCCGAGCCTGCCTTTCTTCATGGGCAGGCCGGGCTGGGTGCGGTCGAGGGCCTGGATCTGGCTCTTCTCATCGACCGACAGCACGATGGCGTGCGCCGGCGGGTCGACGTAAAGGCCGACCACGTCGCGCAGCTTGTCGACGAACTGCGGATCGCTGGAGAGCTTGAACTGCCGCCAGCGGTTCGGCTGCAGCCCGTGCGCCTTCCAGATGCGTCTGACCGCGCTGGCACTGATGTCGGCTGCTTGCGCCATCATGTCGGCGGTCCAGTGCGTCGTTTCGCCGGGCGGGTCTTTCAATGTCAGCGCCACCACGCGCTCGGCCACTTCCGGTCGGAGCGGCGGAATGCGCGAGGTTGCGTCTTGTCGCGCAACAGTCCCTCGAAACATTCCGCGGCGAAGCGCTCCAGCGCAACACGTACAGTGCCGTCCGACGCCAGCGGCGCTCAGCAGGATGATCTCGGCTCGCCAGACGTGCTTCTGCGGCGCATTGCGACCCCTGATGCTCGCTCGATCAATCGAAGACACGGTGAGCGAGATTCCTGTGCGCATCCGGCAGACTCGCACACACGCCGCCAAAGGGGAATCCCGGTATCGGACCCTTCTGTTAGGTGGAAACCACTAGAATGATTGGAACCGATCCGCGTAACCCTTGCAGGTCAGCGGTCGTCAAATCGAACGCACTAAAGGCCGAATACATGAACCGCTCCAGACTTACGCCGTCGTCGTCATTTTGCCTCTTGCCCAAAGGGGCCATCCATACGGCGCAGATGGCAGCTGCGAACAACATGCTGCAAAATCTGCCTGAGGCCGGATAAGGGGGTGTAGGAAGGCGACGCAAGAAGTTTGATCCGAGTTTGCTAGTGATCGGGTGCGGGCTTCTGCAAGGCCTTTGGATGCGGCATTGTCATAGGCCACTGGCTGACCGGTATGGTGATCTGCGGATCAGATCCAAATCTCATTGGCGAGCTGTAACGTTTTTAACGTCTCATAATTCTATCACTCCCGTATTTATTGCCTTTATAGCTGCGGAAGTTCGACTAGAAACTCCCAATTTTCTCATCGCATTCTTTATGTGGAAATTAACTGTATTATGCGATATATTTAGAATCTTGCCCGTTTCCCATGACGATTTTCCTCGCGCTACCCATAAGATACATTCCTTTTCTCTAATCGAAAGACCACTTGATTCCTCAGCGCCACTCATATGCAACCCACGGGCAATCAAAATTCAGGGCAAATTCACCCCCTTCAGCCTGATCGAGAAATCGGCCAAACTCGACTGCACATGCCTCCTTTCCGCCGTTTGCAAATCTGGTGAGGGCACCTGCAAAAAATGGCTGGGAACTCGCGTTGCCAGCCCTCGAGCTTGAGATACAGAAGTCGTCCGGGGGCCTTCATAGTTGCTGCTCCGCATCCACTTGCGCATGGTGTTTCACTGCTGCACAAAGCTTACCGGTTTAGCGTCGTCTTCGGCAAACGAGCGCTGCCAACTTCTAACCCATCCTCTCGCTGCATAAAGCGATTTTATGTTAATCTTTTTCGCAAACATTGTAACAGTTGAGAAGTCGTAAAGGCTCGATAAAATATCGTACCAGTTGGTCTCGAGCGGCATATTAGCTGCGGTCTCCCAGATGCGTATTTCAGATCGTGAGCACCTTTTCGGAGGTGCTGGACGCTTCGGCCGACAACTCAGCCTGTCTACAGGATGCTCGTTCAAATCGAAGAAGGCTGGCCCCAAGCCAGAATTTGTCGATGCGCCGGATCAGGGAAGTTTAGTCTAGCATGTCCAGGGCCCGACCGAGCGCGCCATCGCGCACACGCTCGGGGTCAGCAGTGGCGTCGTGCATGGTTATCTGCGGCGCCCGTCTTGCCGAGCTGAGCTGGCCGCTGCCCGAGGGGATGGATGACGAAGGTATTGAGCTGCTGCTCTTCCCGGCGGAGAAGGTAGCGTCGCAAAGCCCCCGGCGGCCGGTGCCCGATTGGAGCTATGTCGAGAAGGAGTTGCGCCGGCGCGAATGTAACGCGGGTGCTGCTGTGGGAAGAGTATCGCGCCGCCAATCCCGAAGGCTTGGGCTACACTTGGTTTTGTACGACCTTCGAGGCCTGGAAAGGGCGCGAACGCCCGACGATGCGTCAGACGCACCTGGGCGACGAGAAGGTGTTTGTCGATTTCGCCGGCGACACCATCGACGTCTGGCTTGGCGCGCCGACATAGTGGATGAAGAATATGCGCCAGCTGACCACCGCGATGAGGGCTAGGAACTTCGCCAGGTCTCGAGCCTCGCCTCCTCGGCACGGCAGCCGGACTTCATGACCTTGTGGAAGACCTACGCCTTCCAGCGCAGGGCGTACCAGCCGAGCTTCTCGACTGCCGCGGAAAGATCTTCGACTGGCAAGTTGGTCACCAGCTTCCACTCGATCGGCTCGCGACCGGGCGGCGGATTCTCTTCGAGGGCATTGATGGTCGACGCCCTCGTCGTCGAGACGGGAGTTCACCCCCGTTGTGTCCCGGATCGGGGCGATGATGTCGCCGGTTCATGGCCGCGGAGCACGGGGCGCCAGAGCCTTGTGGCGTAGCCGGTAGCGAGCAGGAAGGCAGTCGACCAGTGGAAGGCCTGAGCGTCGCCGTCGTTGGAGTGAAGAAGATTGGTGCCGGATACTGGCCGCRGCATTCGCGCCCGGGTCTGCGGTGGCGGCGGTAGCGTCGCGACCAGCCTGATCTATAAGTGGCGCCGCAYGATGAGAGCCCGCGAGACGGGCTTTGCCGAAGTTGTTGTGGTACCCGATGAGCCTGTCGCCGCTTCGAGGCCGGCGGCGCCACCAGCGGTGATCGAGCTGGAGATCGCCGGCAAAATGYGGCTGCGGATTCCGCTGACCACGCCACCGACACTGGCGGCGGCGATGGTGAAGGCGCTGGGCGTTTGATGATCCCGGTCCGAGCCAGGTGCGGATCTGGTTGGCGGCCGGCAGGACCGATATGCGTGCCGGCCTGGCTCTGCAGGTTCAGGAGACGTTGGGCCGGGATCCGCATTTATGTGTCGGCCGAGATTATGTGGCGGAGCTGTCCTGGCGCGCCGAGGAACCGGGCGAAGGCGGTCATGCCACGCTTCCGGAAAGGGAAGGGCGACCTCGGCGAGTTGCGAGGTCGCGAGCTTTACGTACAGCGCCGTTGTGTTGATGCTGCGGTGTCCTAGGAGATCGGCGACTTCGTTGATCGGCCGTCGCTGCTCAACAAGTTGGATGGCTAAGCTGTGGYGCAGGAGATGCGCACCTCCGACGAACTCGATCCCGCTATGCCGCAACCGCCTCAGTACGATCCTCGAAACAGGCGGCGACCGTCTCCGCCAGCTACTCGACATGCTGCTGGAGCCGCCGTTGCCCCGGCAATGGTATCGTGCGCGAATTCGCACTGAGGATGAGGTCTTCCCGATTGAAAAGATGGGCGCACCGCCGAAGCGACGATCGTCACATGGCCGGGCTAATCCCGCCGGCATACCCTATCTCTATCTAGGATCGCTTCCCGAAACGGCTGCGGCCGAGATTAGGCCGCATACCGGGGAGGTTGCTTGCGTTGCGGACTTTACCATTCCCGACTTGAGGCCGTGGGTCTGCCCAATCCGCGCAAGCTCGTATCACCTTTCATCCTGACCGACGCGACCGAGATCGGCCAGTTGCGTGCCGACTTGCCGTCCCTCGAGCGCCTGGGCGAGGAATTGAYACGGCCGGTGCAGTCGGCGGGTGCGGCGATCGACTAAATCCCGAGCCAGTATCTCTGCGAGTTCATCAAAAAATGAGCGGCTTCGATGGCGTGGTCTATCGCAGCTCGGTCAGTGATGGCATCAATCTCGCACTATTCACCCCACCAAGGCCATCGGGGGAACGGTGGCGCTTTTTAACGTGTCCAAGGTGAGGTCGAAGTGGCCGCCGCCTAGTCTAAAGATCGCCCGCAACGGCGGACCGCCTCGTTCTCGTCGGACGAGGCGCGGCGCTCGCCGGCGGTCGTTGCGCCAGGCGGGTCCGCGTCGGACGGCACCTCAACGCCAAGCTTGCGGCTTTCGCGCGCTCCCAAACTCCTGCAGCGCTACTTTCCCCGGAATTGCAACGACCCGGCGATAACATTTTCTCCCGTAGGCCATGACTTTTTATCCGGTTGTTATGTCCCTAGCACCGCCATAGCGTTTCGATACTCATTCAGAAAATTCGAGAGCGAACCAACGGAGGCTAAGGGCAATGCGCAATGTGAAATCTTCGGATCACTCRGTTGTCATCCCGGATTTGATGACCGGGGTGTTGCTGACAGGACACGGAGGTTTCGACAAGCTTGAATACCGTGAGGACATAYCAGTACCCAGACCAGGTCGCGGCGAGGTCCTGATCCGCGTCGCGGCTGCCGGCATCAACAACACCGACATCAACACACGGATTGGCTGGTATTCGAAAGCTGTGAACAGTGCGACGGAGGCTGGTGCGGCGCAAGGCTTTGAAGCGCTTGAGAACGCTGACGCTACGTGGTCAGGCACTCCCATGACCTTTCCACGAATCCAAGGGGGCGACTGCTGTGGTCRCATCGTTGAAGTTGGAGACGGCGTGGACCCCTCCCGTATCGGAGATCGCGTCATTGTACGGAACATTATTCATTCGTATGCAGATTTCAAACCGATGGAAGGCTGGGTATTTGGATCGGAGTGCGATGGGGCATTCGCGCAATATACAAAAGTGCCGTCCATCGACGCCGACAGGGTGGAATGCGATTGGAGCGACATTGAGCTCGCGTCCATGCCAGTCGCCTATTCAACGGCAGAAAAYATGTTGCACCGTGCTGGGGTCAAACGAGATGAACATGTGATCATAACTGGTGCCTCTGGCGGTGTGGGATCAGCTGCCATTCAGCTTGCAAAACGCCGCGGAGCCATTGTCACCGCCATCGCGGGCGCCARCAAGCTCGCGCAACTGAGAGAGCTTGGCGCCGACCGCGTTATCCCGCGGGGCGATGYCCTGAGCAAGCACCTCGGCAATGAAGTCGCGGATGTTGCTATCGACGTAGCGGCAGGCCCAGGTTTCGCAGCGCTCCTCAACGTCTTAAAGAAAGGCGGACGATATGCGGTGGCCGGGGCTATAGCCGGGCCCATCGTTGAGCTAGATGTGCGAACGCTTTATCTCAAAGACCTCACCTTCTATGGATGTACGATCCAGGCCGCTGAAGTATCCACAAACCTCGTTTCCTATATTGAGAATGGTGAGATTCGTCCATTCGTAGGAAAAACTTACCCATTAAGAGATATAGTCAACGCTCAGAAAGATTTTCTGTCAAAAACTATCCCCGGCAAGCTCGTTCTCGTCATTCCCCATTGAAGAAAGATCGTCGGATGTCGGAGCTTAAGATTGCGCGTATTGACGTCTTCAAGGTCGATCTCCCATACGCGGGCGGGGTATATCTCCTGTCAGGGGGTCGCGAATACATGACCTTCGACGCGACGATGGTGCGCGTTACGACCCAAACCGGACTTGAGGGATGGGGCGAAAGTACGCCCTTTGGGTCGAATTACATTGCCTCCCATGCCTTAGGTGTGCGCTCCGGGATAGCGGAAATAGCTCCCCACTTGATTGGACTTGATCCCAGGCGCGTTGATCGAATCAACGACGCCATGGATGCGGCGCTGCTCGGCCACGAACATGCCAAGACAGCCATTGATGTGGCGTGCTGGGATGTCTTCGGTAAATCAGTTGATCTCCCGGTCTGCGAACTATTGGGAGGGCGAACTAACGTTAAGATGCCCCTAATCTCGTCCATCCGAATGGATGAACCMGAGAACATGCGTCGTAACGTAGCCGAGCATCGCGCCAGAGGATATCGAGGCCATTCGGTTAAGATCGGCGGAGAACCGGCCGAAGATGCGGCTCGCATCGCGGCGGCGCTAGCTGACAAAAAAACGGGCGAGTACTTCATTGTGGACGCCAATGGGGGGCTGACGGTTGAAACAGCACTTCGCATGTTACGCTTGCTCCCGCACGGCCTTGATTTCGTACTCGAGGCGCCCTGTGCGACTTGGCGCGAATGCCTGTCGCTCCGCCGACGTAGCGACATTCCAGTGATCTGGGATGAGCTTGCCGCAAGCGACGCATCGATCGCGCAATTGATAGCCGATGATGCGGCGGAGGGATTTGGACTGAAAATCTCTAAGAACGGCGGTTTGACAAGAGGTCGCCGTCACCGAGACATGGCCTTGGCAGCTGGTTACACCATGAGCGTTCAAGACACGATTGGGTCGGCACTCGCGTTCGCTGCGATCGTGCATATGGGGCAGACGATCCCTGAAAAGTACCTGCGTTGCGTTGTCGACCTTCGAGCCATGGTTGCCTTAAAGACGGCTGATGAAGCTTTTCACATCATCGATGGTCGCGTGGAGGCTCCGGATACACCAGGCTTAGGCATTGTACCAAGGATGGATGTTCTGGGGGAGCCGGTGGCCAGCTACTCCTAAGGTCCAAAGCTGGTTCAGGCCCGCCCATTGTGGCCCCTCGCCCGGGCCGACTTCCCCGTGTTGTCTCTGCAAAGGCAGTCGTTATGCCTCAAACGTCGCGCATGTCCATTAATCGAATTAGGTCCCAATTTACGACCTACGACTGCCATTGTGAGGGTGACGTAGAGAAAGTTGTTGTTTCCGGGCTCCCCACACTCCCCGAGGGGACCGCTTTTGAAAAAATGAAATTCTTCCGAGACAACCACGACGGCCTGCGCCAGTTTTTTCTACGTGAACCCCGGGGGAGCATGATTCAGAGCGTCAACTTCGTTGTGCCTACAGAAAACCCAGAAGCGGTTGCGGCCTTCATAATTGGCGAGGCGGAGGAATATCCCGAGATGTCGGGTGGGAACACAATCAGCGTAGCCACCACCCTGCTCAAGGCTAGCATTGTTCCGATCACCCAATCGCTAACCCGGTTCAGACTCGAAGCACCCGCGGGTCTCATCGAGATTGAATGCGATACCACGGATGGGAAGGTTGGTGCTGTTCGGTTCACGAACCAACCCGCCTTTGCGTATTGTCTCGAAAGGAGAATTCACGTTCCAAACTTTGGCGAGTTGAATGTAGATGTGGGATACGGCGGCATGACTTATGCCATCGTGGACGCACGCCAGTTTGGGTTTGAGCTTCATGCCTCCGAGGGCCGTCGGCTCAGTGACTTGGGACAGACAATCAAGGCCGCCGCTGCGGCGCAGATCGCCGTATCCCATCCGTTGAACCCCGAGTTACCTGGTATCACCCAGGTCATGTTTGTGCATCCAATTCGACTTACCACCCAGGGAGCCGAGTCAAAGAATGCTGTCATTGTCTCGCCTGGACGAGTCGATCGCTGCCCCTGCGGTACGGGAACCTCAGCTCGGCTTGCGGTCATGCATGCCAAGGGGGAAATTGGCGTGGGGCAGCCGTTTGCGCACAGGTCATTGATCGACTCAGTGTTTACGTCGGAAATACTCCGTACGACGACCGTGKGGCCATACAGCGCTATTATACCGGCCATCAGTGGGYGTGCCTGGATCACCGCCGAATGCGTTTACGTCCTCGAAGAGGATGATCCATATCCTACGGGATACGCAATCTCAGATACGTGGCCGGAGATGAGCGAAAATTTGTAGCGCATTCTAGAGAACGGCATCGGGGAAGAGCGGTCGATGACGGCATGGAGCCATATTAGAGAAGTTGTTACTCTTATCTTTTTTGAGCCAGTCGATAGTGCCGCGGATCGTGGCCGCGTCGTTCTCGGAGGCGGGTCGTCTGGATCGACGATTGGCGAGCGGTTCGGCCCAAAGGGCGTCGCGCCACATCCATCCGCGCAACGTCGGGGGCGCTTGACCACCAAAATCCCAAGGTGATGTGACTGAGGTGTGYCGACCGAAGTCCCGGTTATTCCCGGGATCTAGCCTGGACAGGCGGCGGGCGGATCCATCTAGGCAGTTTCGCTTACTCGCGATGAAAGCTTATTCGCGTCCCGCGCGCCATTCCCTGAACGCCAAGGTCAGTCTCGCGCCCACGTCGACGAATGGGCGAGGCGGCAAGGTCTGCGGCTTGGYGAAGGCGTGAAAGATGTCACCAAGCCGTGACTGGTGGCCGACGATGAGTTCCGCTGCGGCAATGCCCGCCGCAGTCGATTTGGTCCCGCCGATCCCGTTGCATGCGCAAGCTGCAAAAATCCCGGGAGCGACTTGGCCGAACAAGGGCACCGTGTTTCGAGTAAGCGCCATAGCACCTCCCCAGCGATACTGCATTTTCAAATGCCGATGAGACGGAAACCTGTCTGCAAACTTGCGGTCGTGAAGCTCCCCAGCTCCCTTGATTGTTGCTTCCCTCGCTTCAATCGTAGGATGATACGTATATCGAGAACGGATGAGAATGCGGTCTCCGTCGGGTCCGGTGATGCGACGTACCGTTGTCCCCATTGGCGCAGCAGGTGTGGCTCCCCATTTGCGGAGACCGCCCAATGTGACAGGGTCAAACGGCTCGCTCAGCGAGGCGTGCGTAAAGACATGGAGCAGCTCGCCGCGACCGAACCCAAAGCTCTCCGCATGACCGTTAGTCGCCAAGACGACCCGTCCTGCCCTTATCTCGCCCTTCGGAGTCTTTACCTTGCAGCCGCCCGGAAGGCTCTCGATGGCGAGCGCCGGCGTCCGTTCATAGAGTTTGACTGGCTCTTGAAAAGCGGCAGCTGCGGCTCTCACCAGGGCTGCCGGCTGCACCATTACCGCTCCAGGCGTAAAGAGACCTGATTTAAACGAAGGGGTGCCGGTGATTTCTTCTACCTCTCGGTGATCAAGAAGCTGGTTTTGTTCGCCGAGCGAATTAAGTTGCTGAGAATAGGCTGCAAGATGCTCCGAGCCACCATCTGTCATGGCCACGCTGTATTTGCCGCTCGGGTCGAAGATGTCTTCGTCCCAACCGTGGGCTTCCGCTAGCCGCGCGTAATGTTGAATGGCAGTTCGAGCCACGAAGATCTCGTTGCGGCTCTTCGCCTCCGCGTCCGCCTCGAAGCTGCCTGAGGAAATGTCATGCGGCAAATCTATCAGGAAACCCGAATTTCGCCCGCTTGCCCCGTGTCCTACTTCATCGGCGTCAATAATCGCGATTGAGAGCTTGGGATCAAGTTCAACGAGACGTTGTGCAGACGAGAGACCCGCAAAGCCGGCGCCGATGACAACGACGTCGACAGAGATTGCGCGATCGAGTTCAGCCGTGGGTGCCCTGGGTGAAAGCATCGCAACCCAGCCGGACTGAGCGCCGTGAGCCGGAAGGCGACGTGCCCGAAAGACTTTGCTGCCCATTACGCCGCTTCTTGCTCTACTAGAGGTCCAAGCGCCGTTCGAAGAGCCGATATCCGTTCCCCAGAAAGCGGGCGGAATGGCTTTCTCGCGCTACCACCTCCATATCCGGTGATCTCAGACGCCGCATAGACGCTGGGGACGTAGTCTYCCTCCCAGAGCAGAGYCATGATCGGTCCCAAGAGTTGCCAAAGGGATCGGACATCGTCCCATCTCTTTTCCTGCGCAGCTCTGACAATTGCAACGCAAGTGCGGGGCGCAATGTTCGCACCGCCCCAAATTAGTCCGGCGCAGCCCGCGAATAGTGAGAACGGGACCAACGGGTCAGCGCCGTTGATGACATTGAGGCCGGTTTCAATCAACCTAACTTGCCCGACCAAGTCACCACTGCTGTCCTTGACGGCCCGGAATTCAGGCAATTCGCACAACCTCCGGAGCAGTTGCGGTGTGATCCGCACGCCGACCGCTTGCGGCACATTGTAGCCAATGATCGGCAACCCGACGCTCGCGACTTCGCTATAAAAGTCGAAGACGCTGTCGTCGTCAGATGGGCCCTCGAAAAATGGCGGGAGCACCATTACCCCGTCTGCCCCAGCGTCCTTGGCAAACTTAGTTCTCTCAATGACGTCGGCAGTAAGAAGTGCGGATGCCTGAGCGACAACTTTCGCGCGACCCGCAACCACGCGGGCGCCGCGCTCCACCAGATTCCGAGACTCCTCCGGCGTCAGATAGACGTGCATACCAGTGCCAGAGCTGAATACGAACCCATCAACGCCAGCGGCCAGGTGCCGTTCAATGAGTTCATCGAACCGAGCAAAATCGACACGGCCGTTTGCGTCGAACGGCGCTGTAATGGCGAGATTGAGGCCGGAAAAGGCGAATGATGACATCTTAGAAACCTTCATTGGAGCTGCTCAGGTCGATCCAGAGCGTTTTGGTCTGGGTATATTGATCGTGAGCATGGAGAGACTTGTCCCGCCCGCCGAAACCCGACTGTTTGTAACCGCCGAACGGGGTCGCGGCGTCCCCYTCTCCGTACGAATTCACGGTGACCGTACCAGCCTTCAGTGCCCGGGCTGCCCTCAACGCACGCGTCCCATCTGCGGTAAAGATGGAGGCTGCAAGCCCATACTCGGTCTGGTTTGYGAGGGAGACGGCTTCGGCGAGAGACGTTACGCCCACCACCGAAACGATCGGACCGAAAATCTCTTCTCGCACATGTTTGCCATCATGCTGACTGAACTCAAGAATAGTCGGTTCGATCGTAGTGCCGTTGAAGGCCCTGCCCCCGGTAACAACCCGGCCCTCGCCGCCTAGATAACCGCTTACTTTCCTAAAATGGGTTGCAGAAACTAGTGGCCCGACGCGAGTGTCCGGATCCAGCGGATCTCCCACCGTCCAAGACTTGGCCACCTCGCCCAGTTTTTCAAGAAGGCGGTCCTTCACGTCGTTGTGGACGAATACTYGCGAAATCGCTGAGCAATTCTGACCCATGTTCCAAAACGCGCCATTACCGATATGAGCGGCCACGGCGTCGAGATCAGGTACATCATTCATCACAATGCATGGATTTTTCCCCCCCATCTCAAGCACGACCTCCTTTAGGTTGCTTTCCGATGAGTACTTGAGGAAGCGGCGCCCGGTTTCGGTCGAACCCGTGAACGAAACCGCGWCTATGTCGGGATGCCGRCCGATCGGCTCACCAACGTCCGGACCGTCACCAGTCAAGACATTAAGCACGCCGGGTGGTACGCCCGCGTCGAGTGCGAGTTCGGCCACACGCAGTGTTGTGAGTGACGTCTCTTCAGCTGGCTTCACCACCACAGTGCAACCTGCTGCAAGTGCCGGACCGATCTTCCAGGCCAGCATCAGAAGAGGAAAATTCCAGGGAAGGACGAGACCGACCACGCCTACAGGTTCGCGAACGATCAGCCCCAGCGTCGCGTCGTTGGCCGGGGCTACCTGATCATAGATCTTGTCGACAGCCTCGGCGTGCCATCTCAGGCTGTTAATCGCCTCGGGCACGTCAATGTTGATGCAGTCATTGATGGTTTTGCCACTGTCCAGGCTTTCCATCAAGGCAAGTTCAAGTGCGTTGTCTTCAATAGCAGAGGCGAGCTGGAGCAGCACCTTCTTGCGAGTTGCCGGCGGTAGCTTTGACCACCTGCCGTCTTCGAACGCTCGCCTCGCCRATGCAACAGCCTTATCTACATCCGCGGAACCCGCAGCTTGGAGATCAGCCAGAACTTCACCCGTGGCCGGATTGATGGTAGCAAACGTTTTGCCCGATAGTGCTGCAACTGCCTCCCCATCCACGATCATTTTGGTCGGCAGCTTCAGTGCGCGAGCCTGCGCCTTATAGTCGACTTTGTTCAGCATTTCTGTTCTCCCTGTTCCCACTGACACTGACGGTAATCTAACCTTCCAGTTCACCCTGCATCCCGCTGGGCACTGCGTAGAGCGCGACATCGCTGCGGAAGACTTCAAGATGAGCACGCACGACCTCGCCGGCGCGCTCCGCATCCCGTCCCTCGATGGCATCGATCATCTGATCGTRCTGGAGTGCTGCGGTCTCCTGATCTTTTTCGATCCGCGGCCCACCATTCTGCCGGTAAAAGATTCTGCCGATGCGTGCATGATCGATGAGCAGCTTCTTGAGGCTCGGCAGGAGATAGGGATTATGCGYCATCCTCCCTATGTTCAGGTGGAACTGGTGATTGAAAATCACCMTGCTCTCGACGTCACCATCTGCAATTGATTGCCGGAATTTGCGCTGGGTATGTTTGAGTAGCGCGAGGTCTCCGGGATTGTGGTTCAATGCAGCGAGTTTCGTYGTTCCGACATAGATCATGGGKGCGACGATCAGGAAGTTGCGCAAGGTCTGGTAGGACATGACGGACACGCGGGCAGCCCGGTTGGCCTCGAGGTCGACATAGCCTTCGCCTGCCATCTGACGCATGAGTWCMCGAACCRGTGGGCGCGAGAGGCCAAACTCCTCGCTCAATGCAACCTCGTCCAAAACTGCTCCAGGCTCGAGCTGCATGGTCAGAATGCGGTGCACGAGGGTTTCCGCAAGAACACTTTTGCGGTCGGTGGAAGTCGGATGCTCATCGAGGCTCATTGCACGTCCCTTTTTGATAGACATATTGTAGACAAAGAATGTGAGTCAAGATAGGAATACGATATTGCGTAAGTGGCTGCCCGGTCCCCAACCTAAGCAGCCATCCGGTCGGAGCATCGATTTTGTTGAATTCAGCGCCACGTGGCAGGCCAGCGTCCGCGGTCCAACTAAAGGTCGGCTTCATCTTAGCCCGCTCGTTTACCCTGACAGCATTTGCTTTGTTYGTTGATACGCTTCGCCTGGCGAGCGATGAGACCGACAGATCAGGCAGGGTCAAAGCCGATTGGGAGGTCTTGTCCGAAACCCGGCATTTCGTGAGTTCAAGCTGCGGCGTGCAGGTATCGCCGACATCATCRCTCCGTGATCCAGTGGAGTTCGACTACATAGTCGTCGTCGGAGGGCGGTTGTCGGACCGACAGGCAGTCGACAGTCGCACGATCCGGTATCTTCAAGACGCAGCCTCTGCCGGCGTGTGCCTAATTGGAGTTTGCACCGGAACGTTTATCTTAGCGGAAGCTGGTCTCATGACCACGCATGAGACATGTGTAAGCTGGCTTCATTACGTCGATTYCCGAGAGCGGTTCCCTGGGCTCCAGGTCCAAGCCGACAGGATTTATACCCTGGACGTCACGCGGGGATCGTGCGCCGGCGGCAGCAGCACATGCGACCTGGCTGCGGCACTGGTTCGAAAGCACATCGGGGAGGCTGCCGAGCGAAATGCGCTTGAGGTTTTGCAGATTGACAGAGTCCGGAGCGCGCAATGGGTGCAGCCGCGTAGACCGCTAGAGCTTGAAATCCAGAATCCAAAGCTTCGTGCTGCACTTATCCTGATGGAGCAAAACGTCGAGAACGTTTTGTCRATTTCGAGACTGGCMGCTGCATTAGGGATTTCCAGGCGACAACTCGAACGTCTGTGTTTTGCGGAGATGCAAAGTTCACCCGCCCTTGTTTACAGACGCATACGGCTTGAACGTGCCAAGCAGTTACTCCGGACCGGCAATGCCCCCTTGATCGATGTCGCTGTTGCTGCAGGGTTCGAAAATGCTTCACACTTTGGCAGGGTCTTTCGGAACGAATATGGCCAACCACCATCTGTTTGGAGGCRGAAGGAGGGGAACGACCAACCCACCACTGACGTTAAGTCTGCACGAAATGAGCAGCTGAGGCGCAGGCTTCAAAGTGTTGGTCGGAAAGAGACAAATTGGCGCCACGCTGTATGATAGGCTCCCGTGCGGTTTTGTGGCCCGCGGACCTTGGTTGGGTATGAAAATCCATGTCTAACTATCGACGGCTTCCGCTTAGCGCGCTACGCGCTTTCGAGGCTGCGGCTCGTCATCTTAGCTTCACCAAAGCCGCAAATGAGCTCTCAGTCACTCAAGCGGCAGTGAGCCGCCATATCCTCACCCTTGAGGATCACCTGGACATCCAGCTCTTCAACCGCGGCAACCAAAAGGTATCCTTGTCCCCTGCTGGCGAGGAACTCTTTGAAGCTGCGACGCTCAGTCTCGCGCATATAGCTGCGGCCTTCGATAGTGTGAAGAGGAGGGAAAGGGCGCGCCGGCTAACCGTCGGGATGCCAATGTCGTTCGCCACACTTTTTATGAGCCATCGCATCGGTGATTTCGTGGCGAACAACCCAGACGTTGACCTTCACTTGGTTTCGCTCGAGCGAAGCCCGTCGCCAGCTACGGATGGCTTCGATGTCTCAGTCGTCATGGGTTATTTGGCGCGGCCCGGTTTCACTGCCACGGAGCTTTTCGCGGAGGAAGTTTTTCCTGTCTGCAGTAAATCGTACCAGCCCAACGCGCCTATCGTGACTCCTGATGATCTGGTCAACGAGGTCCTGCTTGTCATGGATGATCAGCATTGGTCCGCCTATCCTTGGTCGCCCTTCGATTGGGTGCATTGGCTTGGCCAGTTCGGCGTCTCATCCGATTTCAAACGCGTCATCACATTCAACAACTATCCAACGATGATGCAGGCTGTAATCAGAGGCCATGGAATTGGGTTAGGTTGGCGCCATCTGGTAAATGATTTTCTGAATGAAGGCTCTCTGATCCGGCCTCTGGCGGAAAGCTGCCTTACAGGAAGGAAACATCATCTGGTCATACCGGATACAGCGATTGAGCGGCAAGACGTCCAAATCTTTCGCAACTGGCTCATGACCCAGGTGGTCGATCTCAACCCTTCCCCTTCGTCAACGGAAGGGGATATCGAGACAACCCAGCCAGGACAATAACAGGGAAACGGGCCGCTGATTTGCGCGATAACATTTAGTCGTAAGGCGCATGAGTTTTTATACCGTTGTACCGAAACGGGCCCGCCGTTAGCGTTTCGACGAGAAGAGGGAATACCCTCATGCTGGGCTGAGGGCCCCGTGTAACATGGGAGCCACATCGACGCGATTGACGGCGGCCTGACGGCGCGACCATTTCGTCGCGCGTACGCGCTCGCAACGATAAGTCGTCTGGTAACAGCCCCCTCTTTGAAAGGACGATCGGTGAAGCCTGAAGATATTCTGAACCCGTTCAAAAGCTGGCGGCTGCCGTTCGACCAGTGGGTCAGCGACGGCTTGGGTTGGATCGTGGAGAACTACCGGCCGTTTTTTCAGAGCGTGAAGTGRCCAATCGATCAGCTTTTGGTCACACTTGGGGCGGTTCTGAACGGTATTCCGCCTACCATTACGATTATCATCGTTGGCCTTCTCGCTTGGCAGCTTTCCGGCTGGCGGCTGGCCGTTCAGACGGCGGGCTTGCTGGTCGTGATCGGTCTCCTCGGCATCTGGGGAGAAACAATGACCACGCTCTCTCTTGTTTTTACGGCGGTTCTTTTCTGCACGATCGTCGGCATCCCGTTGGGCGTGCTTACAGCCCGAAGCGCTCGAGTTGCCGCAATATGCAGGCCGATACTCGACACAATGCAGACCATCCCATCTTTCGTTTATCTGGTCCCGGTGGTCATGCTGTTTGGTATCGGYAACGTCCCAGGAGTGATTGTAACCATCGTTTTTGYCTTACCACCGATAATAAGGCTGACTACGCTAGGCATCCAACAAGTCTCAGAGGAAGTGGTAGAGGCGATGCGTGCCTTCGGCGCCTCCGATCGCCAGCTCCTCTTTAAGGCTCAGCTTCCGCTAGCGTTGCCGAGCATCTTGGCTGGTGTCAATCAGACTCTGATGATGGCCCTGGCGATGGTTGTGGTCGCTTCGATGATAGCCGTCGGTGGGTTAGGACAGTTGGTTTTGCGCGGCATCGGCCGGTTGGATGTCGGCCAAGCTGCAACCGGCGGCGTTGGGATCGTTCTTCTGGCAATCATATTGGATCGTCTGACCCAATCGGCAATGACGAGCAGCAGGCAATTCGCCCACGTCCCTTGGTACAACCGGGGCCCAGCTGGGGTCGTAGCAGGAGTGCTCAGAACCCTCGCTCACCGTCCGGCAAGCCGCGAACCAGTGCGAGGCGACCGGGAACAACTGTCAAATTAAAGGAGGGGAGAACCCAATGATACATGACCTAAAAATAGTTAACCGGCCATTCGCTTTCGCCATGACAGTCTTGGGCAGCTTGATAATCGCTCCCGGTTATGCCTGCGCAGAAGACTTGCCGGGCAAAGGCGTCACGGTGAAGCCGATGTATAATGGAATCGCCGAGGAGCTGTTCGAATCATACGTGGTGAAACTGGGCCTGGAAGAGCTGGGATATACAGTCCAAGAACCAGCGCAGGCTCAGGTAGCGGTTGCACATGTCGCTGTGGCTAACGGTGACGCCGATTATTACACGCCCCATTGGTATCCCTTGCATATTGCGTTTGCCGAGCAAGCTGGCGGGGATACAAAGGCGCGTCGGGTCGGAACGCTCGCCAAAAATTCTATTCAGGGCTATTCGATTGATAAAGCTACGGCCGATAAATACGGAATTAAAAGTATCGATCAATTGAAAGATCCAAAAGTTTCCAAGCTTTTCGACATCGACGGAGACGGCAAGGCAGACCTTTACGGTTGTGAGCCTGGGTGGGGATGTGAACGCATTATCGAGCATCACCTGGATGCATACGGACTAAGGGACACGGTGACGCACAATCAAGGCGAGTATTTCGTTTTGATCGCAGATGCTATCCAGCGCGTCAAAGAAGGCAAACCAGTGTTGTACTATGGTTGGACCCCAACCTGGATCAACGRCATTCTCCGCCACGGAGAAAACGTATCATGGCTCACGGTACCCTTCACAGCCTTGCCCGATGAACAGGCTGGTGCTGACACCACAGTCCCCGGGATCGGGAATCTCGGCTTCACCRTAAACACTCACCACGTATTCGCCAACGTGGAGTTTCTTGAGAAGAATCCAGTCGCCACTAAGTGGTTTGAGCAAGTTCAAATTCCGATCGAGGACATCGACAGCGAGAACCTGCTGATCCACGAAGGYCAGAAGTCTAACGAAGACATTCGCAGGCATGCTGAAGATTGGAAGAAGGCACATCTCGCCGAATGGAACAAATGGATCGCTCAGGCCAAAATGGCTAGCAAGTAGCCATCAAATCTGAAACTCGTCGGGCGGCCAACGCTGCGCGACGTTGCAAATGAAACTCGGAGACGGATTTTGACTGCTCATGCAATTGAGTTCAGGGATGTGTGGAAGGTCTTCGGATCGACCGCAAAATATGATTTAGGCCGCATCCAGAGAGATTATCTGTCAAAGGACGCACTCCTTGAACAGCACGGCTGCGTGGTTGCGGTCGCCGGTGTTTCCTTTAACGTCGAGGCGGGGCAGATCTTCTGCGTTATGGGTCTGTCCGGAAGTGGCAAGTCGACGTTGGTCCGTCATGTCAACCGGCTAATCAAGCCCAGCGCTGGCCAGATTATCGTAGGCGGCGAGGACATCAATCTGAAATCCGACGCTGAGATGCGCCAGTTGCGGGCTCGATCGATTGGCATGGTGTTCCAGAACGTGGCGCTGCTACCCCATCGCACAGTGCGGGACAATGTCGCGTTAAGTCTGGAGTTGCGCGGCGTTCCAAGGCGCCGGCGATATGAAGTCGCCGAGGAAAAGCTCGAACTCGTGCAGCTCGCAGGTTGGGGTGACCGTTACCCGGACGAATTGTCGGGGGGGATGAAGCAGAGAATTGGCTTGGCCCGTGCGCTTGYGGCCGACCCCGCCATATTGCTGATGGACGAGCCTTTCTCGGCACTCGATCCACTCATCCGCCGAGAGCTCCAAGACCAATTCAAGGAGCTTTCCAGCAAGCTTCGCAAAACAACATTGTTCATCACACATGACCTGGACGAGGCAGTGCGCCTTGGTCACAAGATTGGAGTTATGAAAGACGGCAAAATGCTGCAAATCGGTTCAGCGGACGAGATCATTGGAAACCCGCAGGATCCATATGTAGAAAAGTTTGTCCAGGGAAGCAGCCGCCTTAAGCTGCTCACGGCTGCGTCGGTGATTTCACCCCTCAGCAACTTTGCTGGCACCGATGGCTTTGTGCTCGCTGATGCTCCAAGGGTAGGATTTGACTTCGGACTAGAATATCTTGTGGCTTTGTCCAACAAATATGGCAATAAACCCCTGGTTGTTATCGATGAAACCGGCGCCGACGTGGGCGTAGTCACTGCATCCTCTCTGCTGAAGGGCATTGAGGACCGGCTTTAAGGCCCGAACACTCACTCATCATAACTTTGTTTCATGACGCAGATGACTATTTCTTGTTAGTCATCTACGTCGTGGATAGCTACATTCAAAAATAAACTGAGGATTGAGCTATGTCTGCACGACCCGGTGGGCGGGACGCCCGACAGAGAATGCGTTCGGAGCGGGCGGTGACGTACATGCCCCCGATGGATCGCGGCCTGCCATACATGGATTTGCTAAGCGCAGACGAATTGGAGCGTCTTCACAATTATTCCATGCAGATTCTTGAGGAGATTGGCATTGAATTTCGTGACGATGAGGCCATTGCGCTCTGGCAGGCCGCCGGCGCGAATGTCACCGGGCAGCGTGTTAGGCTCGACCGTCACCTTTTGCTTGAACTTGTGGCGAAAGCCCCTGAGACGATCACGGTCCACGCCCGCAATCCGGCAAAAACAGTCAGCCTAGGCGGTCGAAGGACGATATTCACTCCCGCGTATGGGTCGCCCAATGTGCTGGATTTGGAAGGCAAACGCCGAAACTCGACAATCGCAGACTTCGTGAACTTTGCGAAGCTCGCCTATCAGGCGCCGGCGATGCATATGACGGGCGGAGTTCTTTGCGAGCCAATGGACGTCGCCGTCCCAAAGCRCCATCTTCATATGAACTATAGTCTGATCAAATATTCCGACAAAGCATTTATGGGCGCCGTTACCTCGCGCGAGAGGGCTGAGGACACTGTCGCCATGGCCAAAATTGTTTTCGGCGACGAGTTCGTGCATAACAACACTGTCACCGTATCGATTGCAAATTGTAACTCACCGTTGGTGTGGGATTCGACGATGCTTGACGCGGTTAAGGTCTATGCCGCGAGCAACCAGGCGATTCTATTCACACCATTTGTCCTTGCGGGTGCCAGCACCCCAGCAAGTACGCTCGCGGCGGTGGCGCAGCTGAACGCCGAGGCGCTGGCCGGCGTTGCATTCTCCCAAGTGGTCCGACCGGGAGCACCGGCCATATATGGACAGTGGCTGGCTACGGTTTCGATGAAAACCGGCGCACCCATGGCTGGAACCCCGGAAATCGATCACATGAACATGTTGGTCGGACAACTGGCGAGACGCTACAAGCTCCCTTGGCGGTGCAGTGGCATGTGCACGAGTTCTAAGCTCGTCGATGCCCAGGCGGGGTATGAGGCAGCCCGCAACATGTATGGCGTCCTGATGGCTGGCGCGAACTTTGTACTATCCACCACAGGTTATCTCGAAGGCGCCCTGACCCAAAGCTACAGCAAGTTCATGCTCGACGCAGAGCAGATGGTCATGTTTCATAAGCTGGGCCAAKGCTTGGTGAAAAGCGAGCTCGATGAGACACTCGATGCGGTGCGACAGAGCGAACCAGGCGGTCATTACTTGGGGACGGCCCACACGCTAAAGAACTTCGAGCAGGCGTTTTTCGTACCCGATCTCATGGACCACGACAGCTTCGAGCAATGGTCGTTCGGCGGAGCTAGAGACGCCGACACTCGCGGACGCGATGCGGCGGCAAAGGCGCTGAAAGAATATCAAGCCCCACTCCTTGACGAAGCGATTGATGAAGCCCTGTTGGATTTCATGAAGCGCAGAGAACTTCAGATCGGCGACGCAGTCCTCTAACCGGCATGAAGAGAGAGTAGGACCAGAGCCCGCGCACCATAGGCGCTGCGGTTTCGAGCGCGGCTGCGCAGCCGGCGGCGCAATCGAGGCGCCTGAGTTAGCCGGGCTGGCATAAGGGAGTCCGGACCAAAACCGGCCCCCCATCCGAAAGGTATGGAAGCAAGCTGATGAACGCACCTCCCAACATGAAAGCTATGAAGGCCCTGTCTACGCTGGACAGCCACGTGCACGGCGGACAGCCCATTGAACTAGTTATCCTGCTGGTGCCTGGGTTCTCGCAACTCGCACTCCACGCGTTTATCGAACCCTTCCGGATTGCAAACATGCTTTCGAAACTTGTTCTGTTTCGATGGCGTATAGCGGGACTGGATGGACGGCCGGTCGTGGGGGCGAGCGGGCTTTCTGTGGGAGTCGATATGACCGTCGATGACCTCGATCTTTGTACCGGCGGTAAACCTCCACACCACATGGCCATCATCGCTGGGGAACCTGTCGGCGGGGGGCTGCCGCCCCAGATCACCCAAGTCCTTCGTACATTCRCACGCCGCGGTACTCCGATCGCAGCGCTTGGCACAGCAACCTGGCTTATGGCGCAAGCAGGTTTGCTGGCAGGTACGCGTTGCACGATTCATTGGTCGAAACTGGCCGCGTTCTCGGAGTTGTTCCAACAAGCGCAAGCCCAGGACGCGCTGTTCGTAAAAGACGGACAGTTTGCGACCTGCGCGGGGGAGTTGGCAGCCTTCGATCTCGCTGTAGATCTAATTGCGGGCCATGTCAGCGGAGCGATTGCCCGAGAGGTCTGTCGCTTCGCTACCGTGGACGGACAACGGTCGGGTTCAAATCGTCAGACGGGACCGACCGGCCTTGCATTCGTCGGCGCAAGCGACAAGCTTCTTATGGCAATGCGAATAATGGAAGATTACGTAGAAAACCCTTTGAGCATGAAAGATGTCGCACGACGGGTTGGCATTTCACGACGCCAATTGGAACGGTTATTTGCAACTCACGTCCACATGCCTCCGGTGCGCCATTATCTGCGTGTGCGTGTGGAGCACGCCAAACGACTGATCGAAGGCACGAGCTTGCCCATCATTGATATCGCAATAGCGTGCGGTTTCATTTCTGCTTCGCACTTTGCCAAGACTTTTAGAACATTCCATGGCGTTTCACCTCAGCAATGTCGTATCGAGTTGCCTGCGTGGGTTGGGCCCGGCCTCGGCTGACATAGCCGGTCTACGACCGCCGCCCAGCATCTGAGGGGCTATGAACCCTTCGATTTCGCGATGCCTCGCGAGCGACAACCAGGCCAAACTCACGCTCGCAAGGGTGGTCTATCGACAGCTACGCGACGATCTTCTGCGCGGCGATTAGCGACCGAGGGCAAATTGCGGTCGAGTGCGTGGTTTCTCCCTACCGGGCCGGCGGGTCGCTCATCCGAGACTCTCAACCGATTCGTCCGAAGGTCTCGTCGCCGCTCACGATCAGCGCAACTTTGATCATGCCAGTTGGCGCTGAAGAGCTTGAGGAATTACCCGCACGCGATCCTCGATGGAGGAACTGGCGCTTCGTGAAGCGATCGTCAACCGAACCGTCAAATGGGAAGAGCAATTGATTTTGCCCCATACGGTGGCCGGCTATGCGGCAATCCGCGGCCGCCCCGACGCCACCGCCACCACATGCGCCTCGATGAACATGCGCTGGCCCTCGATGGTCGAGACCTTGAACTCGGTGGCGACGTCGATCTCGGCGCTGTCGGTGCCGGCGTCCCTGGCGCGGTCGGCGACGATGGCGCGGACATCGGCCTCTGCCGCGGCGATCGCCGCCGCCTCGTCGGTGAAGTCGCGCACCGTTTGCCCCGAGGCCAGGCGGAAGAGCCCTTCCCTCGGCTGGCTGACGCGGGCTTCGGCCGAGACGCRCACCTGGCCGACCACTGCGCCCAGCGCATTGGCTACATCGGTGTCCTCCGGCACCACGCAGCCATTGYCGATCAGCGGCGGCAGGCCCGCATAGTGCAGCGGCGCCGAGGCTCCAAGGCCAATGACCGGACGGTCGAGCGCGACGCTGAAGCGGGCGATGCCGGGATGCGCATCGACCGCGCGCTGCACCAGCGCGTGCGCGACGRTTGCCGCGCCATCCAGCCCGTCCTCGGCGAAGGCGGTTTCGAGAATATATTCGGCCGACCAGCGGGTCAGCGTGGCGAGCACGCGCTCGGCGATCGCTTCCGGCGTCGCCGCGATCGTCTGGCCGCGGCCGTCGCGGCGGCGGGCGAACAGCTCGGCGCCGAGGCGGGCGGCGGCGGAGTCCCAGTTGGCCTGCTTGCCCAGGACATGGGCAGCGTCCGAAGGCGTGAAGCCGCAGATATGCACGAGCCCCCGCGCCACCAGCCGGTTCAGCGTGGCGTTCTGGGCGTTGGAAGTGAGCAGGCGATCGAGCGGCAGCGGGGCAGCGCCGATCRCTTCATAGAGCTTCGCTTCCGGTCCGGTGAGGCCGGCGGCTAGCCTGTCCGGCACGCCGGTGCGCACGGCGAAGCGCCCGTCCATGCGGCCGGGATTCGGCGCGCGCAGCTGCCGTTCCAGCTCGGCAGTCACCGCCTCGCCATGCACCATGCCGGCGAGCGCCAGCGGCACCAGGCGGCGCGGACCGAGCAGGATTTTCGGGGTGAGCGCGCCCTCCTCCAGCGCCACCTCCGAATCGCCGCCGAGGCCGAAGGTGCGCATGGCCACCGCCTCCACCATGGTGCGGTAGCCGCCGACGGTGGTGCCTTCCGGGTCGAGGCGCGGCCGGCCGCCATCGAGCACGGCGACATCCGTTGTGGTGCCGCCGATGTCCGACACCATGGCGTCGTCGAGCCCGGCCATGTGGCGGGCGCCGACAAGGCTGGCGGCCGGGCCGGAGAGGATCGTCTCGATCGGCCRCTGGCGGGCGAAGGCGGCGGAGACCAGCGCGCCGTCGCCGCGCACCACCATC
The DNA here is from genome assembly GCF_001854815.1 of Mesorhizobium sp. LCM 4576. Lineage (NCBI taxonomy): Bacteria > Pseudomonadati > Pseudomonadota > Alphaproteobacteria > Hyphomicrobiales > Phyllobacteriaceae > Mesorhizobium > Mesorhizobium sp. LCM 4576. Next base: position 26,766 of record NZ_MDDT01000063.1, read on the forward strand.
AGCGGCGCGGCGATGCCGCGCCTGGCCAGAAAGCCTTCGGTCGCCGCCACCAGCAGGTCGATCATCGAGATCAGGCGGGCGTTGAGCAGCGTGGTCAGCGCCCGGCGCGAACCGCCGAGCTTGGCCGAAAGCTCATGGCTGGCGGTGACCGGCAGGCCGGTCCTTTCGCGGATCAGGTCGCGGGCCGCCAGCTCATGCGCCGGATTGCGGGTGGCGAAATAGGCGCAGACGGCGAAACCCGACACCGAACGCCCAAGCTCCGGCAGCGCCGCCTCGAGGCCGGAGAGATCGAGCTTGGCGGCATTGCCGTGCACATCATGGCCGCCGGGACAGAACACGACCGGGTCGGTGCCTAAAGCCGTCTTCAGCCCATCGCGGGCAAGGTCGGCCTCGGAAAAGCCGATCATGACCAGCGCCACGCGACCGCCCTGGCCCTCGACCAGCGCATTGGTAGCCAAAGTCGTCGACATCGAGACCAGCTTGATCGCCGCCGGATCAGTGCCGCCCTTCTCCAGCACAGCATCCACCGCGCCGGAAATGCCGACGGCGAGATCATRTCGGGTGGTGAGCGCCTTGGCCTTGGCCAGYACCTTGCCTTTCGGGCCGCCTTCCTCCGACCACAGCACCGCATCGGTGTAGGTGCCGCCAGTGTCAATGCCCAGAAATGYGGTTGCCGACCGCCTTTGATGCGGGCTGCTTAAACTGACGCAAGCCGTTGCTAACACCGTTAGCCCTGAGCTTTAGTCAGCTTGGCCCGGTATTCCTCGTCCAAGATTGCAGGCAAAGAGATTTTCTTGGTGCGCGCGCCGTCGACCGAGATCATTTCACCACTAACAAAAGTGGAATCGTCACTGGCCAGCCATAAAACAGCATTTGCGATTTCGGTGGGCGCGCCAATTCTTCCTACCGGATGGAGCTGCCCCAATTCTCGCTCTATCAGTGTTCGGTCCGGATGCATCTCGACGTATGCGCGATTCAGATCAGTGWCGATCCAGCCCGGGCAGACGGTGTTGCAACGAATTCCATCCGGACCGAGATCTACCGAAAGTCCTAGCGTCAGTCCATGAACACCGGCTTTCGATGCCGCATAGGCAGTGTGCCACGGGTTGACCATATAGCCCTCGACCGAACCGATATTGACGATCGTTCCCCCGCCCTGACGTCTCATTTCAGGGACCACATATTTAGCCATCAGGAAGGGCCCGCGTAGATTAACCRCCATTAGCCTGTCCCATTCTTCGGCGGTCTGATCATCAATGGTTTTGTGCATGACCAGACCGGCGTTATTGACCAAGATATCAACCCGGCCGAACTTCTGGAGGACCTCATCGACGAATGTCCTGATCGACACCTCTTTCGTGACGTCAAGCGTGAGAGCTGTTATTTCTCCCCCGCCATGGGCTTTGGAGGAATCATCATTCCGGAGATCTCCGATAACAACGATGGCCCCTTCGTCGGCAAGCTTGTCCGCGATTGCGCGACCGATTCCTTGATTGCCGCCTGTGACGATGGCAACCTTGCCCGACACCCTATTCACCARAACGTCCTCCTATCCTGCTGTGAAGCCGCCATCGATGGGAATWGCGACGCCTGTGATGTGTCTGGCGCCGTCACTCGCGAGGAACAGCGTGAGGTTTGCGATTTCATTGGGCGTTGCCACCCGACCCTGGGGTATAGAAGCTATGTTCCTTTGCAGAATTTCTTCCGCGGTGACGGCCTTATGATGGGCCGAAACCAACATCGGAGTGTCGACTGCGCCAGGACAAACTGCGTTGATTGTGATTTGCTCCTTGGCATGGTCAAGGGCCATCGCTTGGGTCATCAGAACGACCGCCCCTTTAGAAGCACAATAGGCAACAAGCCCCGGGCAACCGACTAAGCCTACGTTTGAGGCGATGTTAACTATGCTCCCGCCCCCCGTCGTGCGCATGGATCTAACGGCAGCGCGGCTGAAATAGAACAATCCGTCGACATTCGCTTCGAAAGTCTGTCTCCAATCCGCATCGCTAGTGTCGACCGCATTACCGCGCCGAATGATGCCTGCGCTGTTGACCAGTACGTCGACCTTGCCAAAGCGCTCAACACAGGAACTGACGACCTGATCAGCGAATGACGAGTCAGTCACATCACCGAGGACCAATTGAGCAGTACAATCAAATTTCTCGACATGCTCCAAAGCCCGCTGGCCACGGTCRCGGTCGCGGCCGACCAGGACTAGAGTGGCTTCCTCTTTGGCAAAAGCTTCGGAAATCGCTTCCCCGATTCCGGAGGTTGCGCCCGTGATGATCACAACTTTCTTGGATTGAGTCATATGACAATAGCCCACGGAAATGATCGAACCTGGCGGAGATGTCGCCCCCAGATTTGGTGATCTACGGCTCGAACGCCTTCCTTCGCAAGGGTCCAAAAAGTCATGGGCCTAACAAGCTAAAGTCATGACTGAAGGCAGCCGCCGAACGTCTCCTTACGCTAAGTCATTACCCCTGGTTATCCCGGCCGGCAGTAAAACTCATTTGAATGGCGAGCAGCCGCTGCCTATAGCTCGCTGTCGAGGCGATCTGTGGGCCGCATGTCCTGCTGGAGGTGCTTCCGTGAAGTTCCGCGCCCACAGTAATGATCAATCCGTGCGCAGCAAACGAAGGGATACGTTATGCCGGTTATTCACATCGAGACGTTCAAGGCCGATGACGACAAAAAAGCGGAAATTGCGGCCGAGATTACCAAGCTGTTCTGCGAAAAGTCGAATCTCAAACCGGAACAGGTCCATGTCGTTTTCGATGAATACGCTCCGAACAATTGGGCGACGGGCGGCAAACTTTGGTCGCGGATGTAAGACGCAGAGCTCGAGCTAAACGAGGAAGCCATGAGCGATTTCAAACTGGCCTCGGCAGATCCCGAGGGATTCCTGCTTCGAGACAACTGGAGCGATCTTCGACAGTTTCGGCAAATGCCTGAAATCGACTTTCAAAGGCTTGATAGGTACCGCAAAGAACGAGTCAGAGCCGCCATGCGAGCCGCGGACGTTGCCGTGTGCGTTCTGGTGAGCCCGATCTCCCTGCGTTACGCGGTCGACTACAATGTTTATCCTCTTTTCCAATCTCATATCCCCGTCACCTACCTCTTCATGCCGGTGGACGGGCCGATCGTTTTGCATGCCGGACTTGGAACTGAAAGCTCTGCCGACGCATTCCGGCCCGGACGTCCGATCTCATTTTTTGAAGGCGGCGGCGAGCTGACGGAAAATGCCCGACTGTTCGCAGACGATATCGTCCAGTTCCTGAACGAAATCGGATCTACCAGCCGAAGGGTAGCAATAGAATATGTCAATCCAAGCATTACGTTGGCGCTGCTGCAGCGCGGTATCGAGGTCATCGATGCCGTCGACATTGCCGAAGGTGCGCGCGTTATCAAATCGGCTGATGAGATCGAGTGTATTCGGTGGGCATGTGCGGTTGCAGAACACGGCATTGCCCGCATGCAGGCGAGCATGGCGCCGGGCGTTACCGAGGTGCAACTCTGGGGAATTCTCAATTATACCAACCTCTCAAATTTGGGAGGCTGGCATGAGGGACGGATGCTCGCTTCCGGACCGCGTATTAACCCATGGCTTCAGGAGGCAACACAGCGAGCCATCGAGCCTGGCGATCTGGTGGGCTTCGATACAGATATGGTCGGCCCGTTCGGCTACTTCTGCGATATTTCCCGGACGTTCTACTATGGCAAAGAGCGCCCTACCGCCCGGCAGCGCCAACTTTACCGGTACRCATATGATGAGTTGCACACCAATATGCAGCTGGTACGCCCCGGCGTCACGATGAAGGAACTGCAGACGCTAGCTTGGCCGGTGCCGGAAGAATTTCATCAGCAAGCCTACCCGAGCCTGATGCACGGGGTTGGAATGTGCGACGAGTATCCGCAGGTCAAACCAATATTCAGAGGTCCTGTCGCCTTCGACGCCACCCTCGAAGCTGGCATGGTCGTCTGCGTAGAGTCCTATATCGGCGCTGTCGGCGAGCGCGACGGGGTGAAGCTCGAGGAACAAGTCTTGGTCACTCCCAATGGTTATGAGCTGCTCTCCAGCTATCCCTTCGAAAGCCGCCTCCTGGACTAGGCCTCGCGCAATCTCTCCGGACCATCAAATGGCTGGTCAAGCCCTTCACAAATCCCGCATCCTGATAGCAGAGGATGACTACCGACTGTCTCTGAGAATAAGTGTCGCCCTCAACGACATAGGAGCGAATTGCATCTATCCGGCTGATACAATTGAGGACGCGCTTGACCATGTGATGTCCTCGTCGAGGATAGATGCGGCCGTGATCAGCGTCAGTCTGCAGGGGGAAACAACATTTGCGGCAGCCGAGCACCTGGTTAGGCGCAAGATTCCGTTTGTCTTTCTGACGCACCTGGAGACGTACGCGATCCCCCAGGAGTTCGACGGCGTCGAGCGCTTCGAAAAGCCAATCGACATCGATCGTCTTGTTGTTCGTATCGCTTCGCTATTAACCGCAGGGGAATAGGTTCCCTGTCAGAGATTTAGTGGTTGGTGTCCGCACCGAGGGCTGTCTGTATCGTGCGCGGCCGAAGGTCTCGCCCGAGCAAGCACGCCAGTTCTCCGCGCTGATCGCTCTTAGCCTTACTCTGTTAGAGGCTCCGCTGCCGGCAAGTGCCAGCCGTTTCGGGAAAGTCGGTCGAAGGGTCCAGACCATGTGTTAATCGAGCATCCGTGCTGACCTGGGTAGCCGCTCTGCCGGCCCCGCAGACGAGCCGGGTCGCGTGGATGCACTCTCACTAGCGGATTTTTTGCGACGCTTCTCACCGGCCCAGCCTTCCGGGGCGACTCACCTGATAACATTTAATCGTGCGGCACATGACTTTTTATACCGTTGTCGTGTGAGCAACCGGCCGCTAGCGTTCTAACGCTATCAAACTGCGAGGTTCGTCGGACGTTGGAGGCGTCGCGTCCGACAGCAGTCAAAAATGGAACTCGTAGAAATAAGAACCAATTGAACAGGGAGGAGAACTATGCGCGTACTCACAAACAGGATGTCCTTTGGCGCGATTATACTAGCGTGCACCATTGGCGCCGCGGAATCAGCTGACAAGCTTCCAGGAGCCGGCATTTCAGTGCAGCCCGCTGATCAGAACTACGCTGACGAATGGTTTGAGAGAGACTTGGTCAGCCTGGGACTGGAGGACCTTGGGTATAACGTCAAGCAATCTGCTTCCATGCAGTTCCAAGCGGCCATACTTGCTGTCGGAACGGGGGACGCAACTTTTTACGCTACGTATGACGACCCGCTGCATAAATCGGTCTGGGAGAAGGCGGGCGGACCGGCCAAGCTCGAGCCAGTCGGGACGATAGCCGAAAACTTCCTCCAGGGCTACCTGATCGATAAGAAGACCGCCGACGCCTACCACATCAAGACAATCAACCAATTTAAGGACCCTAAGATCGCAAAACTGTTCGACAACGACGGTGACGGCAAGGCAGAACTGTATGGATGCCAAACCGGATGGGGATGCGAGAGAGTTATAGAGCATCAACTCGACGCATATGGTCTCCGAGATACCGTTCAGCACCTTCAGGGTAGCTACGAAGCGATCATAGCCGACGCCGTCGAGCGAATTAAAGCCGGTACGCCGACGCTATACTATTCTTGGAGTCCGATGTGGCTGACGACTGTGCTTACCCCTGGCAAGAACGTTGTTTGGCTGACAGTGGATCATACGGACCTGCCCAAAGAACTTGAGGGCGCGCAAACGGTCGTCCCAGGACTCGGCAACCTAGGTTTCACGTTTTTCTCTGAACGCGTGCTCGCAAATAAGGAGTTTTTGGATAAAAATCCGGCGGCGCGAAAGTGGTTCGAATTRCTGAAAATCCCGCAAAACGACATCAGCGCAAACAGCTTACAGATACACGAAGGGCACGGAAGCGCGGAAGACATTCTCAAGCGGGCGGAAGATTGGCGGAACAATCACCGCGCTCAATGGGACGCCTGGATTGCCGAAGCGAAGGCAGCCGCAAATTAACGCCTTACAGCCCGGCACGTCCGGGCTGCTACTTTGAATGAATGTCGCAAGGAAGGCGAGTTCCTCGTATCGCAAAGATGGCAGACCGGCTTGAACCAACTTCGGTGAGGGAAGAGATTCGGGCGCTCATCCAGGCTTTTATAGTGTGCCTCATCTTCCTCCTTGCGGTGCTTACATTGAAATTTGGAATCGCCTTGTAARCCTTCGGCTAAACGCCTGCTGCATCGCTAAGTCGTTACGCCTCGAGCCGGATTGGGTCGCCAGGGCGGAGCCTCAGCGTCCGCTAGCGATTTCCGGAAGCGGCCATCTGCAGAAAAGGAAGACACCGTGTCCGACTGCGCCATCAAGAGCATCGATGTTTTCAAGGTAGATCTTCGTTATGAGGGCGGAATTTATCGTTTGTCCGGTGGGCGAGAGTACAGCGTCTTCGATGCCACGATCGTCCGCGTCACGACGAAGGATGGCCTTGAGGGTTGGGGAGAAAGCACACCTTGGGGCTCCAATTATGTCGCGTCCCATGCGTTAGGCGTCCGATCAGGTATTGCTGAGATGGCACCACAGTTGATTGGTCTAGACCCCCGACGAGTGGACCGGACGTATGACGCCATGGATGCAGCGCTGTTGGGGCACGAGCATGCCAAGACCGCAATTGACGTCGCCTGCTGGGACATCTTTGGTAAATCGGTGGGTCTGCCCGTGTGCGAWTTATTGGGGGGACGCACCAACGTCAAGATGCCAGTTATTTCGTCGATCCATATGGATGATCCGGAACAGATGCGCCGGAGCGTCGCTGAGCATCGTGCCATGGGGTATCGAGGGCATTCAGTCAAGATTGGCGGGGAGCCCGCTGAGGACACTGCAAGAATTGCGGCTGCGCTGGCAGATCAGAAGCCGGGAGAGTTCTTTATCGTTGACGCAAACGGGGGACTGACTGTCGAGACCGCTTTGCGTATGCTTCGGCTTCTCCCGCATGGCCTCGACTTTGTTCTTGAGACGCCGTGCGCAACGTGGCGGGAATGCGTTTCCCTGCGCAGAAGGACCAATATCCCTATCTTCTTTGACGAACTGGCAACCAATGATGCTTCAATTGCTCAGCTGATAGCTGATGATGCGACGGACGGAATAGGCCTGAAGATTTCCAAGAATGGCGGGCTTACGAAGGGCCGTCGCCACCGCGATATCTGTATTGCGGCCGGCTACACGATGAGCGTCCAAGAGACCGCGGGCTCCGATATTGCCTTCGCCGCCATCGTACATATGGGCCAGACTGTACCGGAGAGATACCTTCGCTGCGTGCTTGAAAGTCGCGGCGTTTTGTCGGGCAAAACTGCTGACGGACCGTACGACGTCGTTGACGGACGCATTGTCGCACCAGACCTACCMGGCCTTGGCATCACGCCTCGCCTCGACTTCTTAGGCGATCCAGTTGCGAGTTACTCCTAGGCAAACATGTCGTTTCCAAGTCCTAGGGGTCCTTGCACAAAGAGGGTTGGTGCTTCACCCGAAACCGTTCGATTTCTCGAACTCTCACGGCAACGATTTTGGTTAGCATTGTTGGCCATCGCAGGATGCCATAGAACGATAAACCACAGTCAGTTGCGGTGTCATAGGAATGCGATCCAAAGCGCTGTACCAGAACATACAGAGGTTACTGCCGACTTTCGAGGCAGCCGCCCGCCGGGGTAGCTTTACTTTGGCGGGCGAGGAAGTGGGTCTATCGCAAAGCTCGGTTAGCAAACAGATTGGTCAACTCGAAGGCAGGCTTGGGCAGCCGCTCTTCGCTAGGACGCATAAGAAAATTGCGCTGACGCCGGCTGGCGACCGGCTTTTAAGGGCCTACTCCGTGGCGTCCTCTCAAATCATCGATGCCCTTGAGGATCTGATCCAGGAGCGATCCCGACAGCAAATCGTCCTTTCGACATCATCGGCCAACGCGACCTTCATGTTACTGCCACGGGTCGCCGAGGTCAGGGAATGTTTTGGCGGAGCGGAGATCTTTGTCGTCACCGCGGACCCACAGGGAATAGAACCTACCGGGCAGGTGGATTTGCTTTTCACCTTCGGTGAGCCCGATTTTCCAGGCCTTACGATCCGACCACTATTTCAAGACATCATGACGCCGGTGTGCTCTCCGGAATTTCTGGAGATGCATGGTCCCATTCTCGAAGTTCTTGACCTGGGAAATTGTGAACTCCTCTACATGCAGGCCCAACATCCGTCTTGGGTTGGCTGGCGGCAGTGGTTGCGCGAGTTCTCCTTAGAGCCGCCTAGGAACCAGCGCACAATGGGATTCAATAACTACTACAACGTCATCCAGGCCTGCCTCGCAGGCCAGGGGGTGGCTTTGGGCTACCTCCGAGTGCTTGGCGACCTGCTTGATTCCGGACGTCTCGTAACCCCGCTCACCGAATACCTGGAGACAGAAGATAGATATCACATCGCCTGGCCTTCAGGACGACCCCCGAGCTTTCCAATCGAGCCATTTGAGCAATGGCTGACCCGCCGGTACGGCGGCCCAATCGATAGTTTTTTCCCTCGCTCCTCGGACAAGCAGCATTCATTGCTAGGCTGAAGGCAGGCAAAATTCCTGTACCAGCTGGCCCGGTTGTCGGCGCATTGGCTCGCGGCTCGGCAGTGTTGCATTCGCACAGGGAATGCAATGCTCGCCTAACTTTCATTTGATTTCCGGCTGTCTCGGCAACATTTTTTAGGCGTGACGTCGTCAGCCTCCCCGCACCTCCAAGAAAGATGCCAATGCGTAACATATTCACTTTTGGTCATCGGCCGGCACGCCGTAACTGGACCGTTGCCGATTTGCGCGCCAACAAGGGAAAAGTGCAGCTAACCGAAGTGACGGTCTCAAGCCGCGAACAGGCTGAGCGAGCATTCGCCGCTGGGATCGACACGTTAATGACGCGATCGCAATACCTGAAAGAAGTGAGGGAAGGCGCGCCGACCTCGTTCGTCACAGCAGCGCTTATGCTTGTGGATCATCCGACCGAAAAAGATGTCCTTGAAGGCGCGATGCGTGCAATGGATGAGGGTGCCGACGCATTGTATACGAGTCGCAGTCTCGCCACCATAAGAATGCTCGCCGATCTTGACTTCCCAGTCATGGGACATGTCGGGCTCATCCCGCCATACAGCACCTGGATAGGCGGGTTGCGGGCTTATGGAACCACCGCCTCTGAGGCCATGAAGCTTGTTGAGCGATTCCGCGCAATGGAGGCCGCAGGCGCTTTCGCGGTGGAGGTTGAACTGGTACCTCAAGAAGTGCTTGAAGCCATAAACAAGCAAACCAGCCTGGTCACATTCTCAATCGGATCGGGCTCTGGCGGAGACGTCACCTTTCTATTCTCGGAAGACATTTGCGGCGAGACCAAGAACCCACCTCGCCACGCGTTCGCCTATGGCAACGTCTTGCAGTTGCAGGAGCAGATGCAGCGCGAGCGAATTCAAGCACTGACCGCCTTCCACTCGGCTGTGCGTGATGGGTCGTTTCCCTACCGCGAAGTTACAATTTCAATGAAACCCCACGAGTTGGAAGCGTTCCAGACGCAGCTTAGGGAAGCAGCGCCATTGGGCGTGCAAGCGTAGGATGACGCAAATGACAACGGATACCACAAAATCGGAAGTCACCCTTCCGACTAAGCAAACCTGGAACTACATGCCGAATCTGCCGCTTGAGGACCGCTCCATCTTCAACTTCAGGCGCGGGCCATTTGAGGGGCTCAAGCTAATCTGGAACTCGTGGCTGCCGATTTCAGACCGGCTAATCGTCGTCGGCGTGTCTTTCCTGACCTGGTACTACCTCTCGCCCACGCTCGAGACCGCGCGGACATTGAGCTTGGACTGGATTGCAGCAATCTATCTGCGCAATCTTGCCATGATCGTCCTTCTTGCCGGTGGAATGCACCTGTACCTGTACACCTTCAACATGCAGGGTGATCGTCTGCGATATGACGCCCGGCCTTTTCATAAAAATAATGCGCTGTTCACCTTCAACAGCCAGTTCCTCGACAACGTGTTCTGGTCAGTGGCGAGCGGGGTTACGATCTGGACCGCTTACGAAGTTATAGGTCTCTGGTGCTATGCCAACGGCTATTTGCCGATGCTGACCTTTGCATCGCATCCCGTTTGGTTTATTCTTTGGTTTGTTTTCCTCCCGCTTTATGGAGTTTTCCATTTCTATTGGATTCATCGCTTTCTGCATTGGGGTCCGCTCTACAACCACTTTCACTCGGTGCATCATCGTAACGTCAACGTGGGACCGTGGTCGGGCATGTCCATGCATCCCATAGAACACCTG
>NZ_MDDT01000064.1:0-34441 GCF_001854815.1 Mesorhizobium sp. LCM 4576
CGGCTGCCAGCGATGGCGTCTATGTACCGTCCAGTGGTTCCCAAGTAGGCGAAGATCTAGGTGAGTTGGGAACCAAATGCTCCATACTTCATTGACCGTCGAAGCCAAATCGTGGTATCTGCATCATAGATCGCTGGTGATTGGGCGTGTGATAGCCAGTGCCGCCATGTCGTAAAGACATGGTTCCTGCGTATGCAGGGATAGGGAAACCAAGAGCTTCGCCCCCAGATCGGTTCGCCGATCGCACGGCCCCGAAAGGGGCCGTTTCCTTTTTAAGGTAGTTTCGGAACCTTTCGCCTTTTGCCGAATACCATTGTTGCGTGCTCCCCTTCAAGGCGGAGCTTTGCCAAATAGGCAAACTTTACATCGCTAGTCGGTAGCAACCGCCACCAATTCGCAAAACTGAGCCTCCTGGGGTCCGCAGGATGTGGGGCGTCATCTGTCGCTTGTTCGTCCCGTGCCGATACTCGGTGCCGTCATCAGCTTAGCTGCCTTCGACGTGTCCGGCCGGGGCAATGTAGCCCCGGCTTATGCGGCTAGACGGTCCCAGGCATCTTGCCGGACGTTGTTCATAGCAACGCGAACAAGCTGCAGCTCGATCGGGGCTAGAACCACCCCCTCCTCGAGTTCGTGAACCCTCATCTTCGTGATGTCAGCAGGGTTGTAAGCAAAACTTGGCTCTTGCTCGTGCAGCAAAGCGCAAATGTTGTGACGGATCGTCTTTTCCGTAAATTCACCCATGCCCTTTACATCGGTCTCCCACCTTGAGACCGTTTCCTTCGCCCCGACGCCCATTGCATTTCCGAACTCTTCCTGCGTCATGTCCAGTGCCCGCCTCATGAACCTGATCTCGGGTCCACTCAGCTTCACCGGGATGAGCGCGCGAGCAATGGCTGCCGTGCGTACAAGGCTCTTCAGGTGCGGTATCTCGGTCTCCCTGCTCCCGCACTTCTGGCATGTATAGCAGTGCACAGCGTCAAAAAGCTTGACCGTAACGCCGCCCAAGTCCTCGACCCATTCATCAAGGATGGTGTGCATCATGTTCGGGCAACCGCACTCCAAACACTTCGTCATGGCTGGCTCTTCCTGATCAACGAGGTAATCACCGGATTACCCTAATTTCTTCTTCGGCTACCACCACTGCAACGAGAAGTCGTCCGTCTGAATCTCGGCCCTCGGCTCTCCAAGTTATGTCGAAATTCGTAGGCTCGACCTTCGTGATCTGACATCGAGGCAGCATGTTCTCAACGTCGATCTTGAATATCCGGTCCTTCTCCATCTCCTCCAATGCATGGTTCGTGTACCGAACCCTAGCTCCGCTCTTTGCCAGCCGCCTGAGCCGTCCACATTCGTTTTCGAAGGCCACTTCATCTCCCGTCCGCCTCATACTGCCAGGAGTTGATCAAGAGTCAACTAGATCGGCACGCATGCGACAGCCATATCGGCCTGCGTTCCCTAATTTCAAGGTGTTATTGATCAGAAAAGTTGATCTGAATGTCGATTTATGGTCAACCATYTTCGACCGTTTCCAAGCGATCCGTTTCTGTTGAACCCGCCCCGATCGACGGCGATCTCGGCCAGCGAATGCGTCGCACAATAGGGAGCATTGACTACCCGGGAACCGGGTTGCACGGCCTGCCACTAGCGGTGGAAACGGCACAAACCCTCATTTGCGCATTAGCTAAAATGCCTTGAAAGAATTCGCCCGTTAGTTCTCGTTAACCCCAGGTCAAAGAACCGATCGACTCCCGCAACCGGATCCACTAAGGGCCCGCCTCATGTTCAGGCKGATACGCATACGGCGCTGATTTTCGACGGCCTTCCGGGCCGCCGCATCGCCACGCGTATCGACGACTGCCAACCGGAGCCTGAACATGAACACCCGCGCCTCCAATTCCCCCGCGCCCCGCCTGACTCCGAGGATTCTGGAGCGTCCGGAGGCTTGGGATTTCGTCCACGTCGATCACGCCGCTGAGGCGCAGAGGTGTGAAATACCAGGACGGCCAGCACTTCCTGATGTCCCCGGAATGCCGGGACATGTCGATCCAGCTGCTCGTAGAGATTGACGAAGAGGAAGCCTACGCGATCTTCCGCCAGTTCCGCTGGCCCAAGACGAGCGGCGAGCCCGTCTGCCCGCATTGCGGCGTTCTCGACTGCTACGCGCTCCGCAGGCGCGCCTTCAAGTGTTCCGGCTGCCGCCGCGAGTTCTCGGTCACCTCCGGCACCGTGTTCGCCTTCCACAAGCTCAGCTTCTGGAAGATGCTGGCCGCGATCTGGATGTCGGTGAATGCGGTGAAGGGCATGGCCGCGCTGCACCTCTCCCGCGAGCTCGGCGTGCAGTACAAGACCGCCTGGGTCCTGTCGCTGAAGATCAAGGAAGCCCTGGGGCTTGCGGCGCGTCGGCATGAAGCTCGAGGGCCAGATCCAGATGGACGGCAAGTACGCGGGCGGCCACATCAAGCCCGAGAACAAGGCCGAGGAGCGGATCGACCGCCGCCTGAAGAAGTACCTGAACATGAAGCGGCTCTGCGTGCTCGCGCTGCGCGAGAAGAACGGCAGCGGATTCGAGCGTACCTTCACGCGCATCGTCCGCGAGGAGCAGGGCGAGGCCGCGTGGGCGACGGTCCRCGACCATGTCAGCCGGGACGCGACAGTCGTCACCGACGAACACCCCAGCTATGCCGACCTGGCCGGCCTCAACAAGCACAAGCAGGTGAACCACTCGGAAGCCTACCAAACAGAGGACGGCACCAACACGAACCACGTTGAGAGCTTCTTCTCGSGCATCCAGCGGGCCTATGTCGGCATCACCACCGCTTCTCGCTGAAATATTTCGACTATTACGTCGCCGACATCGCCTGGCGCGAGGACAATCGCCGGAAGAGCAACGGCCAGCTGACGGCGCTTGTGCTGTTCGCCGCGATGCTGAACCCGACCTCGAGGAATTTCTGCGGCTACTGGCAGGGGAACAGCCCGCCCGATCCGGCCTTCGAGGACTTCGACAGGCCCCTCGCGCCCGCCTGAGCACTCAGGCGGCGATCTCCCACTGACGGCGGTGGCCGTCCAGCATGGCTGCGTGGCGGACGCGCCCGGCCTTCCGGAGAGCGTCGAGGATCGATGACAGGCGGTTGCCGATGAGGGCGACCCTGGGATCGTCTCCGGAAAGGCCATGCCTTGTCGCGAATTCCTGGGCGCATTCGGCGGTCGACAGCGGCCGCCTGGCGGTGCGCAGAATCTCGAGCGTCATCTGTCGCTTGTTCGTCCCGCCGATAAGCTTGTCGAGCTCCTTGGCGCTCATCGCCGTCGGCGGACGGCCGCGGYGCTTCTTCGGCTGCTCTTCCGGTTTCCATTCCGGCTCGTAGATCCCGATCACCTTGTCGACGGCCGCGATCTGCGACTGCAGCTCGGCAAGCGCCGCCGCCAGCTCGCGGGCACGCCCTGCCAGCTCGCTTCGCTTGCCCTTCAACTCGTCTGAAACGCCCATCTTGCCCMCTGAAATCCTGATTTCAGAGGGGTATCAAATCCAGGATTGAAGGTCTGGTGGCGGYTGCTACCGAATAGCGGGCATTTCAGCCATCTGCGGTTAAACTGATATTGATCCTCTCTGAGCGACCGCGCCGCCGCGGGTGGCACGGTCGCTCAGAGAAGGCAACGTGACGTATTGATGACGAAAGACAGCCGAAGGACTCGGTGCGGTTTCGGCGGCAATGGCCGTAAAGCAGTCTTACCTGTGCGCGGCGGCCCGCGCGGGTTCTCTGACCTGGTCAGATTGCTGCCGCTTTGGTTCAACAGCCACATGGCGAGCCGAACCATCCGGCAGCTTCAAAACCAGCTCCAGTCCTCCACCCAGGGCTTGCATGTACCGCACGATGGAGGAAAGCAGCATGTCTTCTCCATGCTCCATGCGCGAAATGTTGTTCTGGGTCATGGCAGCACCGACGCTGACGTTCTTCTGCGTCATCTTGCGTTCTTTGCGGATTTCAGCCAAGGCTTCACCTAGACGTCGGCGGGCAATCCGCTCGTCCAACTCCTTCTGGATATCGGGATCGAGTTCCGACCGGATCTCAACCCAGCTCTTCGCACCCTTCATCATCACAAGCTCTCCAGCCATTCCTTGAAGCGACCGTCTGCCTTTTCAATCAGCGCCCGGTAAAATCGGTCTTCGCTAACGCCGGACTTGTCACCGCCGCAGAGAACCACTGCTCTCTTTTTGGGATCAAAGGCAAAAGCGAAGCGCCAAACTCCGTCGGCCGCCTTGAAGCGTATTTCCTTCATGTTGGCGTAGGCCGACCCGTTCAATGTATCCACATCCGGCCGTCCAAGCTTCGGTCCTTTCTCTCGAAGCTCGTCGAAAACCTCGCCGACCGCTATCTTCACTTCCCTATCCAGCGCCCGAAACTCTCCAACGAAATCCGGATGGAATACGACCTGCCACTCGGCCATGCTCGCCCCAAGATATACTGTCAATGATATATTTTCAAGACCCTAGAGCAAATCCATTGATCGATGAATCGATTGTGATGTGACACAGGCCTTCTCGGCTGATTCAACGTCCACTTTGATGAGGTGGATGATGGCAAGAGCACTGAGCGAAGATCTTCGGTCGCGGGTTTTGAAGGCTTCCGACGAGGGTATGTCGGCGCGGCAGGCAGCGGCCCGGTTCGGGGTCGGAGTATCAAGTGCGATCCGCTGGGTCGCGCGAGCCAAGCTCGGCGAGCGGACGCCTCGGCCACAGGGTTGGCGGCGCGCCTCCAGTCTGGATGCGCATGAAGCCTTCATCGTCGGGCTGATCGAGGCGCGCAAGGACATCACGCTGGACGAGATGGTCGAGCGGCTCGCAGTCGAAGCGTCGGTCCGCATCGGTCGCAGTGCGTTGAGCGCCTGGCTTGGCAAGCGCGGCTGGACGTTCAAAAAAAGTCCGCACATGCACTGGAGCAGACCCGTCCGGACGTCCTGAAGCGCCGTCGCGCCYGGTTCGACGGCCAGCTCGATCTCGATCCAGCCCGGCTCGTCTTCATCGATGAGACCGGCCTGTCGACCAAGATGGCGCGGCTGCGGGGCCGTGCGCCACGCGGCGAGCGCTGTCGGGCTGGCGTGCCTCATGGCCACTGGAAGACCACCACTTTCACCGGCGCGCTGCGGCTGACCGGCATGACCGCGCCGTTCGTCTATGATGGCGCCATGAACGRCACGGTCTTCCGGGCCTATGTCGAACAGGTCCTCGTCCCGACCCTGAAGCCGGGCGACATCGTCATCATGGACAACTTACCGGCGCACAAGGCGGCAGGGGTGCGCGATGCGATCGAGCAGGCCGGCGCGACATTCACCTTGTTGCCACCATACAGCCCCGACTTTAACCCGATCGAGAACGCCTTCTCAAAGCTCAAGGCGCTTCTGCGCGCCAAAGCAGAGCGAACAATCAGCGCCCTGTGGGATGCCGTCGGCTCGATCGTCCAGCTGTTCTCCCCAGACGAATGCGCAAACTACTTCAAGGCAGCTGGATATGATCCGGATTAAGCCGGATGTGCTCTAGCAGTCTTCTACCCAACGTGATTCTGTGAAGGCTGCTGCATTTCTAGGCACAGCTGAAATTGATGCCAACCTCAGTCCGGATCTCCGCTCGAAGAGCCAGGCCGTCTCGGGCAGCCATCACTAGGAATGGGTGAATTCCAGAAACACATAAGGGACCCGAAGGTCCCTTATGGCGGTCGGCGTGCAGCCAGACCCCGTGGCAAAGCCATAGACGATAGGTAGAGCATTCACAGCCGAGAGGCAAACCCAATCGCAAGAGGGGAGAGCGGCCAGGAGGCYACTGCTGTCCTCCTGGCCGAAGTCCCACTCGACCTACCAGGCCATCAGGCCCATCGGCGTAACCGAATGACCGGGCATCCGCCCGGCGGGCCAGCGCTATCCGCGGTATGCCGCGTCAGTCGATCYGTCGCTGGCTCCCCCCACGCGTTGCAGCGCGGGAAGTTATTGAAGCCTAGTCCGCCCCGCAGAGCCGACAAGTCCCTCCCCTGAAACGGCCTCAACGAAAGGGCGYGAATACCTCGCCCAACACGAGATAGACTTCCTCGTCCGGAACGCCGCCGAACCTATTCTTGAAAGCCGAAAACGCGCCGGAAAACCTTCCCGGAACGCTCAAGGTTACAACTTTGCATCTGGGAGAGTCACAACTTTGGGTGTGGAATTTCTTCCTAAAAAATCATGCAATGATTTCAATGGCTTCCAGAGGGGCAGAGTCACAACTTTGAGTGTGGGATCATGAATACTCCGCTTAGCTCGGATCCCTATCGCCTCACGCCCTTCGGACGTCTTTGCTCCGAAGGGCGCAGTGCGATGACTATGACAAGGCCCGAGCTAGCGAAGTTAGTAGGGACATCCCCCCTCGACATATCTCGTATCGAGCGCGGAGAAAAATCGCCGCCAGCCCACTATGTGCTCTTGGTGATGGACATACTTGAGCTCGACAAGACTGAAGTCGAGTTAGCGCTCGCAGAGCAGGATCCGACCTACAAAATCACCCGTGTTACCCAGCCCCGATATGGTGCTTAACAATGGACGATGTATTTATTAGCAGAGGTGCTTCGGCCAACAAAATTCGCATATTGGCCGAATGGGTCCGAAAAGAACTTTCAAACTCAAACAAAGGGACGTTTGATATAATTCGTTTTATTGAGATTGACCTACCAAAGCTATTTCCAGGGTTATATGTTCACATCGAGTCGGATAATAAGATGGGAAGCGCGCGGGCATTCGTCTCCGAGGATCCGCTGGGAATAGTCGTCTCAGATAGCATTTACGAAGGCGCGTCTAACGGATGCATGTTTTCGGCGGAAATAATCATGCACGAGGTTGGGCACCTTTTGCTGCATCATCGATACGCAGCGCTTGGGCTAAACAGTGCTGCAGAACCTTATCAGCAGAGAGTCGAGGGAGCAGGTTTCGCTCACAGCGCTGAATGGCAAGCCACCATGTTTGCGCTCTGCTTTCTTTACCCGTTCTCAGAGTTCAAGAAGTTCACCGGAGTGGGGGAACTTGCGAAATCAAGTAGGCTGACACATGGCCAAGCAAATCGTGTTCTCAACCACATTAAGAGGCTAAGAGTTCGACAGAACTACTCCGATACGGTGTTAGACAGGAGTTGGCTCAAGGGGGTCACGGAATCATTCCCGAAGATCCAAAAGGCTCGCCCATCCAAACTGAGGTCACAACTCTTGCTGTTTTTTGGGGACACAAGGCGAGCCCRCAACGTGCGTCGACTTGAGGTTGGCTTGCTGGCTTGAAAAATCGTTGCGGTCGGCTCATCTGAGCGTCCGCGATATTCGTCATGATYGACCACATCACCATCGAAGTCGGCGACCTCGCCAAGAGCAAGCTCTTCTATGAGAGAGCCTTTGCGCCCCTGGGCTACAGCTTGTCCTTCGGCAAGGAGAGCGTGTTCTGGGCCTTCGATGTCGGCAAAGGCTGCCTGTTCGAGATCCAGCGGACGGGCGAGACGCCGCCGCTCACCCATCTGCATGTCGCCTTCCGGGTGAAGAGCAAGGCCGAGGTCGACGCGTTCTACCGCGCGGCGCTCGAAGCGGGCGCAGCGGACAATGGCGCGCCCGGGGCCGCGCCCGGACTATGCCGAGCATTACTACGCCTGCTTCGTGCTCGATCCCGACGGCTACAACATCGAGGCGATGATCAACGAGGGGTGATGTGCCGACGCCCCCTCCAAATTCGTCATTCCAGGGCGGAGCAAGGAGCGAAGCGACGCGCGAAGACCCTGGAATCCATGCCGTGATATGAACGCGTTGCAGCGGTCCAGAATTCTGCGCCGTTGCACGCTACGACAAAGGTCACGGCATGGATACTCGGGTCAAGCCCGAGTATGACGACGGCGCATTGCGAGGCGTCCGCTCATCTCCCTTGGGGAGAAGGAGAAGCGCCTAATCCGCGTCGGCCACCATCTGCCCGCCGCCGCCCAGCCAGGCGCGCCATTGGCGCTCGTCGCCGTGGAAGACGTTGAGGTCGATGCGGCCGCTTACGCCATGCGACAGCCCGGAGCCCGAATACTGCCAGAACAGCCATTTGCGGCCGGGATAGACCTTTGACGGATGCGCCGCCACGGCGCGCAGCCAGAACGGGTAATCCAAGAAGGCCCCGCGCAGGTTGTCGCGATAGAAGTCGGGGCTGGTGTAGATGATCGGACGCTGGCCGTAATGGCGCTCCAGCTTGTCCATGAACACCTGCATCTTCTCCAGCACCTTGTCGCGCGATGGCCTGCGCTTGCAGGAGGATTCGCCGTTCCACTCGACGTCGATGACCGGCGGCAGCGCGCCGTCGACCTTCGGCACGTTGCGGATGAACCAGTCGGCCTGCTCGCCGGCCGTGCGGCACCAGTAGAAGAAATGATAGGCGCCGCGCTTCAGCCCGGCGGCATCGGCGTTGCGCCAATTCTTCATGAACATTGGGTCGAGATGGTCGCCGCCGTCGGTCGCCTTGATATAGGCGAAGTTGGCGCCCTGGGCGCGAAGCTTTTCCCAGTTGATGTTGCCCTGCCAGCGCGAGACGTCGACGCCATGCACGGCGAGATGCCGCGGCGAGGAGCGRCCGAAATTGATCGGCTTGGCATCGCGGAACGCATAGCGGGTGACCGGGCTGGCGAGCATGGCGGGCGCGGCGCRCGACAGCCGCTTCGGCGGCGAGACGAGCGCTGCCTCCTGCACCGGCGGCTCGACGCTGTCCGGCAGATCGGTCGCCGGGAAGTTCACCGTCTCCTCCTCGGCGAGGCCGAAGGGGCGCGAATTCTCGTCGTCAGCGCCCGCGTTACCTTCGTCAAGCAGCGGCGCCGGCGGCGTGATGCGCGCCATGCCCGACATCGACGCGGTCTCGACGGTCTTTTCCCTTACGGCGGTCTTCACGCCTTTCGACACCGGCGCGCTCGGCCGCACGACCGAGCTCGTCGTCTCGTTGGACGGCAACTGCAAGGCATCGACGCCCGACGTGGACGAGCAGCCGCCAAGGCAAAGCGCTGCGAGCACGAAACTGACGACGCCAAAAATCCGCATCTTTGACCTGTACGCGAGACAAAACAGACCGAAGGCAGGAACAACGCCGCCGGAAACCCCATTCCTAATGAGAAATTACCAACAAAGTTTGAATCAAAATTTACCTTTGGCGCGATCGGATGATTCGAGATGACGCCGAAGACGGTCGGCTACCGCCTGAACACGCCGATCATCGGCCCGAGATTCCAGAAATCGTCGTTGCGGCCGATCCCGGGCGCATAAAGGCTCGAGATCGAGCCGTCGAGGAAGAGCGCATTCGGGCAGCCGAGCTCGTCGCGGAACAGCCGCGCGAATTCGTGGAAGGTCACGACGTCGTCGGAGATCGCGAAGACCGCGACGCCGTCGGCGCGCACGCCCACGCCGTCGCGGATCTTGCGCGAGGTGCCGTTTGCCTGAAATTTCGGATGCAGCTTGCCGTCGATGACCAGCATCGRTCCGGACTGCGTTGCGTAGTCCACGCGCGGCGGACGCTTCAGGTAATCCCTGGTCGCGCGAACGCCGRCCTTGCCGGCGCTGAGATAAAAGATGCCGTTCGGCTGCATGGAGAAATTGCCGGTTCCCGATCCGGTCCTCGCCGGCGTGACCTGCTCGCCGTGTTCGACATAGAGCCCGACCGGCGCGAGGTTCGGATGATACATGCCGGCATTGATGCCGAAGAGCATGGTGCGCCCCGTCGCCTGCTGTGCGCTGCGCAGATTGTGCAGAGACCGGTAGAGCTCGCCGTCCTTGTCTTTCCAGAACAGTTCGATGGAAAAATGCTTCGGATCGGTCTCGCAGACCAGGTAGGTCGCGTTCTCGAAGGTCTGGTTGCGGCAGGGCGGCAGCGCCGCCAGCCACTGGCCAAGGCCCATGCCCGCGCCGACCGCGGCAGGCACCGCCGATTTCACCAGCGTTGCCAGCAAAGGCACCGATTGCAGCAGCGTCACTAGATCCATCAGAGCCCCGAAGAAATAGCGGATGGCGTGGCGGCCTCCAGGCCAGGCAGGGTGTGTCGAGATTCAGGTCAGGCCGAGCCGAAAATGGTGGCTTTCGAGAACCGGAGCGGAGCGTACTTAAGTACGTGAGCACCGGAAGCGCAGGAAGCCGCCATTTGCAGGCCGGGCCTCACCTGAATATCGACACACCCTAGGTGAGCCAGCCGGTGGCGACGCCGATCAGCAGCACCACGCCGARCAGACCGCGATAGATGACGAACGGCCAGGCGGAGAAGCGTTCGAGCACCCGCATCAGTCCCCAAATGGCGAAGAAGGCTGAGATCGAGGCGACGACGAGGCCGACAGCCAGGATCGACCAGCCATGCGCGTCGAGATGCACCTTGTGCAGTTCATAGAGCTCCTTGAGGCCGGCCAGCGCGATGGCCGGCAAGCCGAGCAGGAAGGACAGGCGCGCCGCCTCCGGCCGGGCAAAGCCCAGCCCCATCGCCGCCGTCAGCGTCGAGCCCGAGCGCGAGACGCCGGGAATAAGCGCGCCGACCTGGGCGATGCCCACCAGCAGCGCGTCGAGGATCGATGCCTGGCGCAGCATGAGCTTGTGGCTGGCGAAAATCTCGGCGAGCGCCAAGAGGATGGCCATGGCGATGCAGGCCCAGCCGATGACTGCGAGCCCGCGCAGCGGCGAATTGCAGGCGTTGAGCACGCCGGAAAGCGCAAGGCCCGCAATGACGATCGGGACGGTGGCAAGCACGATGCTGATCGCGAGGCGGAAATAACGGTCACCGAAATCGCGGCGCGAGATCGCCGAGATCGATCCGAACAGCACGTCCCTGACGTCGCTCCAGAAATAGCTGACCACCGCCGCCAGCGCCGCCAGTTGCATTGCGGCGGAGAAGGCCGAGCCTGGGTCCTGCCAGCCGAGCACGGCCGGCACGATGCGCATATGCGCGGTCGACGAGATCGGCAGCAATTCGGTGATGCCTTGCACGATGCCCAGAAATGCCACCTTGGCATAACCCAGGCCGACAAAGCCGGTATCCAACCCTTGAGTGCAGACGTCGGTCATCTCAATCCTTTTCCCGACGCCCCGGCCCCTGCCGAGGCAAAAGTGAATCGTCATTCGAAAGCCCTGGAAGACAGGCTTAGCCTCACGATAGCGTGATTCCAACTCACGGATTTGTAAGGTGCCGCTAATCCTGCTTGACAACCTTCGGCACCATATTATCATCCACTAATCTTACACTGTAAGGTGTATCGCAGGAGGATAGTCATGTCGACCGCCGCCCTCGCGGAATTGGAGCCGGTCACGCCGCCGGAAACGCATGYCCCTGAAATCGCAATCGAGGAGGTGTCGCGCGATTTCAGCCGCGCCATCGAGCGCGCCGAAGTGGCGGCCTGGCTCGACCTCTACGAAGCGGCGCCCACCGACTTCGCCGCGCGGCAAGGGCTGTCGATCGCGAGCGAKGGCGATCTGGTCTGGACCACCTGCACGACGATCCCGTTCATCCATTTCAACTGCGTGAAGAATATCGGTGTCGACGGTCCGGCGACGGAAGAACAGGTCGACGCGCTGCTCGCGCGCTACCGTGATGCCGGTATCACGCGGCCGTGGTTCTATACCAACCCGCATGTCGAACCGGYGCGGCTGCGATGCTGGCTGGAAGCGCGCGGCCTGCAGCATCAGGGCGGTTGGGAGCGCATCTATCGCGACGCGACGCMGCTGCCGGACAAACCACTTTTCCCGGGTGACCCGCTGATCCCGGTAGACGATCTGGTGGTCGAGCAGGTCACGCCCAGGACAGCTTCGCAATGGGCTTCCTTCATCGATGCCAAATACAGGCTCCCCACCTCGCCCTGGCTCATGGCGCTTGTCGGCCGCAAGGGCTGGCGTCACTACATGCTGAAACGCAGGGGTGYGGTCGCCGCCGTGCGCTCGCTCTTCATCTCAGACGGCACCGCCTGGAGCGGCATCGATGCGCCGGTGCCCGGCATCAYGGCGCCGAGCTTCGATCTTGACGCCATGCTTGGYGAAAGGCTGGTTCGCGACGGCATCGCCGCCGGCGCAAAACTTTTTGTCGCCGACATCGAGGCGCCGCGCCCCGACCGCGACGGACCGGCCTATCGCAACTAC
Source organism: Mesorhizobium sp. LCM 4576 (assembly GCF_001854815.1). Classification (NCBI taxonomy): domain Bacteria; kingdom Pseudomonadati; phylum Pseudomonadota; class Alphaproteobacteria; order Hyphomicrobiales; family Phyllobacteriaceae; genus Mesorhizobium; species Mesorhizobium sp. LCM 4576. Next base: position 12,120 of record NZ_MDDT01000064.1, read on the forward strand.
GACCGGCTCGGCTTCAAGCTCGCCTATTTGCGCAATCATTACAGCTACCTGCCCGCGCATTCGAGTTGATCGGCAGCTGTTGTCCCTGCGCAATTCCGGCGGGAAACTGACATTTTGTGGGCCGCCTCAGYGGTAGAGCCATTGCTTCAGGCAGCTTCTTGCCACCACATGCGCCGGCGGCACCGAAGCCTGGTCGATGCGGGAATCATCGCCAGCCCTGTCGCGCGCCTTCTCCAGAAGCAGGCGGATCTCGGCCGGACGCACCCGGTCGCGTTCCATCACGAGCTGGATCATCGGGTCGTTCAAAAGCTCGTCCAGGGTGTTGATGCTCTCGCTCATCCGTCGCCTCCTCGATGCCGGCCCGCACCGCTTTAAATAGGCAGCAATGATGGCTCGCCAATGACGCTTTGCCGGCTATGTCGTGAATCGAAGATGAAATTTTTGTGCAGGCCTGCGTCGCAATGACTCAGGCCGGCGGCGCGCCTTCATATTGCGGCAGGCCATCGTCGAGCATCACCCAGGGCTGCTTCGAGGCGGTCCAGAAATGCATGTCGGGCTTGAACAGCGACGGGTCGTCGAGCGACCCCGACGTGACGCCGAGAATGCCCCGGGAGTCGCGCCGTGAGAACAGCGTGGTGCCGCAGGCCGGGCAGAAGCCGCGCTTGAGGTCCGGCGTGGAATTGATTGTCGCCACCGGGCCTTCGATGGTCACGTCGTCGATACGGAACAGAAGTCGCGCATTGAAGGCGGCGCCGATCGCTCTCTGGCAGATCCGGCAATGGCAGACCCGTTCGTTGACCGGTTCGACTTCGGCCTTGTAGCGCACCGCGCCGCACAGGCATCCGCCCTCATATTTTGCCATGGCAAGCTTCCTGTTCGTGAACTATCGGCACGCTCTAGCCGCCGGCGCGGCAGCGTCAATCAAAAAGCATTGATGGGACGCGATCGGTAACGGTGATGAAGCGGCCGGACGCTCAGGATCAGTGGCGCTTGGCCTGCACGAGATAGGCGTCGATCGTGGTTTCGCCGAGCCACTTGGCGGCTTCGAGCCGGTGCAGCCCCTCAACTAGGATGTGGCGCTTGCCGTCGTGCCGCACCTGGATCGGCGTCTTCATGCCATTCTCGAGGATATCCTCGGCAAGATGGCGCACGGTCTCGGGATGCAGCGTCTTGCGACGCGCCGTCGGCACGTAGATGTCGTCGACCTTGACCTTTTGTACCCGCAGCATGTCGACTCCCCGGCACTGAACGTCGCCTTCCCATGAAATAGTCTGTTTGCCGGATATGGCCAAGCGCGCGCTGGCCCGATGCTTTCCATTTGACGCTCGGCCGGCCAATGGTCTCAATGACGGCCTCGTGATCTCAGGTGTTCCTTGACGCAACTGCCCACCGAATTTCCCGACTTCGGACTGACGCCCGAGCAGCGCCGCGAAGCGGTGCGCGGCCACTATTACGAATGGCCGGGAATGGATGGCTCCGGCGGTGAGATCTGGTGTTACAGCGACCGGTTTTCCTATCATCCGGGCGAGACGGTGACGCTTTTCGTCAGCGCGACGGCGCCGCAATTCAGCCTTGCCGTCATCCGCGACGGCAACAGCGAAACCAAGGTCTTCGAGGGAGCTGGCCTGTCGGCGCGCTGGCAGGATACGCCCGACCAATGCTCGGTCGAAGGCTGCGGCTGGGAGGCTTCGTTCGAATTCCGCATCGGCGACGACTGGCCGTCCGGCGCCTATCGCGTCACGCTTCTTGCCGACGGCCGCGACGRCAATCCGATCCGCAGCCACCATCTTTTCATCGTAGCGCCCTTGCCCGGTCGCAAGCCAGGCCGCCTGCTGCAGGTCGCCGCCACCGGCACCTGGACCGCCTACAACACCTGGGGCGGCTCGAATCATTATCAGGGCATCACCGGCCCGAACCGCGACCAATATGCCACGACGGTATCGACRCAGCGCCCCTGGTGCCGCGGCTTCGTCGTGCTGCCCCAGGACGCGCCGCGCGTGCCGCTGGACGTCGCGGTGCCGCCGAAGACCGTGCCGCGCTATCCGCATATGGAGTGGGCCTTCGCCACTGGCCATTCGAAGAAATACGCCTCTTCGGGCTGGGCGAGCTACGACAGCCATTTCTTCCGCTTCGCCGAGCGCGCCGGTTATGCGATTGATCTCGCCAGTCAGCACGAGCTCCATTTCTCGCCCAACATCCTCGATGGCTATGATTGCGTCGTCTTCGTCGGGCACGATGAATACTGGACCTGGGAGATGCGCGACGCCGTCGACAATTACGTCGAGCGCGGCGGACATGCGGCGCGCTTCGCCGGCAATTTCATGTGGCAGACGAGGCTGGAAGACGAAGGCCGCCGCCAGGTCTGCTACAAATACAAGGCGCGCGCGGAGGACCCCGCCTATCGCGGCGGCAACGTCACCCGCGCCACCAACTCCTGGGAGGCGCCCGAGATCGGCCGCCCGGGCAGCGCCACCTTCGGCCTCAACGCCACCAGGGGCGTCTATGCCGGCTGGGGCGGCTGCGCGCCGCGCGGCGTGCGCGGCTTTCCGGTCTACCGTCCGGAGCACTGGGCCTTCGCCGGCACCGGCATCTATTATGGCGACCTGCTCGGTGCCGACAGCCATGTCTATGGCTATGAGGTCGACGGCCTGGATTTTGAAATCCGTGGCGGCCTGCCCTACCCGACTGAAACCAGCGGCGCGCCGGATGGCCTGCAGGTGCTGGCCGTCGGCATGGCGAGCCAGGTCGAGGAAAGCGCCGACATTCCGATCGAGGATCAGTTCCTCACCGACGAGGACGGCCGCTTCACCGCCGAGACGCTTTTCGGCGAGGCGAGCGACGCCAATCTCGAAAAGGTCAAGCGCGGCAACGGCATGATCGTCAATTTCCCGCGCGGCAAGGGTGAGGTCTTCCACGCCGGAAGCTGCGAATGGGTCGCCGGCCTGCTAAGGCAGGACGCGATGGTCGAACGCGTGACCAAGAATGTTCTCGACCGCTATCTTGGAAAGTCCTGACAATGCCGAAGTCCCAAGCCAAGCCCTCGCCCGAAATCGAAGCGCGGCCGCCGTCGCATCTATTCTATCTGTCGAGCCTGCGCCGGCCACTCGTCGACCGCGCCGAGGGCATCTATTTCTGGACCAAGGACGGCCGCCGCTTCATCGACGGCTCGAGTGGGCCGATGGTCGCCAATATCGGCCACTCCAACCGTAACGTCCTCGACGCCATGAAGCGGCAGATGGACAAAACCACCTTCGCCTACCGGCTGCATTTCGAGAACGAGCCGGCCGAGGAGCTCGCGCGGGAGCTTGCCGGCAAGCTGCCTGAAGGCATGGACCGCATCTTCTTCGTCTCCGGYGGCTCGGAAGCGACCGAGTCCTGCATCAAGCTCGCCCGGCAATGGGCGGTCGCCACCGGCCAGCCCAAGCGCTGGAAGGTGATCACCCGCTTCCCTTCCTATCATGGCGGCACGCTCGGCTCACTTTCCATCACCGGCGATGACGCGCTGGCCGAGACCTTCACCCCGATGATGAAGGTGATGCCGACCGTGCCGGCGCCGACGGCCTGGCGCGACCGCGATAACCTGTCGATGGAACAGCGCGGCCTCCGCTATGCCGACATGCTGGAGGAAAAGATCCAGTCCGAAGGCCCGGAAAGCGTTCTGGCCTTCATCATGGAGCCGGTCGGCGGCGCCGCAACGGCTGCGCTCGTCGCGCCCGACAGCTATTATCCGCGCATCCGCGAAATCTGCGACCGCTACGGCATCCTTCTGATTCATGACGAGGTAATGAGYGGGGCCGGCAGGACAGGCAAATTTCTCGGCGGCGACCACTGGAATTGCAGGCCGGACATCGTCGCGCTCTCGAAGGGGCTGGGCTCGGGCTATGCGCCGCTCGGAGCGCTGGCCGCGCCGATGCGGCTGGTCGAGCCGCTGCTTGYCTCGGGCGGCTTCCAGCACGGCCACACCTATGCCGGCAATCCGCTGGCCTGCGCCGCGGGCCTTGYCGTGCTTGGCGAGATGGACCGGCTCGATCTCATCGCCAACGCAGCCGCCATGGGCGACGTGCTGATGGCGGAGTTGAAGGGCTTGCAAAAGCGCTTCCCCTTCATCGCCGACGTGYGCGGCAAGGGCTTGCTCACCGGCGCCGAAATGGTCGCCGATCCGGAGACATTGAAGCCGATCGATCCGGCCCTGAAGGCAACACAGCGCCTGCTCGACCACGCCTATGCGCGCGGCCTCATCATCTATGGCCGCAAGGTCAAGGGCGGCGTCGACGGCGACAATTTCATGGTGGCGCCGCCGATGATCATCACCAGAGAGCAGATCGGCGAGATGATCTCCATCATCGGCGATTCGCTGGAGGCGCTGGCGCAGGAACTCGACCTGCCGATGGAAGGGTGATGAAGGTGTTTTGATGCCGGCACCGGTCACCCTCCGCCCCGGTCGCATCGACGACGTCGAAACCATCCACGGCGCCCTGCTGCGCCTCGGCACCCATATCGGCGCGCATCAGGAAATCACCTCGACGCCCGACGACCTTCGTCGCTACGGCTTCGGCGAAAGGCCCGCCTTCTCGACCCTGATCGCCGAGATCGGCGGCGAATTCGCCGGGCTTTGCCTGCATTTTCCGATCTTCTCGACCTGGATGGGCCGACCGGGCGTCTATGTGCAGGACCTTTACGTCGAGGATCGCTTCCGCGGCCGCCGGGTGGGCGAAAGGCTGYTGCGGCGCGTCGCGAAAGAGTGCCGCGCGACGGGCGGCGCCTATCTGAGGCTCTCCGTCGACACCGACAACGAAACCGCCAAGGCCTTCTATGAGAAACTGGGCATCGGCTGGTCGAGTTACGAGCAGGTGCAGAAGATCGTCGGCGACGCTTTTTTCGCCTTTGCCGACACGCCGGAGGAATGACGATGAAAGCCTTCTATGCCGAGGAACAGAAACGCCATGATCCCAAGGCTTTCCTCTCCAGCGGCGCGCCGCAGCCGAACCCGGAAAAGCCGGAGCGGATCGAAAGATTGTTAGCCGGCGCAAGATTGGCAGGATTGACGGTCGAACGCCCGAGGAATCATGGGCTTGGTCCGGTCGCGGCGGTGCATACGCCTGAATATCTCGACTTCCTCGAGCACATTTTCACGCGCTGGCAGCGCATCGAAGGCGCATCGGCGGAGGTGATCCCGAACATCCACCCGATCGCCCGCAACGGCTCCTATCCGGCCACGGCGGTCGGCCAGGCCGGCTACCACATGGCCGACACCGCCTGCCCAATCTCGGCCGAGACCTGGAACAGCGCGTTGTGGAGCGCCTGGAGCGCGGTGGAAGCCGCCGAAGCGGTGATGGCCGGCGCGCCGTCGGCCTATGCGCTCTGCCGCCCGCCGGGCCATCACGCCTTCGCCGATGTCGCCGGCGGCTTCTGCTTCATCAACAATTCGGCCGTCGCGGCTCAGGTTCTCCGCAAGAATTCCGCCCGCGTCGCCATCCTCGATGTCGACCTGCACCACGGCAACGGCACGCAAGGCATCTTCTATGCCCGTCCCGATGTGCTGACCGTCTCGCTGCACGCCGATCCGGTGCGCTTCTATCCGTTCTTCTGGGGACATGCCGACGAGCGCGGCGAAGGTCCCGGCCTCGGCTACAATCTCAACTTGCCGCTGCCGCGCAAATCCGGCGACACGGCCTTTCTCGAAGCGCTGGCGACGGCCTTCCAGCGCATCCGCGCCTTCGCGCCGGAAGCGCTTGTGGTGGCGCTCGGCCTCGACGCTTTCGAGGGCGATCCGTTCGGTGGCCTGTCGGTGACGACGCCGGGCTTCTCGCGCATCGGCGAGGCGATAGCCGGGCTCGACCTGCCGACGGTCATCGTCCAGGAAGGCGGCTATCTCTGCGATGCGCTCGGCGACAACCTCACAGCCTTCCTGACCGGTTTCGGCGGCAAGAAAGACTAGCGCTGCTGCCTCAGCATCGCGATCACGCGATGCGCGCTTTCCAGCGTCTCTCCGATCTCGGCAGCCGTGTTGTAATGCGCGATGCCGATGCGCACGACGCCCTGCTCGGCCGGAATGCCGAGTTGGTGGACGACCTCCCACGCATAATTGTGGCCTGACCAGACAAAGATGTTCTCGGCATTCATCTGCCGCACGATCGTTTCCGGCTCGATGCCCTCGACGGTGAAGGAAATGGTCGGCACCCGCTCGGCGAGACGCTCCGGATCGGTGATGCCGTGGATGACCAGGCCCTCGATGTCGGACAGGCCCTCGATCAATTGCCGGGCAAGCGTGTTCTCGTAGGCGATCGAAACCTCGAACGCCTTGGCGATACRCTGCCGGCGTGAGCCGCCCTCGCCGGCGGCAGCGCCGATATCTGCGAAATAGTCGATTGCCGCCGTCAGCCCGGCCATCAGCTCGATCTGCGGCGTGCCAARCTCGAACCGCTCGGGCAGGACGTTCGAAGAGCAGCGGCATTTGTACGGTTTCAGCGCGTCGATGACATCGCGGCGGCCCCACAATATGCCCATATGCGGCCCGAAGAATTTATAGGCCGAGCAGATGAGGAAGTCGCAGCCAAGTTCCTGCACGTCGATCAGCCCATGCGGCGCGAACTGCACGGCATCGACATAGACCAGCGCGCCGGCTTGTTTAGCTGCCGCCGTCAGCGCCTTCACCCGGTTGATCGAGCCGGTGAGGTTGGAGGCATAGTTCAGCGCGACGAGGCGCGTCTTGTCCGAAAGCAGCGCCTTGAGCGCTGTCTCCTCCACCTGCCAGCTCCGCTCGTCGAACGGCAGGAAGCGCACGACAAGGCCGAGATCCTCGGCGAGCTGCAACCAGGGCGAGACATTGCCTTCATGGTCCATGCGCGTGACGATGATTTCATCGCCGGGATTCATCGTGCGGCCAAGCGTGCGCGACATGTGATAGGTCRGCGTCGTCATGTTGGCGCCGATGACGATCTCCTCGGCACTCGCAGCATTGAGGAAATCGGCCATCGCGGCATGCGCCCCATCGACCGCCTTTTGGGCCGCAAGCGTGGTCTCAAAGAACCCACCCAGGTTCGCGTTGGTCGAGAGCAGGCAGCGCGACACCGCGTCGGCCACCGTCAGCGGCACCTGCGTGCCGGCGGGATTATCGAGATAGATGCGCCGGCGCCCTTTATCGGTCAGCGAGAGCGCCGGAAACTTGCCGCGCACGGCCTCGATCGGAAAATCTGCCATCTTCTCCACCCCTTTGTTTTGCAAACGATTCCCGCTCAAGGGCACGGATTGCCGACACGCTGGTGGATGGCATCGACCGCCTTCTGCATCTCTTCCGTCCAGGTGACGTCGACCGAGGACAGCGCCATCTCGAGCTGCGCGATGGTGGTCGCGCCGACGATATTCGCGGTCACGAACGGCCGGCTCGCCACATAGGCGTTGGCGAAGAGCGCCGGCTCCATGTCGAAGGAACGCGCCAGCTCGGTGTATTGAAGCAGCACTTCCGCCGCATTCGACGTCTCGTAGCGCTGGCCGCGGTTGAAGAGCTGCGAGCGCGAACCCTGCGGCCGCGCGCCATGATCGTATTTGCCGGTGAGATAGCCCTGCGCCAGCGGCGAATAGGGAAGAAACGCGATCTCCTCGCGCTCGCAAACCTCGGCGAGGTTCACCTCGAACGTGCGGTTGACGAGGTTGTAGGCGTTCTGCAGCGAGGCGACGCGTGGACCCGTGCCCTTCTCGGCTTCGAAGACGAAGCGCATGACGCCCCAGGAGCTTTCGTTCGACAGGCCGAGATGGCGGATCTTTCCGGCCTTCACCAGTTCATCGAAGACGGCGAGCGTTTCGGCGATCGGCGTCTCGTCTCCCGGAGCACCTGCCGCATCCGCGCGCCGCGCCACCGCTCCCACGCGCGTCGGATTCGAGCCCCACGGAATATCCCGGTCCGGCCAGTGGATCTGATAGAGGTCGATGTAGTCGGTGCCGAGCTTGGCCAGCGATTTCTCGACAGCGTCGAAAATGTCGGCGCGCACCAGCTTCGACGGACGATCGCCGCGGAACCACGCGTTGGCCGTGCGGCCGACGACCTTGGAGGCAAGGATGACCTTGTCGCGGTTGCGATTGGCCTTCATCCAGCTGCCGATGGTCTTCTCGGTCCGTCCTTGCGTCTCCGCCTTGGGCGGGATCGGGTAAAGCTCGGCCGTGTCGATGAAATTCACGCCGCGCGAGAACGCCAGATCCATCTGGGCGTGGCCCTCGGCCTCGGTGTTCTGCTGACCCCAGGTCATCGAGCCGAGGCAGATTTGCGAAACAAGGAGGTCGGTCCGACCGAGGCGGCGTTTATGCATGGGGGTTCTCCGGCGGGAGGTCTTGCGCGGGCTGCGCGGGGAGGAAATTCAAGCATAAAGCACAGGCCGCGGCTTCTCCAAGCCCCTGCGGCCATCGACTTTTTAAGGATTCAGCGCGGCTACCGACGTGTTGCCGCCAAAGCCCGCCGCTTGGCCTCGTCGATCAGCATGTTGGCCACCTGCATGCGGATCATGGCGCGCTGGCGCAGATGCGGCGCGACCCGGTCCGGATGGTTGGCGAAGGCGAAGTTGCGGCGGATGCGGCCGAAATCGGCGTTCTTGGCCGGACGGTCGAGGCCGAGCTCGCCGGCGATCGCTTCGGGATCGATCGGCGGCAGCTTCTCCTCAGGCCGGTGTTCTTCGCCGGCCAGCGTCAGTTTCGCCTGGTCGAGCAGTGCCGCGAACTCAGCCGCAAGGTCGGCGCCCGACTCGCGATATTCGGCGGCGACACTCTCGCCGGCAACCTTGATGCGGCCGGAATGCAGCTCATCGGCCACGGACAGATAGTCGAAGGGAATAGATGGCCGGGCGCCCTGCTCCTCGCCTTTCTCCGAGGCGACGATCAGGTCGTCGAGCAACGAAGCGAAATCGAGCTTGGTCCCGGTACCGATCTCAGCCTCCCCTGTGATGACGGCATGCGTTGATGCCGCCGAACATAGGGCGCTGTCGTTAAAAATGAATGCTGGCGACACTGACAATTGGCGGCTTTGCGCTCGGAAAGACGGGAAAAAGCCGGACTGCATTTTCTGGCAGCCCGGCAGGGTCGCCAGGAGTGGCGAGGAAAAAGCCGGCCATGAGCCGGCACCGGTCCCTACGATCGAGCCCACCGGAAAGTTTCACGGAAAAATCGATTGTGGCGGAAAAAATTTCATCCGGCATGGCAGCCATGCAATTGCTGCACTGCACAATCTTAGCAAATCACCTATATCGTGATGTCGGGAGGACCAACAGGGGCAATTGAGTCATGGGGTTCTTCACTGAAATGTTCGCTCGGCCGAGGCCGCAGGAACACCAGCGTTACCGTGCGGCGCTCGCGCTTCTGAACGCGATGAGCAATGCCGACCGCGCCGATATCGGCATCAAGCCTGCGGATTTTCCGCGCATCGCGCGTGAAATGTCGATCCGCTGAGGCCGCGCTGAACCAAAGRGGTTTCCCGGGATGCCGGGAAACCTCCAACCGGTTCAAAAGTCAGYGATTTCCGAGGAAAGTCTGCTTGCCGAGCGGCACGCCATTGTGGCGCAGGATGTCGTAGGCCGTGGTAACGTGGAAGTAGAAATTCGGCGTCGCCACGTTGAGCAGGTACTGCAGGCCGGGCAGCGTGGTCTCGCGACCGCCAAGCCTCAATTCGATCGTCCTGTCTTCCGATCCTTCCAGATCGGCCGCCGTAAACGTCGCCAGATGATCAAGCGTCTTGGCGATTCGGGCCTGCAGCTCGGCGAAGCTCGCTTCATTGTCCTCGTATCTCGGCACCTCGCGGCCGGCCAGCCGCGAYGGCGCGCCCTTGGCATGGTCGGTGGCGGTCTGGACCTGCCTGGTCAGCGCGAACATGTYGGGCGCCAGCCGCGCGGTGAGGAACACCTGCGGATCGATCTTGCGCTCGCCGGCATTCTGCTCCGCCGCGGTCAGGACGCTGGCTAGCGCCTTCAGCCTGGCGGCAAACACGCCGACCGATATGTCGTACATGGAAATGGTCACGGGCAATCTCCCCATGCGGCCCCAGCGCCGCGGGCCGTGACCTAGCGCCTCCCGCCACGATTCTTCAAGCGGCCCTGCCCATGGCGTCACCACGCCGCCGCAATCGCCATGGTAGTATTTTCGTTACCGAGCGGAGGATTCGATGAAAAGAGCCGTTTTCGCAGCGACCGTCTTTTTTTCAGTGGCCGGCTTCACGCAATCGGCGCTCGCGGYGGATGCGCCCTATATCGATGACCGGTCAAGCGCCGATGCGGTCGTCCGTTCGCTCTACAGCGCCATCAATCGCCACGAATTCGCCCGCGCCTGGGGCTATTTCGGCGACACGAAGCCGGCAAAGGACTTCAACGCCTTCGTCAAGGGTTATGACGGCACCGACAGCGTTGAAGTCAAGACTGGCGCCGTGTCGAACGAAGGGGCGGCCGGCAGCATCTATTACAGCGTCCCGGTCGCCATTCAGGCAACCGACAAGAAGGGCGAGGCCAAGATTTTCGCCGGCTGCTACACGGTCCGCCRGGTCAACGCGCAGATCCAGGAGCCGCCCTTCCAGCCGATCTTCATCGACAAGGGCACGCTGAAGYCGTCGACCGAGGATTTCGACAGCGCCGTGCCGGCAAGCTGTGGCGACGGCCCTCCGCCGCCGAAGAAGGACGAGGCGCTGGAACAGGCCAGGAAAGCCTTCCTCGCTACCTATGGCGACCAGTGCGACAAGGAGGATCCGAACGGCAAGCCGATCGGCGAGCCCGAGGCTTACTCCATCCACTACAAGGACAAGGACGCCCAGCCCAACGACCCGGAGCGCGAGACGCGGCTGTTCCGCTTCTTCTGCTCGATGGCCGCCTATAACGAGACGGCGGTCTACTACATCGCCGACGATGTCAACGGCGTGACCCAGCTGCAATTCACCGAGCCGGACCTCGACATCCGCTACGAGAACAACAACAGCGAAGGCAAGGTCGAATCGATCCACATCATTGGTTTCAAGACCAGCGGCTGGGCGACCAACTCCGACTATGACGACAATACCAAAACCATCACCACGTCCAACAAATGGCGCGGCGTGGGGGATGCCTCGTCATCGGGAACCTACCTGTTCCGCAACGGCGATTTCTCGCTCGTCCAGTATGACGTCGATGCGTCCTATGACGGCGAGATCAACCCGCAGACGGTCATCGACTACAACACCGCCCCTTGAACGCGGAACCGTTGATCAGGGCGCTTTCGTCAGCATCCAGTTCAGCGCGCCGCGCCAGTCGACCATGCGGATCGGCGTGCCGTGCGTGCCGGTCTCGAAGCGCACGAAACGGGTCGGGTAAGACTTCTTGGCCAAGATCGAGCGGAAGRAGGCTTCCTGCTTCTCCACTGGGAAGACCACGTCATGGCTGCCCTGGCCGAAGAAAACCGGCACGCGGCGCTTGAAGGCGGGGCTGGTCAAGAAGCTGTCGTCCCATAGCGAGCCGAGCAGCAGCAGGCCGTTGATGCGGCTGCCCGTGTCCTTTCGATCCGCCAGCTTCCAGCAGATCATCCCGCCCATCGAACCGCAGGCGACGAATATCTTCGCGCCCGGCGATTGTTGGGCATAGTGACCGATGAGCGCCGCGACCTGCGCCGCGCCCTTGTCGCCGAAATCGGGGAAATCGGGCGACAGATAGAGGCCGTTATTGGCGGCCATCAGGTTCTTGATACGGTTGAAATTGCCGCCGAAGGTGAAGTCGTCGACGCCTTGCTTGCGGCTGCCGCCTTGCCCGTGCAGGTAGAGCACGATGATGGAGGCGCCTTCCGTCCTGCCGACCGCGACATGCCTGATATCGCCGGCGTCGGTCTTCAGCATCAGGTCCTGCTGCACCTTGCGCACACCTGGGTCGGTGTATTGCGCACGCACGCGCTTTTCCGGCACCTCGTCACGCTGGTTGATGTCGCGCATCTCATGATAGTCGAGGACGGTGTAGGCGCCATTGTCGCCGGTCGAGAGCGCCGCCGGATAGGCGAACAGGTCGTCCTTGAACGGTTTCAGAGAAAGCGTCTGGCTATGGGCAGCCTGGACGGCAAAACCGATTGCAACGAGCAGGGCGAAGAGGAAGCGGAAAAACATGCCTAGAGGCATGCGAAATTCGGCTCTGCTTTGTCAATCCTGCAGAACGCCGCCCGCCCCTTCCAGCGCCTCGCGCGTGTCGACATCGATCGCGGCGCCCTGCCCGATCTCGACATCGATCACATCGAGTCCCTCGGCCTCGACCAGATGGCGCGCGCCGGTATCGCCCTCGAGCTGCGCGACGGCCGCGAAAAGCGATCGCGGCAAAAGCACCGGATTGCCGCGCTTGCCCTGATGCGAGGCGCGCACTACGGCGTGACCGCCGGAACGGCGGAACGCATCGATCAGGCTGTCGAGGTCCTTCGACGAGACGCCGGGCATGTCGCCAAGCACGATCATGGCGCCGGCCGCGTCGGGCGCGACCTTGGCGATGCCCGCCTTCAACGACGAGGCAAGGCCGTCGGCGAAATCGGGATTGTCCGCGAGTTCCACCTCGAGCCCGCCAAGCGCCGAACGCACGCGTTCGCGCTGGTGACCAGTGACGACGATGGTGGCCGCGGCCTTCGAGCCCAGCGCGCGGGAGGCGGTACGGCGGACCAGCGGCTCGCCGTCGAACAGCGCCAGAAGCTTGTTCGGCCCACCCATGCGGCTCGACCGGCCGGCGGCCAGCAGCACGATATCGACTTTCAGCGCCGACCTCGCCGGTTGCGGCGCCGGCTCGCGCGGCTGCGGCCTGGTCGGGATTTCCATCAACAGCCCGCCGACGCCCATGCCGGCAATATCGCCTGCTGTCACCTCGAGCCCGGCAACCAGGCGATCGAGCACCCAGTCGAAGCCGTTCTCCTTCGGGCTGCGGGCACAGCCGGGCGCGCCGACGACGCGCTTGCCGTCCAGCGTCCCCAGCACCAGCAGATTGCCGGGATCGACCGGCATGCCCGCGCGGACGACCGTGCCGCCTGCGCGCTCGATCGCGGCCGGCACGACATCGGCGAAGTCGCTCATGGCCGAGGCCCCGAAGATCACCACCATATCGTTGTCGCGCGCCAGCTGGGCTGCGGCCGCCGCGACCGGCGCAATCTCGTGCGGCGTGCGCCGCTCGGCCGTCAGCCGGCCGCCGGAACGCGCCAACCGCGCCTCGGTGACGCGCAGCGTCTTGTCGAGCACGCTCGGCTTGACGCCTGGAAGCACCGTCTGAATGACGCCGACGGTGACGGGGCGATAGGCGTTGACGGCAAATATCTCACGACCGCCGCAGATCCTCACCACGCTGTCCACCAGGCTGGCGGCGACGGCGAAGGGAATGATCTTCACCGTCGCCACCATCTGGCCCTTCTCGACCGGCGCATGCTGCGCCAGCGTCGCGATGGTGATGGCCGGATCGACGGCATTGATGGCATCGATCATCCCGGCATCGACGGTAAACACGCCTGAGGCACCCGCATGCAGGTTCACCCGCCCGGTCGCGGCCGGCTTGACCTCGATGTTGCGATGACTCATGGCGGCGGCGATCTTCGCGGCGGCGGCGTCCTCGCCGAGATCGTCCTCGGCGAGCACCGCGGCGACGACCTCGCCGATGCCCGCCGCCTTGAGCGCCGCGATATCCTCGCTGCTCAGCCGGTGCGCTTTGCGGAACCGTTTGTCGCCGGCGGCGGTCGCATGCGCCAGCACCGCCCCTTCCGCCTCATCGATCGGAACCGGCCCGAATTTCACGCCACGGCGCCTTTTGCTTCGAGGCCGCGCGAGCGGAAGGCGTGGATGGTTTGCGCCAGGACGGCGACGGCGATCTCGGCCGGACTGGCCGCGCCGATGTCGAGGCCGATCGGCGCATGGATGCGGGCGATCTGGTCGGCGCCGGCGCCAAGCGCCAGCAGGCGTTCGACACGTTTGGCGTGGGTTTTGCGGCTGCCGAGCGCCCCGACATAGAAGCACCGGGCGTCGAGCGCCGCCTTCAGCGCGAAATCGTCGATCTTCGGATCATGGGTGACGGCGGCAAGCGCGGTATAGCTGTCGAGCGGCGCGCGCTTCAGCACATCCTCCGGCCATTCGGCATGCAGCGCGACGTCCGGAAAGCGCTCCGGCGTGGCAAACGCAGTGCGCGGATCGATGATCTCGACGGGATAGCCGGCGATCCTGGCCATCGGCGCCAGCGCCTGGCTGATATGCACCGCGCCGATCACCACAAGGCGCGGGCGCGGCAGATGCGCGTTGAGGAAGAAGGTCCGCCCTTCCGCTTCCACCGACCGCGAATTGCCGGTGCGGAACGCATTGGCGATCGCCGCCCCAAGATCGCCCGCAACCTGGTCGCCCTCGCGCACGATGCGGTCGCGGCCATCGCCAAGGTCGGTGACAAGCACCGCGGCGCGGCGGGCGCGGCGTTCTTCGTTCAGTGTCTTCAGGACATACGGATCCACGACGGTCAGCCCAGCCTTTCGACATAGACCTTGATGCGGCCGCCGCAGGACAGCCCGACCTGCCAGGCGGTTTCGTCGGCGACGCCGAACTCCAGCATCTTCGCCTTGCCGCTGTCGATGACATCGATCGCCTCCGTCACCACGGCGCCCTCCACGCAGCCGCCGGAGACCGAACCATGGAAGTTCCCCTCGGCGTCGATGACAAGATGGCTGCCGACCGGACGCGGCGCCGAACCCCAGGTCTCGACCACGGTCGCGATGGCGACATCCTTGCCGTCCTTCATCCAGCCTTCCGCGATGATCAGGGGATCGCGGGCCTCGTCGAGATAAATGCTCTCATCCATCGTCGCTTCTCACAAAATCGGTTTTTCAGGGGAACTTCAGTTCCCCCTAAGGAAACATATGGCTACGCGGCACGCCTCCCGCCAGTTTGCAGCCAGCGGCGCGGGTCTACCGCGGCTGCCGGGTGCTGGTCGAGCGAGGCGCAGAGATCGGCCAGCGCATCGAGATTGTGCACCGCCCGGAACTCGTCGACATAGGGCAGCATCGCCTTGACGCCGCGCGCGCGCGCCTCGAAGCCGTCGAAGCGCAACAGCGGATTGAGCCAGATCAGCCGCCGGCAGGATTTATGCAGCCGCTCCATCTCCTGCGACAGGCCGGCGACGTCGTCGCGCTCCAGCCCGTCGGTGATGAGAAGCRCCACGGCGCCCTGCCCCAGCACGCGCCGCGACCACAGCCGATTGAATTCGGCAAGTGTATCGCCGATGCGTGTGCCGCCCGACCAGTCCTTCAYCGCCGCCGAGCACTCGGCCAGCRCCTCGTCCGGATCGCGATGTCGCATCTGGCGGGTCAGDTTGGTCAGCCGGGTGCCGAAGACGAAGGCATGCACACGGCGACGCTTCTCCGTCAGCGCGTGCAGGAAATGCAGGAAGATGCGCGTGTACTGGCTCATCGAGCCGGAAATATCGGCCAGCACCACCAGCGGCGGATGCACTTCGCGCGGCGAGCGGAATTTCGGCAGGATAAGCTGGCCGCCGGTGCGCGCAGCCGAACGCATCATCGCGCGCGGGTCGATGCGGCGCCCCTGCGCGTCGGCCTTGAAGCGCCGCGTGCGGACGAGATCGAAGGGCAGCCGCAAAGCCGCGATCGCCTTTTTGGCTTCGGCCATCTCCGCCGCATCCATCTGGGCGAAATCCTTGCCCCGCAGCACCTCGTTGCCGGAAAAGGTGAGGCGCGCGTCGACTTCGATCTCCGGCACCTCTCGCATCGGCTGGTTCTTGTGGTGGCCTTCGAACATCGCCTGGCTGACGCGGTTTTCGGCCACCCGCGGCTTCTGCTTTTCAGCGTTGTCCGGCGCGATCGGCGAAAACATCGCCAGCAGCTTCTCGATCAACTCGCGCGATTTCCAGAACAGGCGGAAAGCCTCGTCGAAGACCGGATGATCCTCGTGCCGCGAGACCAGCACCGCATGCAGCGTCCAGTAGAAATCGTCACGCGAGCCGATGCCGGCGGCAAGCACCGCCTCGATGGCGTCCTTCACCGAGGCCGGGCCGACGCGCATGCCGGCCTTGCGCAGCGCCCGCGCGAAATAGACGATGTTGTCGGCGATGCGCCCATCGGCTGTCGCCTCCTTGGGTTCTAGGCGCGGCGACGGCATCGCATCTACTCCGCCGCCGACAGCTCGGCCTTCACCTCATTGAGGATGCGCCGGCCCTCGCCCTCGCCGATACGGGCAATGTCGTCCTGGTATTTCAAAAGCACGCCGATCGTGTCGGACACGGTCTCCGGATCAAGCGCCACCTTGTCGAGCTCGGTGAGCGCGCCGGCCCAGTCGATGGTCTCGGCGACGCCGGGCGCCTTGAACAGCTCGACCTGGCGCAGTTTCTGGATGAAGGACACGACCTCCGCCGACAGCCGGCGGTTCGCCTGCGGCACCTTACGCCGCACGATCTCCAGCTCGCGCTCGGCGTTCGGGTAGTCGACCCAATGATAGAGGCAACGCCGCTTCAACGCGTCGTGGATCTCGCGCGTGCGATTGGTGGTGATGATGACGATCGGCGGCTCTTCCGCCTTGATCGTACCGAGTTCAGGGACAGTCACCTGGAAGTCCGACAAAATCTCGAGCAGGAACGCCTCGAACGCTTCGTCGGTGCGGTCGAGCTCGTCGATCAGGAAGACCGGGGCGGCGCCAGCCTTGCCGGTCAGCGCGTCGAGCACCGGGCGGCGGATCAGGTATTTCTCGGAAAAGACATTGCGCTCCATGTCGGAGCGCACGACCTTGCCCGCCGCCTCCTCCATGCGGATTTCGATCATCTGAGCGGCGTAGTTCCACTCATAGACGGCCGAGGAGACGTCAAGCCCCTCATAGCATTGCAGGCGGATCAGCCGGCGGCCGAGCGCGTCGGCCAGCACCTTGGCGATCTCGGTCTTGCCGACGCCCGCCTCGCCTTCGAGGAACAAGGGCCGCTTCATGCGCAGCGATAAAAACAGCACGGTCGCCAGCGAGCGGTCCGCGACATAGTCCGCGCCGGTCAAAAGATCGAGCGTTTCGTCGATCGATTTCGGCGCGGGGCGCGGCGCGGTCATCTCGTCTCCGTGGATCCCGCCCGCCCGTTTCAAAGAACGTGATAGCCGCGGTTATGGTAGATCAGCGGCCGCAAATTATCGCCGATGCGCAGGCCTGTCACCTTACCAAAAAGCACACGGTGGGTGGCCAAATCCTTGGCATCGATGATCTCGCAGTCGAACACGGCAAGCGCGCCTTTCAGGGTCGGCGCGCCGGTCGAGATCACATCCCACTCGGCCAGCGCGAAGCGCTCTTCCGCCGGCAGGCCGGTGACGCCGGAAAAGCCGACCGATACCGCTTCCTGATCCGAGGCGAGTGTGTTCAGCGCGAACTTGCCGTTCTTGACGAAAGCATCGTTCTTGGCGTTCTCGCGGTTGAGGCAGACCAGCACCGTCGGCGGGGTGTCCGAGACCGAACAGGCGGCGATCACCGTCGCGCCCCGTTTGCCGCTGGGCCCGTCCGTCGTCACCACATGCACATGGCCGGCAAAATGCGCCATCGCATCGCGATAGTGCTGCGGCCCGATATCGTTGATCTTCAGCACCCGATAATCCACCTGTCGAAACCAGCTCGTTA
Source organism: Mesorhizobium sp. LCM 4576 (assembly GCF_001854815.1). Classification (NCBI taxonomy): domain Bacteria; kingdom Pseudomonadati; phylum Pseudomonadota; class Alphaproteobacteria; order Hyphomicrobiales; family Phyllobacteriaceae; genus Mesorhizobium; species Mesorhizobium sp. LCM 4576. The sequence continues at coordinate 29,701 of NZ_MDDT01000064.1, forward strand.
TATATGGCGGCATATTGCACGCCACAAGTTGCAGTGCACGGGCGAAGTGCTTGACTGCAATCCGCAAATTCGCGTGTTGCGCGGCGCTTAGCCAGCCTTTAGGCATTTCCTGGAATAGTGTCGGGACTGTATTCCCGGCATGGAGGATCTCTTAGCCCGAATGCGTCTCCTCACGACGACATCAGCCGCGCTGTTCTGGCTGTCGCTGGCCGCGAGCGCCGACGCCGAGATGGTGATCGGCGTCGCCGCTCCGCTTTCCGGTCCGTCGGCTATCCTGGGCAAGCAGATCGAGGCCGGCGCAGGCATGGCGGCGGAAGCAAACGGCATCGCCATCAAGGTCGTGGACGACGCCTGCACCGCCGACGGCGGCGCCGCGGCGGCAAAGGAATTCGTCGACGCCAAAGTCAATGTCGTGGTCGGCTTTCTCTGCACCGAGGCGATCGAGGCCGCGCTGCCCACCCTGAAGGATGCCAACATCGCGGTCATCACCGTCGGCGTGCGCACCGAAAGCCTGACCGACCGGCGCGCCAAGACCGGCTGGCCGGTCTACCGGCTCGGCCCGCGCGGCGACGATGAGCGCAACGCCGTTGCCGCCAAGCTTACCCAGCTCTGGCGCGACGACCTGTTCGCCATCGTCGATGAYGGCACCATCTATGGCCGCGAGATGGCCGAGACCTTTCGCGCCGCGGCCGAGCAGGCTGCCTTGAAGCCGGTCTTCGTCGACACGTTCCGGCCGCAGCTCGACAACCAGATCGGGCTGGTCGGCCGGCTGAAGAAGGCCGGCGCAACAAAAGTGTTCGCTGGCGGGGACGGYGACGACATCGCGATCATGGGCCGCGACGCCGCCCAGCTCGATGTCRGCATCACCTTCGCCGGCGGCGAAAACCTGCGCACACCGCCCGGCGATGTGCCCTATCCCGTCGGCACGCTGATGATCGCCACGCCGGAATGGTCGGAGGTTGCCGATCCAAAGGTCGTGCAGGCTTTTGCCGCGAAGAACATCGCGCCGGATGGTTATACGCTGCCGGCCTATGCCGCGGTCGAGGTCGCCAAGGCCGCGCTGGCCGGCGCGGAAAGCTCCGGTCAGYCGCTCGCCGAAGCGCTGACTGGCCATGATTTCGCAACCGCGATCGGCACCGTCCGCTTCGACGACAAGGGCGATCTCAGCCAGAACCCGTTCCGCGTCTTCCGCTTCGACGGCACGCATTTCGTACCGCTGGAGGACAAGTGATGTTCCGCACCGGGCCGCGTAATCTCATTACCGACGTTGACGGCCTCCGCATCGGCAATGCCGCCGACGCCAGGCTGAAATCGGGCGTCACGGTTGTGCTGTGCGACGAGCCCGCGGTTGCCGGCATCCAGGTGCTGGGCGGCGCGCCGGGCACGCGCGAAACCGATCTGCTCGAGCCGCAGAACTCGATCGCGACGATCCATGCCGTCGTTCTGTCGGGCGGCTCCGCCTTCGGCCTCGACGCCGCTTCGGGCGTGCAGGCGGCGCTGCGCGAGAAAAACATCGGTGTCGAGGTTGGCGGCTTCCGCGTGCCGATCGTGCCGGCCGCGATCCTGTTCGACCTGCGCAATGGCGGCGACAAGGATTGGGGTCGCTATCCGCCCTATCGCGAACTCGGCTATGAGGCCGTGCAGGCGGCAACCGGCGATTTCGCCATCGGCACGGCTGGCGCCGGGACCGGCGCGCTGACCTCCGGGCTGAAAGGCGGGCTGGGCTCCGCCTCGACCGTGCTCGACAGCGGCGTCACCATCGGCGCGCTCGCCGCCGTCAATCCGACCGGCTCGGTGACGGTCGGCCGCAGCCGCCATTTCTGGGCTGCCCCCTTCGAGATCGGCRACGAGTTCGGCGGCCTGGGCTATCCCGCCCAGATGCCCGAGGACGCCCGGGAGATCCTGCTGAAATACCGCGACCGGAGCGTCGGCGGCGAGGTCGAAGGCGGCAGCACCACCATCGCCGTCATCGCCACCGACGCCGTCCTGAGCAAGGCCGCGGCCAAGCGGCTGGCAATTTCGGCGCATGACGGCTTCGCCCGCGGCATCTGGCCGACGCACACGCCGGCCGACGGCGATCTGGTCTTTGCCCTGGCGACCGGCAGGAGCGGCATCGAGCTCGGCGCCGATGCCGCGATCGACCTGTTCGCGGCGGCTGGYGCCACAATGGCGCGTGCGATCAGCCGCGGCGTCCATGCCGCGACGCCGGCCGCGGGTGATTTGTTCCCTGTGTGGTCGTCGCGCTGATCAGGTCGGATCGGACTTTTCTTCCTCGAAGGTGACGGCGACATCCGAATTCGCGGAGAGCCATACCTTCTGCCCGTCGATCTCCGCGACCAGGGCAAGCGAGATGTAGTGGTGATGGCCCTTATGCGAGCCCATGCCGCTGTCGGCCTTGGTCAGCTTGATCCGGTCACCCTCGACCTTGTCGACGGTGCCGATATGGACGCCATCGGCGCCGATCACTTCCATATGTCCGCGTATCTTGCTGATGTCGGTGCTCATGCTGGTCCTCCGCTGGATGGCGATTTGCCCTTTCGGATGCGAGACGACCGACAATAACAAATGAACGCCGGATTGGATGCATCGCACGGCACGTCTCGTTCACCATGGCGTGATAGGCATGACGCCGATGAGACAGATGACGCCTAGCCTGCCCGGTCGCGCGACGCGCGATGGGATTTGCCACCTATGACGCCGTTGCAGCAAGTCCCGTTGCGCCGCGGCCTCATGGATCGGCTCCGTCCCGCAATTCCTTCGGCAAGCGAGGCTGCTGTCGGAACCTTGCTCTGGGGCACAGCCATGGGTGCCAGCGCGCTGGCAAATCTTCTGCTGGCCGCCTGGGAGACACCCGACAGGATCCGGTTCGTTGCGCTGCTCTATGGTCTTGGCGGCTTGCTTGCCTTCCCGGTTGGGCTGACGCTGGCAAGGCTGGTTTCTCGCGGCCGTAATTGGGAAACGGCCTTCGCCGCGGCGTTCGTGTCGCTTCTGGCGGCAACGCTCGCCTTCACCGGCGGCCTGTTCGCGTTGCAGTATCGCTCCTATTATGCCGAGTGGCACGCACCGGCGTTGACGCTGACCTGGGCGTTCGAGTTCGCCTTCACGCTGCTGACCGCGCTCTACCAGTTCGTCGTGCTTGGCGTGCGRCTCTATTTTCCGCTGGGTTTTGCAGCGCTTGTCGGGGTCAGCATCTGGTTTGCGCGGCGGCGGCGTTGAGCATCGGGCCCGCCTCTGTTAGGACGCGGCCAGCGCTTATCTAGGCARGACTTAAAAAACGAATGATCCCTCGCTATTCCCGGCCGGAAATGGTCGCCATCTGGTCGCCCGAAACCCGCTTCCGCATCTGGTTCGAGATCGAGGCGCATGCCTGCGATGCGCTGGCGGAATTGGGAGTCATCCCGAAGGAAGCGGCAAGGACCATCTGGGAAAAAGGCGGCGCGGCCAAATTCGACGTCGCCAAGATCGACGAGATCGAGCGCGTCACCAAGCATGACGTCATTGCTTTCCTCACCCACTTGGCCGAATTCGTCGGGCCGGATGCCCGCTTCATTCACCAGGGCATGACCTCGTCGGACGTGCTCGACACCTGCCTTGYCGTGCAGCTGACGCGGGCCAGCGACATCCTGCTTGCCGACATCGACGCCTTGCTGGCGGCGCTGAAGCGCCGTGCTTTCGAGCACAAGGATACCGTCACCATCGGCCGCAGCCACGGCATCCATGCCGAGCCGACCACCTTCGGCGTCAAGCTGGCGCAGGCCTATGCCGAGTTCTCGCGCTGCCGCGAGCGGCTGGTGCACGCGCGCGAGGATATTGCGACCTGCGCCATCTCCGGCGCGGTCGGCACCTTCGCCAACATCGAGCCTTATGTCGAAGAGCATGTGGCGGCAAAGCTCGGGCTGAAGCCGGAGCCGGTATCGACCCAGGTCATTCCGCGCGACCGCCATGCCATGTTCTTTGCGACCCTCGGCGTCATCGCCTCGTCGGTCGAACGCCTCGCCGTCGAGATCCGCCATCTGCAGCGCACCGAGGTGCTGGAAGCGGAAGAGTATTTCTCGCCAGGCCAGAAGGGCTCGTCGGCCATGCCGCACAAGCGCAACCCGGTGCTGACCGAGAACCTCACCGGCCTTGCCCGGATGGTGYGGTCGATGGCGCTGCCGGCCATGGAGGATGTGGCCCTCTGGCACGAACGCGACATTTCGCATTCCTCGGTCGAGCGCATGATCGGACCGGATGCGACGGTGACGCTGGATTTCGCGCTGGCGCGTCTGACCGGCGTCGTCGACAAGCTGCTCGTCTATCCCGAGAACATGGAGAAGAACCTCAACAAGTTCCGCGGCCTGGTGYATTCGCAGCGCGTGCTCTTGGCGCTGACGCAGGCCGGCCTGTCACGCGAGGACGCCTATCGCCTGGTGCAGCGCAACGCCATGAAAGTCTGGGAGCACGGCGCCGATTTCCTGGAGGAACTGCTTGCCGACAAGGACGTGACGGCGGCCCTCTCCGAAGCCGATATCCGTGAGAAATTCGACCTCGGCTACCACACCAAGCATGTCGACACGATCTTCAAGCGGGTGTTTGGGGAGGCTTGAGGTCGAGCAACGACGTCCGTCAGCGCCAAGCTGGAACACCCCTCATCCGTCTTGTCGCTTTGCGACAAGCCACCTTCTCCCACAAGGGGAGAAGGGGGAATCTGGCGCTCACTCCTCAGTCAATCACCAGCGTTTGCGATTGGCAGTGGCGCCGG
>NZ_MDDT01000065.1:0-31934 GCF_001854815.1 Mesorhizobium sp. LCM 4576
ATGCTGTCCGTCCCATCCCCAGCCTCCATTCGCTGGCGATAAAACCGGACAACTCGTGTGCTACCTAACCCGGACAACTCATGTGCTTACGACACCTTCCAGCCCAAGCGCTTGCGCCCTTGCCCGCCTTCGGCTATAGAGCCGCCACCCGCGTAGACACCCTTGGAGGCAACKCGGAGGAAGGCCGGCAAGGCCCCGCATGATCCCCAGACGCATTTGGATCGCCAAACGCATCGGACAGATCGTGCAAGGCCGCGACGGCTTTCGACGTTTACGGTTGGCCTCGTGCTCGCCGCAAGCGCTCCATAACACGCGAAAGGAAATGCCATGAGCCACGATGCTTACGAGCTCAAGGCCGAAGCGCRCGAACAGGTCGGTAAGGGGTCCGCCCGTGCAGTTCGCCGCGACGGTAAAGTGCCTGCAGTTATTTACGGCGACAAGCAGCCTCCCCTGGCTATTGCGCTCAACTACAAGGACATCTTCTACAAGATCCATGGCGGCGGGTTCCTGACCACGGTCGCCACGATCGATGTCGACGGCAAGAAGATCCAGGTCCTGCCGAAGGATTTCCAGCTCGACCCGGTCAAGGATTTCCCTGTCCATGTCGACTTCCTGCGCATCGGCAAGGACACCGAGGTCAATGTCGACGTGCCTGTCCACTTCATCAATGAGGACAAGTCGCCCGGCATCAAGCGCGGCGGCGTGCTCAACATCGTTCGCCACGAAGTCGAGTTCCACTGCCCGGCCAACGCGATCCCGGACTTCATCACCGTCGATCTCGCCGGCACCGACATCGGCGACTCGATCCACATCTCGGCGGTCAAGCTGCCGGCCGGCGTCAAGCCGGTCATCTCCGATCGCGACTTCACCATCGCGACCATTGCCGGCTCCGCGGCGATGAAGCCGGAGACGGAGGAGACCACCGAGGCAGCGGCGACCGAGGCGGCGGCCCCGGCGGCCGAAGAGAAGTAATTTCTCCAGCTCCGGAGGCGACGATGCTTGTCTTTGCAGGCCTCGGCAATCCGGGYGCGAAATACGAAAACAACCGGCACAATGTCGGCTTCATGGCGGCGGACGCGATTGCCCGCCGCCATTCCTTTTCGCCCTGGTCGAGAAAATTCCAGGGCCTGATCTGCGAAGGCACGCTCGGCGGCGAGAAAATCCTGCTGATCAAGCCGCAGACCTTCATGAACCTGTCCGGACAGTCGGTCGGCGAAGCGCTGCGCTTCTACAAACTCGAACCGGCCGCGCTTACCGTTTTCTACGACGAGATCGACCTTGCCGCCGGCAAGCTCAGGGTGAAGGTGGGCGGCGGCTCCGGCGGCCACAACGGCATTCGCTCGCTCGACCAGCATGTCGGCAACGCCTATCGCCGGGTGCGCATCGGCGTCGGCCATCCCGGCGTCAAGGAGATGGTGCACGGCCATGTGCTTGGCGATTTCGCCAAGGCGGACCGTGAGTGGCTCGATGTCCTGCTGGACGCAATCGCCGACGACGCCGCGCTGCTCGCCAAGGGCGACGACAGCTCGTTCATGAACCGCGTCACGCTCGCCTTGCGTGAAAAACTCGTGCCGACCGGCGACGACGACCGCCCGCCGCCCAAGCCGCCGAAGCAGCAAAGCCATGTCCGCCAGGCGCGCCCGCAGCAGCCGGCGGCAAAAATTCCCGAAAGCGGCCCGATGGCCGCCATGCTGAAGAAGCTGTTCGGAAAAGACTAAAGAGCGCGGCCGCGCGGCACCGCTCAGCGGGGATTGCGTCTGGCGGCGCCGACATCGCTCCGGGGCCACAAGTGAGGTCAGCATGGCGGACAGTGTCTCGGATCTGGCGGGACGCGCCAGAAAACTCGGCCTGGCTGGGGACTTCGTCTCGGGTCACGCGCTGATCGACCAAGCCGGGCGTCTGGCCGGCGACGATCCGGAAGCCCGCGCGATCTGCGCTCTCGAACGCGGCCGCCTCCACAATTCCGCCGGTGAACGCGAAAGGGCGCGGCCGCTGTTCGGCGAAGCCTGGCGACTGGCGCGGCAGGCCGGGGCCCATGCATTGGCCGTGGACGCCGCGCATATGCTGGCGATCGTTGGAACGCTTGACGGCGCCGTTGAATGGACCGCGACCGCCCTCGCCTATATCGGCGAGCATCCGGAGGCCGGACCCTGGCGTGCACCGCTGCTCAACAATCTCGGCTGGTCCTACTTCGATGCCGGCCGGTTCGTTGACGCTCTGGCTCTGTTCGAGCAGGCCGTCGACTTGCGCCGCTCGGCCGGCGAGAAACGCGAACAGCGCATCGCGCGCTACGCCGTGATCAGGACGTTGCGCGCGCTGGGACGCCTGGAAGAAGCCCGGCGACTTGCCGAAGAAACAGCCGCCGCRGCAGTCGCCGAGGGCGCCCAGGCGCCTTATGTGCTGGAGGAACTGGCCGAATGCCGCGCCCTTCTGGGCGACTTGGACGGCGCCCGCGACAGCGCGCGGCAGGCACTGGCGATGCTGGAGCAAGACCAGGCCTTCGTTGGTGGCGAACCGGTGCGCCTCRCCAGACTTCGCCGGCTTGCGCGATGATCCCGCGATAACCAGATTAGCCGCCATGAGGCGGCCCGGCCGATCGGGGCTTGACGTTCGTCACCCCTATCGCCCATAGCCCTCACCAAAATCGAATTCCGACAGGACTGGACGAACATGGGTTTCAAATGTGGCATCGTTGGCTTGCCCAACGTCGGCAAGTCGACGCTGTTCAACRCGCTGACCAGGACAGCCGCCGCGCAGGCCGCCAACTATCCTTTCTGCACCATCGAGCCGAACACCGGCGAAGTGGCGGTGCCGGATCCGCGCCTGCGGAAGATCGCGGCGATCGGCAAGTCCAAGGAGATCATCCCGACCCGCATCTCCTTCGTCGACATTGCCGGCCTGGTGCGCGGCGCCTCCAAGGRCGAAGGGCTGGGCAACCAGTTCCTCGCCAACATCCGCGAGGTCGACGCCATCGTGCATGTGCTGCGCTGCTTCGAGGATGACGACATCACCCATGTCGAGGGCCGCATCGATCCGGTGGCCGACGCCGAGACGGTCGAGACCGAGCTGATGCTCGCGGACCTCGAAAGCCTCGAGCGCCGCATCGTTCAGTTCCGCAAGCGCGCCGCCGGCAAGGACAAGGAAGCGGTGGCCGTGCTGCCGATGATGGAGGCGGCGCTCGAATTGCTGCAGGCCGGCAAGCCGACGCGCTTCCTGCTCAACGGCATCGCGCCGGAGGATCTGCGCATCCTGCAAGGGCTGAACCTGCTCACCTCGCATCCCGTTCTCTATGTCTGCAATGTCGCCGAGGCGGACGCCGCCACCGGCAACGAGCACACCAGGGCGGTGGAGAAGATGGCGGCCGCGCAAGGCGCCGGCACGGTGGTGATCTCGGCGGCGATCGAGGCGGAAGTCGCCCAGCTTTCCGACGAAGAGGAAATGGAGTTCCTGGCCTCGATCGGCCTCGACGAGCCGGGCCTCAACAAGGTGATCCGCGCCGGCTACGAGCTCCTGCATCTCATCACCTATTTCACCGTCGGGCCGAAGGAGACGCGCGCCTKGACGATCCACAAGGGCGATAAGGYGCCGCAGGCGGCCGGCGTCATCCATACCGACTTCGAACGCGGCTTCATCCGCGCCCAGACGATCTCCTACAACGACTTCGTCACGCTGGGCGGCGAAGTGGCCGCCAAGGAAGCCGGCAAGGCGCGCGACGAAGGCAAGGAGTATGTCGTCCAGGACGGCGACATCATGCTGTTCAAGTTCAACACCTGAGCGCCTGACTGGCTTACCAGAAATCGCTTGACCAAATCGTCCTGGGCCTGCATCCGGGTTGCCCGATCTTTGGGATTAACCGGATTGCCGACATGACCGGAAAGACCTGGGCCTATGAGGATTTCGTCGAGGGCGCCTCGCTGGACATCGGCAGCAAGACCGTAAGCGCGGCCGAGATCATCGAATTCGCCTCGGAATTCGATGCCCAGCCGATGCATCTCGACGAGGAAGCCGGCAAGGCCAGCATCCTCGGCGGGCTTTCGGCTTCGGGCTGGCACACCTGCGCGATGTTCATGCGCATGCTGTGCGACGCCTTCCTGCTCGATTCGACCTCTCAAGGATCGCCCGGCATCGAGCATGTGAAATGGAAGAAGCCGGTGCTGGCCGGCGATACCCTGCGCGGCACGGTCACGATCCTGTCCAAGCGCCAGTCCAAATCGCGGCCTCAGCTCGGCTTGATCAYCATGCGCAGCGAACTGGTCAACCAGCGCGGCGAGAGCGTCTTCGAGCTCGAGAACACTGGCATGTTCCTGACCCGCGAGGCCGCGGCATGACCCTCGACGAGTACTTCCTGATCGGCGAAACGGTCACGCTAGGCTCGCACAAGTTCGAGCCGGAGGAGATCAAGGCCTTCGCCAGGAAATACGACCCGCAGGTCTTCCATGTCGACGAGGAGGCGGCAAGGAAGAGCGTRCTCGGCGGGCTCTGCGCCTCGGGTTGGCATACCGCCGCCACCTGGATGAAATACAACCTCGAAAAGCGCATGGAGACCGAGGGCGTGCGCTGGACCGGCCCCGGCCCGCAGCCCGAATTCGGYCCCTCGCCCGGCTTCCGCAATTTGAAATGGCTTAAGCCGGTCTATGCCGGCGAGACGGTGACCTTCACGCGCACCGCGCTCGCRCACCGCCCGCTCGCCGGGCGCCCGGGCTGGAACCTGCTCACACTGCGCTCCGAAGGGTTCGATTCGACCGGCGACAAAGTGATCGAGTTMGACAGCGCCGTGCTGGTGAAGGTGGGGTAGTGCCTCTGCCTTCTCCCTTGCGGGAGAAGGTGTCGCCGAAGGCGACGGATGAGGGGTGCTCCAGGGAAAGCCAGCGTCTCACTCCGCTGGAACACCCCTCATCCGTCTCGGCGCTGCGCGCCGATCCACCTTCTCCCACAAGGGGAGAAGGAAGAGGCGCCTCAATGCCCCTCGAACCCGATCAGCGTCCTGACCGGCACGCCGAGCGCTTCCAGYTTCCGGCGGCCGCCGAGGTCCGGCAGGTCGATGACGAAGCAGGCGGCGACGATGTCGGCGCCGATCTGCCTGAGCAGCTTCACCGCCGCTTCCGCCGTGCCGCCGGTGGCGATCAGGTCGTCGACCACGATCACCTTCTCGCCGGGCGAGACGCCGTCCTTGTGCATCTCCATCTCGTCCAGCCCGTATTCGAGGCTGTAGGCCACGCGCACCGTCTCGTAAGGCAGCTTGCCCTTCTTGCGGATCGGCACGAAGCCGGCCGACAACTGGTGCGCCACGGCGCCGCCGAGGATGAAGCCGCGCGCCTCGATGCCGGCGATCTTGTCGATTTTCAGCCCGRCATAGGGATGCACCAGCTCGTCGATGGCGCGCCGAAAGGCGCGCGCGTCGCCAAGCAGCGTGGTGATGTCGCGAAACAGGATGCCGGGCTTCGGATAGTCCGGAATGGTGCGGATGGCCGCAAGCAGCGTGTCTTCGAGGGAGGATTTCATAAGCGGTTGATCCGTTGCCGCACAGTTTTGCCGGCAAGCGGCCGAAAAGAAAAGGGCACCTTTCGGCGCCCTTCACATTTTTCTGGAAGCCGGCCGCCTCAGTGCGCCACGTCGGCCCACACCCTGCGCTTGGTCATGTAGACCAGCGCGCCGAAGAGCAGCAGGAAGACCATGACGCGGAAGCCGGTCTTCTTGCGGTCCTCGAGATGCGGCTCGGCGGYGAACATCAGGAAGGCCGAGACGTCGCGGGCATACTGGTCGACCGTCTGCGGCGAGCCGTCGTCATAGGTCACCTGGCCGTCGGAGAGCGGCTTCGGCATCTTCAGCGACACGCCGGACAGGAAATACGGATTGTAGTGCGTGCCTTCCGGGATCACCATGCCGGCCGGCGGCGTCTGGTCGTAGCCGGTGAGCAGCGAGTGGATGTAGTCCGGGCCGCCCTGAGCATACTGGGTGAAGATATCGAAGATGAAGCGCGGGAAGCCGCGCTCGACGCCACGCGCCTTGGCGAGCAGCGACATGTCCGGCGGGGCGGCGCCGCCATTGGCGGAGGCCGCGGCCTGCTCGTTCGGGAACGGCGCCGGGAAATGGTCCGACGGCTTGCCGGGACGGTCGAACATGTCGCCGGCATCGTTCGGGCCGTCATGGATGGTGTATTCGGCGGCCAGCGTCTTGATCTGCGCGTCCGAATAGCCGAGCCCTTCCAGCGTGCGGAAGGCCACCAGGTTCATCGAATGGCAGGCCGAGCAGACCTCCTTGTAGACCTTGAGGCCGCGCTGCAGCTGCGCCTTGTCGTAGGTGCCGAACGGGCCGGCGAAGCTCCAGCTCATTTCCTTCGGCTCGTTGATCGGGAAATGCGTCGGCGCGGCCGGGTTGTGTTCCTCTTCGGCGGCGATGGCAGCGGTGCYCGCCACCACCAGGCCGAGCAGCGCCAGCGAGGTGAGAATCTTCTTCATACCCAAAATCCCCTCAGATCCTCAGCCTTTGGTTTCCGGCGCGGCGGYCGCGCCTGCCGGATGTCCGCTGCCGCCCTTGTTTTTTTCCAGCACCGCCTCGGTGATCGAGTTCGGCAGCCTGCGCGGCGTCTCGATCAGGYCGAGCACCGGCATGATGACCAGGAAGAAGGCGAAGTAGAACAAAGTCGCCATCTGCGCCATGAACACGTAAGAGCCTTCCGCCGGCTGCGAGCCCAGCCATCCGAGCAGGATGGCGTCGGCCACGAACAGCCAGAAGAACAGCTTGTACCACGGGCGGTAGACCGCCGAGCGCACCTTGGAGGTGTCGAGCCACGGGACCAGGAACAGCATGGCGATGGCGCCGAACATGCACAGCACGCCGCCGAGCTTGGAATTGATCGGGCCGATGTTGAAGGTGATGGCGCGCAGGATCGCGTAGAACGGCAGGAAGTACCATTCCGGAACGATATGGGCCGGCGTCTTCAGCGGGTTGGCGACCGTGTAGTTGTCCGGGTGGCCGAGATAGTTCGGCAGGTAGAAGACGAAATAGGCGAAGAAGAACAGGAACACGATCATGCCGAACGCGTCCTTGATGGTCGCATAGGGCGTGAAAGCGACGGTGTCGGTCTTCGACTTCACCTCAATGCCGGTCGGGTTCGACTGGCCCACGACATGCAGCGCCCAGATGTGCAGGACGACGACGCCGGCGATCATGAACGGCAGCAGGTAATGGAGCGCGAAGAAGCGGTTCAGCGTCGGGTTGTCGACGGCGAAACCGCCAAGCAGCAGTTCCTGGATCCAGTTGCCGACCAGCGGGATAGCGCTGAAGAAGYCGGTGATGACGGTGGCGCCCCAGAAGCTCATCTGACCCCAGGGTAGCACATAGCCCATGAAGCCGGTGGYCATCATCAGGAGGTAGATGATGCAGCCGAGGATCCACAGAAGCTCGCGCGGCGCCTTGTAGGAACCGTAGAAGAGGCCGCGGAAGATGTGGATGTAGACGGCGACGAAGAAGAACGAGGCGCCGTTGGAATGGAGGTACCRCAACAGYCATCCCGAATTCACGTCGCRCATGATCTTCTCGACCGAATCGAAGGCGAGATTGGTGTCGGACGTGTAATGCATCGCCAGCACGATGCCGGTCAGGATCTGCGAAACCAGCATGATCGAAAGGATGCCGCCGAACGTCCACATGTAGTTGAGGTTGCGCGGCACCGGATAGGCGACGAAGCTGTCATAGATCAGCCGCGGCAGCGGCATGCGGGCGTCGAACCAGCGCTCGATACCGGTCTTGGGCGTATAGGTCGWGTGTCCCTCGCTCATCGAAATATCCCCTGCCTCAACCGATAAGGATCTTGGTATCGGAAATGAACTTGAATACCGGGATCGCCATGTTCTCCGGCGCCGGGCCTTTGCGGATGCGGCCGGCGGTGTCGTATTGCGAACCGTGGCACGGGCAGAACCAGCCGCCGAAATCGCCTTCCTGGCCGAGCGGGATGCAGCCAAGATGGGTGCAGACCTGGACCATGACCATCCAGGCTTCCTTGCCGGGCGTGGTGCGGTTGGCATCGGTCGCCGGCGCATCCGACGGCAGGTTGGCGTTGCGCGCGATCGGGTCCTTGAGATCGGCGAGGTTGACGGCTTCGCCGTCCTTCATTTCCTTTTCGGTGCGGTTGCGCACCACCACCGGCTTGCCGCGCCATTTGACGATCAGCGAGCTGCCGGGCTGCAGCGAGGAGACATCGACCTCGACCGAAGCCAGCGCCAGCGTCGAGGCATCCGGCTGCATCTGGTCGATGAACGGCCACGCCACGGCTCCCGCGCCGACGACGGCGGCCATGCCGGTGGCTACATAGAGAAAATCGCGACGGTTGGGATCGTGGATTTCGGTTGCGCTCACGGGTGCCTGATCCTTTCGCCTCTTCCTAACCGGAGGCCGAGCCTTGTCCCCGCTCAATCGCACCTGCCCGACAGCGCATGGCGAACAGGCTAGCGAATTCCTCCGGCATTTGGATTTCGGTTTATGCGGGCAGCCCGTTTTTGTCCAGCGGGGTGAGGCCACAAGGGCAGATTGTCGCGGGGATGCGCGGCGCCCCTGGCCGGCGCGTCCGTGCCAGGCCGCCGGACAGGGCGGAACAGCGGGGAATCCGGGCCGAAATCGGGCCGATGTTCGCCTCGACATCGGCTCCTGGCCCGGTCTATTCTCCCGGCATGGCGCATGTCATCGAACGCGACAGCTGGGCCGACGGCCCCGACTGCTGGAAAGGCGAGCTGCAATGCGGCCAATTCGGCGCCAATTCCTGCCTGATCTTCATTATCAGCCGACGGTCGGCGGCGGTCCGCGCCTGCACAAGCACCCCTATGCGGAAATCTTCGTCATCCGCTCCGGCACCGGCCTGTTCACGATCGGCGACCGGGAGATCAAGGCCACCGCCGGCCAGATCCTGATCGTGCCGCCCGACACGCCGCACAAATTCACCAATCTCGGCCCGGGYCCACTCGAAAGCACCGACATCCACGAGAACGGCCACTTCATCACCGAATGGCTGGAATGATTCTGATTGGATCTGTCCGAAGCCTGACGGTAGCCTAGTTCCATCGACCTGGCATTTGATTGAGATCGACGCATGYGAACACGAGCCGTCGAGGTCGAGGGGCTGACTATTGCGATCCGGGAAGCAGGACCGTTCGATGCGCCCGGCCTTCTGCTGCTGCATGGCTGGCCACAAAGTTCATATGCATTCGAGGCAGTCATCGATCGGTTGGCCGAGAACCAGCGTGTGGTCGCGCCGGACCTGCCGGGCGTCGGCGACTCTCAGGGCGCGCCCAGGACCGGCGAAAAGACAGATCTGGCAAGATTGATAAAGGGGCTGATCGGCGCTTGCGGCTTGCGGCAGGTCATCGTCGCCGGTCACGATGTCGGCGGCCAGATCGTATTCGCCCTGTTGCGCGACATGCCCGAGGAACTGTCCGGCGYGGTGATCATGGACGTCGTCATCCCCGGCGTGGCGCCGTGGCAAGAAGTCATCCGCAATCCGCATATCTGGCATTTCGCTTTCCATGCGATCCCGGCTTTGCCGGAGATGCTGGTGAGCGGCCACGAGCGCGCCTATTTCGATTTCTTCTTCGATGTTCTTTCGAAGGAAAAATCGGCAATCCCCGCGGAAGCCAGAGACATTTATGCGAAAGCCTATTCGCGGCCGGAAAGTCTCAAGGCCGGCTTCGACTGGTACCGCGCCTTCGCCGCAGACGCCAAGACCAATTCCGCGCCGCCCAGGACACCGATCGCCATGCCGGTGCTTTATCTCAGGGGCTCGGCCGAAACCGGCGACATCGCCGATTATCTCGACGGCTTGAGATCCGCCGGCCTGTCGCGCGTCGAAGGCGACATCATCCCGGACAGCGGGCATTTCGCCGCCGATGAGAACCCCACGGCGCTCGCTGCGAGATTGCTACGCTTCCGTCAAGAAGTCAGTGCCTAACTGGCGCCCAGCCTGACCAGCACCGCCCGTGGGATGTTGTACTCGCGGATCACCGCATCGTGCTTGCGCAGACCGCAGAGCTCGCGCTGGATGAAGTAGGCGTGCACGGCCGCGGCCGCTTCCTTGAGCAGCCGGTTGCGATGCTCGCCTTCGCCGCCCTCGCGCAATCTGGCAAGGGTTTCCTCCACGCGCTGGCCRGCGCGGCCAAGCGCGGCGGCCTTCTCGGCGAGGATTTCGTGGCCGAGCAGGTCGAGCGCGCTTTCCTGGGCGCCTGACCGTCCGAAATTGGTGGGCATGCGTACCGACATGACGCCGTTCTACTCCGCCGGCCGCGTCTCTTCCAGCGGGCTTTCCTCATTGAACAGGAAGCCGCCGGACTGCCGCTTCCAGAGCCGCGCATAGAGCCCATCGAGCGCCACCAGTTCGTCATGCGTGCCCTGCTCGACGATGCGRCCGCCGTCGAGCACCACCAGCCGGTCAAGTGCTGCGATGGTGGAGAGCCGGTGCGCGATGGCGATCACGGTCTTGTTTTCCATCAGCCTGGTCAGGTTCTCCTGGATCGCCGCCTCGATGTCCGAATCGAGCGCCGAGGTCGCCTCGTCGAGGATGAGGATCGGCGCGTCCTTGAGGAAGACGCGGGCAATCGCTACGCGCTGCCGCTGCCCGCCGGAGAGCTTCACGCCGCGCTCGCCGACATAGGCCTCGTAGCCGGCGCGACCTCTGGTATCGCGCAGCCCCAGGATGAAGTCATGCGCCTCGGCCTTTTTCGCAGCGGCGATCACCTGCGCGTCGGTGGCGTCCGGCATGCCGAGCTTGATGTTGTCGCGCAGCGAGCGGTGGAACAGCGCGGTGTCCTGGCTGACGACGCCGATATTGCCGCGCAGCGAGTTCTGCGTCACATGCGCGATATCCTGGCCATCGATCAGGATCCGGCCGCCTTCCAGGTCGTAGAGGCGCAGGATCAGATTGGCCAAGGTCGTCTTGCCGGCGCCGGACGGGCCGACCACCCCGACCTTCTCGCCCGGCCGCACGGCAAGGTCGATGCCGTCGAGCACCCCTGCCCCCTTGCCGTAATGGAAAGTGACGTTGCTGACGTCGATGCGGCCGCCGGTGACGACCAGTTCGCTGGCGTCCGGCGCGTCGGTCAGGCCGAGCGGCTGCGTGATCAGCGCCTTGGAGTTCTCCAGCACGCCGAGGTTCCTCAGAATGCCGTTGAGCTGCATCATCAGCCGCCCGAGCAGCATGTTGAGCCTCAGCACCAGCGACAGGGTGAAGGCGACGGCGCCGACGGTGATCGAGCCTTCGACCCACAGATAGATGGCAAAGGCCGCGATCGCGGTGATCATGACGCCGGAGAGCATGGTCAGCGCCATGCGCACGYCGGTCAGCCGCCGGGTGAACGGCCGCAGCGCGTCGAGATAGATGTCGAAGCCGCTGCGGATATAGCGGTCGTCGCCATCGGCCGAAAACAGCTTCAGCGTCTGCACGTTGGAATAGGAATCGACGATGCGGCCGGTGATCATCGAGCCGGCCTCGGCGGTCGCCTCGGCATGCTTGCGGATCGCCGGCAGATAGAGTTTCGCCAGCCAGCCGAACGCCGCGATCCACACCACCACCATCACCGCCAACCGCAAATCCAGCCCCGCGACCAGCGCCAGCGTGGTGACCGTATAGACGATCATGAACCAGACCACCTCGATGAAGCTTTCCATCAGGTCGCCGGTCGCCTGCCCCGCCTGCCAGACCTTGGTGGCGATGCGGCCGGCGAAATCGTTCTGGAAGAAGGCATAGGACTGGCGCGAGACATGCCGGTGCGCCTGCCAGCGCACCAGATTGTAGAAGCCGGGCGTGATCGTCTGTTCGTCGACCAGCGCCGACAGGCCGACGACGACCGTGCGGATGATGAGCACCACCGCGCCCATGAACAAGAGCTCGGGTCCGGCGGCGGTCCAAAGCGCTTGCCAACTGCGCTCGCCGGGCAGTTGATCGAGGATATCGACCAGTCGCCCAACGAAATAGAACAGGCCGGCTTCGACCAGCGGGGCGATGCCGCCGATGATCAGCATGGCGAAGAAGGCTAGCTTCGCCTGGCCGACATAGTGCCAGAGGAAGCCGCCGACGCTGGCGGGCGGCCGCAGATTCGCGGGCTCGCGGAACGGATAGACCCAGTGCTCGAACCAGCGATAGATGGCTTGCATCATTCGGCGGCTTCACCTTTCGTCGCCAGATCCTCGGCCGCCTGCTTTTCCTCGAGCAGGAAGCCGCCCGACTGGCGCCGCCAGAGCTGGGCATAGAGCCCGCCCTTGGCGATCAGCGCCTCATGCGAACCGTCCTCGACGATGCGCCCTTTGTCCATCACCACCAGCCTGTCCATCGCCGCGATGGTCGACAGGCGGTGGGCGATGGCGATGACGGTCTTGCCTTGCATGAGCTTGTAGAGGTTCTCCTGGATAGCCGCTTCCACCTCCGAATCGAGCGCGGACGTCGCCTCGTCGAGGATGAGGATAGGCGCGTCCTTCAGCATAACGCGGGCAATTGCGATGCGTTGCCGCTGGCCGCCGGACAGCTTCACGCCGCGCTCGCCGACAAGCGCCTCATAGCCGCTCTGCCCATGCGGATCGGTCAGCCCCGCGATCACATCGTCGATCTGGGCGGCTTTCGCGGCGCTGAACATCGCCTGGTCGCTTGCCGACTGACGCCCATATTTGAGGTTCTCGCGAACCGACCGGTGCAAGAGCGAGGTGTCCTGGTTGACGAAGCCGATCGCCGCCCGGACGCTTTCCTGCGAGACGTTGCGGATATCCTGCCCGTCGATCAGCACCTTGCCGTCCTGCACGTCGAACAGTCTGAGCACGAGATTGACCAGCGTCGACTTGCCGGCCCCGGAACGRCCGATCAGGCCGACCCGCTCGCCCGGCGCGATCTTCAGCGACAGATTGTCGATGACGCCGCCTTTGCCGTCCTTGCGCCAGTAGTTGAAATTCACCCGGTCGAACTCGATGCCGCCGGCGGTCACGACGAGGGCCGGCGCGTCGGGCCGGTCCTGCATGACGATCGGCCGCGCGATCGTCGTCATCGAGTTGCCGGCGACGCCGATCTGCCGGAAGACGTTGGCGCCGACATCGAGGATCCTGCCGGAGATGTTGGCGATCTGCAGCGCGAACGGTATCGCGGTCGCCACGGCCGCGGTGGTCATGGCGCCGGCGTTCCAGCCGGCGAGCGCCAGCCAGCTCACGGCGATAAGCAGCGCCGCGTTGAGGATGAACAGGGCCGACCACATCAGCGTGAAAACGCGCATCAGCTGGTAGAAAGTGTCGGCGTGCTCGACCACGGCTTGCGAGACATATTTGTCTTCGTGCTCGCCGGTCGAGAATGTCTTGAGCGTCAGGATGTTGGTGTAGCTGTCGACCATGCGGCCGCTCACCTGCGACCACCGCTCCGACAGTTGGGACGAGCGTTGCGTGATCCTGGGCATCGCAGACCAGAAGATCAGGCAATAGAACACCAGCCACACAGCCACGACCGCCAGGAGAAGCAGGTCAAGCCGCGCCAGCACCACGATGGCGACCGCAACGAAGACCAGCGCGTACCATACGGCATCGACGGTGAGGTTGACGCTCATCTCCATCGAATCRCCGCTCTGCATGACCTTCGTTCCGATGCGGCCGGCGAAGTCGTTCTGGAAGAACGACCAGTCCTGGCGCACGACATGCCAATGGCTCTGCCAGCGGATGAGGTCGATGAGGTTCGGCGCGATGGCATGGTTGCGGATGAGCGCGTCGACAACCATCGACAACGGACGCAGCAGCACGACGAAGGCCATCAGCACGAGCAGCGGCCCATGCGCGGCGAAGAAATCGCCCGGCCTGGTGCTGGAGAGCAGGCCTACGATCAGGCCGACGAAGATCGGCAGCATCGCGTCCACGATGGCCGCGACGGCAACGATGAYGATGCGCAGCCAATAGGCGGCGCGAAACTGCCTTATGAAATACCAGTAGAAGCGCCAAAGCCCCATTGGCGGCTGCCTGTCGTCGGCCAGCGCCACCGGCGAATAACGGCTTTCGAACCAGGTGAAGATGCGGTCGAACATTTTTCTCTCGTGGAGGCCACAAACCCGCCGGCGCCCGATCTGGTCGCCGGCGGGCCTCTGGCCATGCCGTGGTTACGCCTGGGATCGATTTCCTGCAATCGCCGTAACCTGTTGATGCCAATCGCGATCGCGTTACTCCGCCGCCATCTCGGTCGCCTTGGCGTCGGCCGGTCCGTCATCGAGCAGGAAGCCGCCGGACTGACGCTGCCAGAGCTGCGCGTAAAGCCCGCCCTTGGCGACGAGCTCTTCGTGAGAGCCTTCCTCGATGATGCGGCCCTTGTCCATGACGACGAGCCTGTCCATCGCCGCGATCGTCGACAGCCGATGCGCGATCGCAATCACCGTCTTGCCCTCCATCAGCTTGTAGAGGTTTTCCTGGATCGCCGCTTCGGCTTCCGAATCGAGCGCCGACGTCGCCTCGTCGAGGATCAGGATCGGCGCGTCCTTCAGCATGACGCGTGCGATCGCGATGCGCTGCCGCTGGCCGCCGGAGAGTTTCACGCCGCGGTCGCCGACATGGGCATCGAAGCCCTTGCGGCCGTTATGGTCCGAAAGCCCGCCGATGAAATCGAGCGCCTCCGCTCGCCGCRCCGCCTCGATGAGCATCTCGTCGGTCGCGTCCGGCCGGCCGTAGAGGATGTTCTCCTTTACCGAGCGATGCAGCAGCGAGGTGTCCTGCGTCACCATGCCGATCTGGGCGCGCAGCGAATCCTGCGTCACCGCCGCGATCTCCTGGCCGTCGACGAGGATCCTGCCGCTTTCCAGATCGTAGAAACGCAGCAGCAGATTGACCAACGTCGACTTGCCGGCGCCGGAACGCCCGACGATGYCGACCTTCTCGCCGGGCTTCACGGTGAGCGACAGGTTCTCGATGACGCCCTTCTGCTTGCCGTAATGGAAGCCGATGTCCTCGAAGCGGATTTCACCCTGGTTGACGGCGATGTCCCTCGCGCCCGGCCTGTCCTCGACGAGGCGCGGCAGCGAGATCGACTGGATGCCGTCCTGCACGGTGCCGATATTCTCGAACAGCCCGGACATCTCCCACATGATCCATTGCGACATGCCCCACATCCGCAGGACAAGGCCGATGACCACGGCGACGGCACCGATCGTCACCGCCTGTCCCAGCCACAGCCAGAGCGAGATTGCCGTCACCGAGAACAAAAGCAGCGAGTTCAGGATGTAGAGCAGGCCGTAAAACACCGTCACCAGCCGCATCGAGCGGTAGACGGTGTCGAGGAAGCTCGCCATGCCCTCTCTGGCGAAGGTCGCCTCGCGTCGCGCGTGCGAAAACAGCTTCACCGTCTGGATGTTGGTGTAGCTGTCGACGACACGGCCGGTCATGGTCGAGCGCGCGTTGGCCTGCTCCTCGCCGACCTTGCCCAGCCGCGGGATGAAAAAGCGCAAGAGCCCGATATAGCCGACCAGCCAGACGGCGAGCGGTGCGGCCARCCGCCAATCGGCCGAGCCGACGATGAACAGCATGCCGAGGAAATAGACGATGACGTAGTTCAAGACGTCGATCAGCTTGATTACGCATTCGCGCACGGCGAGCGCCGTCTGCATCAGCTTGGTGGCGATGCGGCCGGCGAATTCGTCCTGATAGAAAGCCATCGACTGCTTGAGCAGATAGCGATGCACCTGCCAGCGGATGCGCATGGGATAGTTGCCCATCAGCGTCTGCTGGTTGAGCAGCGAATGCAGCCAGACCGTGCCCGGCAGCGCGAACAGCACGACGAAAGCCATGCCGGCGAGCTTCCAGCTTTCCGTCTGCAGGAAGGTTTCGCGGTTCTGCCCCGACAGCCAGTCGACGATGTGGCCCATGAAGCCGAACATCCACACTTCGGCGATGGAGATCGCGGTCACCAGCACCGCATCCATGATGATGTAGGGCCAGGCGCCGCGCGTATAATGCACGCAGAACGCGACCAGCGTCTTCGGCGGCTCGACCGGCTCCGCGGCCGGGAAGGGATTGAGCCTGTTTTCAAACCAGCGGAACATTCCAGGCACTCACGATGCTATGCGCGCTCACGCGGCGCGGGATTGATGGGGTAGGTTTTGCGGCCGCGCAGCATTGCGGGCCGGCGATACGGAATCATCCGTCTCACCGGCCCTGCTTCGCGCAATATAGGGTGTCTTGGGCTTTTCGCCGACAGGCCCGTTCGACGGCCCCGACGGCCCCGAACTTGCCGACGACAAGCCTGAGCCTGCCMGGTTCCTGTCGCCCGGCCGGATCAGGCGGATGATCCGCCGCACCAGCGTGGGCCGGCTGTGGTCGGGCACCGCGCGCGAGAAATCGACGTCCGGCAGCATGCCGCGATGCGGCCTGCGCCGTTCCTCGGCATGCACCGCCGACGAATAGGTCTCGCCGATCAGCAGCGCCCAGGTCGCCGCCTTGCGCTCGTGCAGGCTTCTTGAACCCGGTATTTTGTAGGGATCGAACATCGGTCCGTCCTCCATATGCAAATGCGTTAAAAACGGTGATGCGGCCTCGACCACCGGCATTMGGCCGAAGGCGCGGATCGAATCGGTCGGAAGATGACGACAAGCATCAATCTCGACACGTTCAGCTGGGGCGCGGCGCCCCTTTGGCAGTTTGAAAAACATCGCAAGATTCCTTCGAAGGCCGAAAACTGGGTTCGGCGGGAATCGGTGCGATGAGGACTTAAAGTGTCAGAAGAATCGTCGTACCGAAACCGCCTGCGGGCATACGCGAGCCCCGGATGGGAGCTGCCCGGAGAGGAGCTGGAAGTGCATGGTCATCATGTGTTCCCCTCCATTCGGTTCGGGTTGACGATGGTGGGCATATACTCGACTTCGCAGAAAATGGCCACCCGCCAGTCCAGAAATCGCCGAAAGCCGGAGATGCCTGTGGCCGATCTGCCACTTATTAGCAGGATGCGAAAATGAACGATCGTCTCCGCATCGCGCTCTACCAGCCGGATATCGCCGGCAACACCGGGACAATCCTGCGCTTCGCCGCCTGCCTCGACATCGGCGTCGATATCATCGAGCCGGYCGGTTTCCCGCTCTCTGACCGGGCGCTGAAACGGGCCGGCATGGATTACCTCGAAATGGCAGCGCTCTCCCGCCATGCCGACTGGCACGCCTTCGAGGAATGGCGAAAGGYGCATGCGCGCCGCCTGGTGCTGCTCACCACCAAGGCCGCGACGGCCTATACCGATTTCGCTTTCGCCGCCGGCGACATTCTTCTGTTCGGCCGCGAATCCGCCGGCGTGACGGAAGAAGTCCACCAGGCGGCCGATGCGCGACTGACCATTCCGATGCGGGCGGGTGCGCGCAGCATCAACGTCGCGTTGTCGGTTGCCATGGTCGCGGGCGAAGCGCTCCGCCAACTCGGAAAATAGCTTTCGCGCCTCCGCGCTATCCTGATCCGCCGTCATTCCTGCCCAGGCGCACATCGCCTTTCTCCTGCAATTGCCCTATCGACGTTTCTTGGCTACAAGCTCAACTTAACTTGAGGTCAAGCGGGAATTCGGGAATGGCTCCAGTGAGGGAATTGAYGGTCGGCCAGGTGGCGATGCGCAGCGGCGTCGCGGTATCGGCGCTGCATTTCTACGAGGCGCGCGGGCTGATCCGCAGCCACCGCACGTCCGGCAATCAGCGGCGCTACAGCCGCGACGTGTTGCGGCGCGTGGCGATCATCCGTGTCGCCCAGGAGGTCGGCATTTCGCTCGCCGAGATCGCCCGGGCGTTCCAGTCGCTGCCCGAAGAGCGCACGCCGAACCGCGAGGACTGGAACCTGCTTTCGACAGCCTGGCGCGACGCGCTCGACCATAAGATCAGCCAATTGAAAAAGTTGCGTGACGGCCTGACCGACTGCATCGGCTGCGGCTGCATGTCGATCGACAAATGTCCCCTGAGGAACAAGGAAGACCGGCTGGCCCGAGAGGGTACGGGCGCGAGAAGGCTATTGGTGCCCTGACGATTGTTCAGTCAGCCGCCGGCAGCCGCCGCATGGTGAACTCGATCACGTCGCCCGGGCGTTCAAACCAGCTTTCGATCTCGGTCCAGTAGGCCTGCTTCGGGAAACGCTCGAACCACTCCTTTGCCTTGAGGCGCGCTGCCGGGCGCGGCAGCACGAAGGTCTCACGCAGGAATCCGTCGCGCGGCTGGTCTGCGCGCTCGGCGCGCGAGCGCTCCAGTCTCTTCTTCAAGCCATCCAGCGGCGGTCTTGCCGGGGTGCGCACGAAGGAACTCCTTTGCACCTGGGTCAGACAGGACTTGACCCTTGCCTTTAAGAGATTAGGGATCGCGCGCAGAAAAAACGAGTCATTTGTCAGGCGAGCGGGCCTGTGACTGGAGACGGATTTGGAACGACCTGACCTTCCCGTGGGGCTGCCGGCCGATATCGAGCCGAAGAAGATGAAGGCACGCCTCTGGTTCGAAGCGCTGCGCGAGCGCATTTGCGCCACCTTCGAGCAGCTCGAGCAGGAGATCCAGGGACCGCTGTCTTCATGGTCGCCCGGCCGTTTCGAGAAGACGCCCTGGGAACGCGACGAAGGCAAGGGTGGCGGCGGCACCATGTCGATGATGCGCGGCCGCGTCTTCGAGAAGGTCGGCGTGCACACCTCGACCGTGCATGGCGAATTCTCGCCCGAATTCAGGAAGCAGATTCCCGGCGCCGACGAAGACCCCCGCTTCTGGGCGAGCGGCATCTCGCTGATTGCGCATCCCTGGAACCCCAACGTGCCGGCCGTGCACATGAACACGCGCATGGTCGTCAC
Organism: Mesorhizobium sp. LCM 4576; assembly: GCF_001854815.1. Classification (NCBI taxonomy): domain Bacteria; kingdom Pseudomonadati; phylum Pseudomonadota; class Alphaproteobacteria; order Hyphomicrobiales; family Phyllobacteriaceae; genus Mesorhizobium; species Mesorhizobium sp. LCM 4576. The sequence continues at coordinate 18,779 of NZ_MDDT01000065.1, forward strand.
CACGCGCCAGTGGTTCGGTGGCGGCGCCGATCTGACGCCGGTGCTCGACCGCCGCCGCACCCAGGACGATCCCGACACGATCGCCTTCCACCGCGCCATGCAGTTCGCCTGCGAGAAGAACGCGGCCGTCGCCGACTATCCCAAATTCAAGGCCTGGTGCGACGAGTATTTCTTCCTGCCGCACCGCAACGAGCCGCGCGGCGTCGGCGGCATCTTCTTCGACTGGCTGCATTCGGACGAGGACAAGGGCGGCTGGGACGCCGATCTCAATTTCGTCCAGGATGTCGGCCGCTCTTTCCTGGTCGTCTATGCCCATCTGGTGCGGGCCAATTTCAACCAGAACTGGACCGACGGCGAGCGCGACGAACAGCTGATCCGGCGCGGCCGCTACGTCGAGTTCAACTTGCTTCACGATCGCGGCACCATCTTCGGCCTGAAGACCGGCGGCAATGTCGCCTCGATCCTTTCCAGCCTGCCGCCCGAGGTAAAATGGCCGTAACGATCCGGTGAGCGCGGCGATGGCCGCATTGCTGTACCATTCGCCGAATCTTGGCKGGCAATGTGGCAGGGGTAATATCTTTTTCGTATAATATCCTTTTGAAAAAATTGAGTTATTCAAGGTTGCCGGGCCGGGAAGCGCCGGCGGCCGAAGCGGAGGTCACTTGCCTCCCGCCGGCCGTGATCCGACGCGACTTGACGGCCCTGACCAATGAGGGCGCCTTGCCAAGCGGGGCGCCCGCATCCCAGGAGAGCATGCCATGCGCAAGCTTATCGTGACGGCGGCAGCAGCCGCCTTTCTCGCCTCCGGTGGCGCCGCGTTCGCGGCGGTCAAGCACACCACGGGAACCGTGAAGAGCTTTGACGGAACGGCCATGAGCCTTGTTCTGGACGATRGATCGACATTCAAGCTGTCCAAGGCCTTCAAGGATCCCGGCATTCAGGCCGGCGAGAAAGTCCGCGTGTCCTGGGACATGAGCGGCAAGAACAAGGTCGCCGAGGCCGTCAAGATCATGAAATAACGGCCGGCGATTCCCGGAAAAGTACTTAGCGGTTTTCCGTCCGGAATTGCGTAAGAAACCCGGAATTGCGTAAGGAACAAAGAGGCTAAGCAAGCTCAGGCGGCGCGAAAGGCGGAGCATCCGTGMTCCGCCTTTCGGTTTCCCGGCTTACCGCGCCGACGGCGCTGCGACTCTTCATGCAACCGAAGACGGCGGCGTGTGTTATTGTTGTCCACCCGCGCAATTCCGCCAAAACGCGCAGCCGCTTCCGGCGGGATTGCATGATAATAAATAGCCGGAGCGGCGAAGCTGAGCGGCTCCAGAGCGAGGAAGGGAAAACCCATGAAAGAATTCCAATGCGGATCGCTGGTTCCCGGCTGTGACTGGCACACGCGCGCCGAGGAGGAAGYGGAGGTCATGCGCCGCGCCGTCGAGCATATGCGTGAGACGCATGGCGAGACCATCATCCGCGAAACGATGATCGAGGCGATCCGCTCGCGCATCCAGAAGGTTCGCGACGCCGCCTGAGCAGCCAGATCCCAGAATTCGACTGCCAAACTTTCTGCCGGCGATCTCCCGGGTCGCCGGCAGAAACATTTTCCCGATAATTCAAGCAAATTCTTATATTCGTAGCGGCTTAGATAACCTTGCAGTAACGGTACGCGTGCGATTCTGCGGCCCATGATCCGGCCGAAGGGGCTGCCCGAGGAGCCTTCGCCATCAAGGCGCTGTCCGGAATGGTGGGGCGAGGTGCTTCGCGCATGCGCGAGCGGTCCAACATCGGAGCAGGTCTCTGCGCGGCGGCGCTCCTGTCGTGCGCCCTCYTCTTTGCCTCCGCTGCAATGGCCCAGGAATGGACGACCTCGCTTGTCGATATCCATCAGGGTTCCCCACTCAGCGACAAGGCCAGGGGCCTCGGCAACGGCGGTTACGAGTTGCAGAGTGGGAGCTGGGTGTCGTTCAACCACTGGTACAGTGCCAACTGGGTCGACATGCATGTGGACCTTCTCACCCAGATCACACCCGATACCGGGATTCTTTGGGGATTTGGCACGGGCGAGCAAGCCGAGAAATACCGCATCGAGCCCAGCCTGAAGCTTGGCTTTCTCACCCAGGTCCATCCCAACCCGAACAGCACGCTGTCGCTTTCGGTCACCTCGACCATCGGCGGCGGCCTCACTGAAAAGCCATGCGAAGCCGACTATGGCGACCTTGGCACCTACAGCGTCAATTGCCGGCTCGCGGCGGGCGTGACGGCGCCGGAGGAAACCTTGAAATATCTGGTCAGCGCCAAGCCGGAGACCATGCATCTCTGGTTGAATTACCGTCTCACTTTCTGATCGCGGGAGCCGCAAATGAACATCGTCTCGTGCCCGAATTCTCGCCCTTCCCTGTTTCCGTTGAACTGGGGAATGAAGTTGGGCGTTGCAGCCGCCTTTGCCATTCTTTCGGTGCCGATAGCCTCTGCGCAGGAGGTTCTCAGCGCGGACGAGACGGCTGCGCTCTGCCATGGCGGCGGCTCCATCTGCGTGARCGCAAGTATCCCCGCGCGGTCGACACTGGCCGCCCAGAGCTGGATGAGCCCCGACGTCGGCACCGCATGGGCAGCCGGCTACAAGGGCAAGGGCGTCACCATCACCTTGGTTGACGACTTCAGCAGCACGTCGCGTTTTTCCGGCAATTTCGGCATCGGCACCCAATACCAGCGGCACGGCGAATGGACGCGCGAGGAGGCAAGCATGATTGCTCCGGCGGCGACCATACGCTCCAAGGATTTCTCGACCGGCACGGCCGTTTCGCTGGCGAGCGGCCGCAACGTGCTCAACCTCAGCTACGGCATGTACACCACCGCGGGCTACAGCCMGAACCAGATCTGGTGGGCTCCGGAGGAGGCTTCGATCATCACCTACGCCACCAAGGGTTCGRCCATCGTCTCGAAGGCGGCCGGCAACGACTCGGTCGCCGTCGGCGGGATCACCGGTGGCCAGCAGGACTATCTCGACCTTGCTCTGATCGGCAAACCGACGGCGATCTTCGTCGGCGCGCTGTCGACAAACGGCACCACGGCCAACAAGGCCCAGCTCGCCTGGTATTCCGACTATGCCGGCTCCAACCCGGCTGTGCAGAKCCACTTCCTGGTGGTCGGCGTCGAGGGCGACAAGACCGGTCTCTACGGAACGTCTTTCGCCGCGCCCATCATCTCCGGCTATGCCGCGATCATCGGCAGCAAGTTCACCAAGGCGACGCCCGTTCAGATCACCAATGACCTGCTCAACACCGCCCGCACCGACACGCTGGTGAACTACGACCCGTCCATCTACGGCAAGGGCGAGGCAAGCCTTTCCCGCGCGCTCGCCCCCGTGGCGATCCATTGACTGGCGCCGGGCTGCCTGAACAGGCTAGATTTCCAGGGCCTGCGCGGCGCGTTTCATGAGCGCGCCGCGTTCCAGGGTAAAACCCGACTCGACCCATTCCTTCTCAAGATTCTTCAGCGTCGCGCCGAGCTTCGGCCCCGGCGAGGCGCCAAGCGCGGTCAGGTCGGCGCCCTTGATCGGAAACACCGGCTTTTGCCATTTCAGCGTGAAACTGAGCAGGCGTGAAAAACCACCGGCTTCCATCATCGCCTGATTGTCCTCGACGGCGCGCGTCCGCGCCGCGGCAAGCGCCAGCCGGATGCGGTCGAGATAGCCGCCGCGATCGCCGTAATAGAGTTTCCTGGCCAGTTCGGTCTCGGTCACCTTGGCATCCGGCGCAACGGTCAGCGCCCAATGCCGCAGCCGGCCGGCATCGTCGTTCGACAATCGCAGCCGCTCGCCTAGCGTCTTCATACGCACGGCATCGGGCGGAACGATCGCCTCGAGCCTCAGCATCGGATCGGGGGCCCAGCCGAGATCTTTTCCAGCCTTGACCAGGCCATGGATGGCGTCGATGCCCCATTTCTCGCTTTCCGGCAGCACGGCGGTGAGCACGCCGGCCTGGCGCATCCAAAGCAGCGCGCGCGACGGATCCGCGGCCGACAACAGCTTCTTCACTTCGGACCAGACCCGTTCGGCGGAAAGCTGAACAAGCCCGTCCTTCAGTCTTGCGCAGGCCTTCAGGCCTTCCGCGTCCGGCCGTCCATCACCATACCAGGCAAAGAACCGGAAAAAGCGCAGGATGCGCAGATAATCCTCGCGGATGCGCGCTTCCGCGTCGCCGATGAAACGCAACCGCCGCGCCTCCATATCGGCGATGCCGCCGACAAGGTCGACGATCGTGCCGTCGGCTTCGGCATAGAGCGCGTTGATGGTGAAGTCGCGCCGCTCGGCGTCCGCTTTCCAGTCGCGGCCGAAGATCACTTTTGCCCGCCGCCCGTCGGTCTCGACATCGGCCCTGAGCGTCGTCACCTCGTAAGGCTTGCCGCCGGCGATCACCGTGACCGTGCCATGCTCGATTCCTGTCGGCACCGTCTTGAAGCCGGCCGCAGCGGCGCGCCGGATCGTTTCCTCGGGCACGGTGGTCGCGGCGATGTCGATGTCGGCGACCGGCTGGCCGATCAACGCGTTGCGCACCGCGCCGCCGGCGACGCGCGCTTCCTCGCCGCCCTGCTTCAGCGCCGCAAGAAGCTTCTGCAGATGCTTTTCAGCCAGCCAATCGGCCCTGCCCGAGAGTGACGCCTCAGCGCTCAACCATAAAGCCTTTCATAGAGCGTGCGGATGATGCCGGYGGTGACGCCCCAGATGYGCTGGCCGCCATAAGGCATCTCGTAGAAGAACCATTCCAGCTCGTTCCACATGCGGCTGTCGCGCGCGTGGTTGGCCGGGTCCATCAGGAAACTCAAGGGCACCTCGAAGGCGGCATCGACTTCATCGGCATTGAGCGTCAGCGAAAAATCCGGCCGAACAATGGAAAGCACGGGCACGATGCGGTAACCGCTGCCAGAGACGTAGTCGGGCATACGACCGACGATCTCGATATGCTCGCGATCCAGGCCGATCTCCTCAAAAGTCTCGCGCAACGCCGTGGCTTCAGGGCTCTCGTCGGTCGGGTCGATGGTGCCGCCCGGAAAAGCCACCTGGCCGGAATGGCTGCGCAGCTTCTCGGCGCGCTTGGTGAAGARCACCATGGCGCCCTCGGCGCGGTCGATCACCGGGATCAGCACCGCCGCGTCGCGCAATGGCTTGACGCGTTCGAGCCTGGGATGGCCGGGATTGAAGCGATGATCGCCGAAATCGTCACCTGGCTGCGCCTCGGCCTGCGCCGCGACGCGCGCCCGAAAATCCGCAATCGAAAACGGCGCCGGCGTCACCTGGTCCATCACGCGCTCAGCCGTCTGAGCTTCTCGGCCGGCATGATCGGATAGACCTCGCCGCCCGAGCGGACCGAGAACATCGTCTTGCCGTCGATGTCGATCTCCTCGCCATGCTCGACCAGTTCGTACATGACCGGCCGCGCCACCAGGGCTTCCAGCCGCCCGCGCACCAGCACATAAGGCTTCAACCCGCCGGTTTCGTCCTCGTCGACGAAGCGTAGCGGATGGCCGGGTCCGGCGGCGACGACGTCGCCGACATTGGTGCGGAAAGTGATGACCTGGTCGTCCCCGCTTCCGGAAACATTCATTTCGACGGCGATGAAGGGCGCGTCGGCGACGCGTATTCCGACCCGCTCGACCGGCGTCACCAGATAGGTCTTGCCGTCGRCATCCTTGCGCAGAACGCTGGAAAAAAGCTGTACCAGCGGCATGCGGCCGATCGGCGTGCCGAGATAGAACCAGGTGCCGTCCGCCTTGATCTCCATGTCGAGGTCGCCGCAGAAGTCCGGATTCCAGCGCTCGACCGGCGCCGGCCCCTTACCGGCCCGCGCCGCGCGCGAGATCAGCGCCTCCAGGCCCCGCGCCTCGGTGGCGCCAGTCAGACTCTGTTTGCCCAAGCTCTCTTTGCTCAGGTTCTGCTCGCCCGGGCTTTGTTCAAGATGTTCGCTGCGTTCGGCCATGGTCACGAAATAGTCACTGTTGTCCCGATTGTCAGCCTTGTCCGCCGGAGTCTGTGATTTAAGTTCAATTACAGGCGCCAGCTGAGGCCGAATCGCGGCATTCTGCGGCATCGAGAATGCAGGCCGGTATCTCCAACCACAAGGATCGAGCGGCATGAGCGTGATGAWCAAGGAAAGCCCGACCAGCGAAAAAGCGATGATCGAGGAAGCCGAAAAGGCGCTGGCCGACATCTCCAGGGTCCGCGACGCGGTCGGCCGGGTGATCTTCGGCCAGGAAGCCGTCGTCGAGCGCACGCTGGTGGCGCTGCTGGCGGGCGGCCATGCGCTGCTGGTCGGGGTGCCGGGCCTCGCCAAGACCAAGCTGGTCGAGACGTTGGGCATCGTGCTCGGCCTCGATTCGCGACGCWTCCAGTTCACGCCCGACCTGATGCCGTCGGACATCCTCGGCTCCGAGGTGATGGAGCAGGACGAGTTCGGCAAGCGCTCCTTCCGCTTCATTTCCGGGCCGATTTTCRCGCAATTGCTGATGGCGGACGAGATCAACCGCGCGTCGCCGCGCACGCAGTCGGCGCTGCTGCAGGCGATGCAGGAATATCATGTCACCATCGCCGGCGCCCGCTACGACCTGCCTTCGCCCTTCCATGTGCTGGCGACGCAGAACCCGCTGGAGCAAGAAGGCACCTACCCGCTCCCCGAGGCCCAACTCGACCGCTTCCTGATGCAGGTCGACATCCTCTATCCRGAAATCGAGGCGGAACGCCGCATCCTGCTCGAAACCACCGGCGTCGACGAAGCCAAGGCCGACAAGGTGCTGCAGCCGGCGAGATTGAAGGAAATCCAGACGCTGATCCGCCGCATGCCGGTGCCGGAAAGYGTCGTCGAGGCGATCCTCAAGCTGGTTCGCTCGGCGCGGCCCGGCCAGGGCGATGCCGAGACCGACAAACACGTCGCCTGGGGGCCGGGTCCGCGCGCCAGCCAGGCGCTGACCCTGTGCGCCCGCGCCCGCGCCCTATATGATGGCAGGTTGGCGCCTTCGGTCGACGACGTTCGCGCCCTGGCCRAACCGGTGCTGCAGCATCGCATGGCGCTGACTTTCGCCGCCCGCGCCGAAGGCACTTCCGTGCGTGACGTGGTGGCGAAGCTGGCAAAAGGCATCTGATGGGTCGAATAGGCGAGGTCCAGGCACCGGTTGCGACGCGCGACGCGCTCGCCCGTGGCCGGTTGCGGGCTTCATTGGTGCCGGACCTGCTGGTCGAGGCGCGCCGTATCGTCAACACGGTGATCGCCGGCTGGCACGGCCGCCGCAAGCGCGGCATTGGCGAGAATTTCTGGCAGTTCCGGCCCTATGTCGAAGGCGATTCCTCGCGCATAGACTGGCGCCGCTCGGCGAGAGACGACCATACCTATGTGCGTGACCGTGAATGGGAAGCCGCGCACACCGTCTGGCTCTGGGCCGACCCCTCGCCTYCCATGCTCTACAAATCTGCCGCGGCAAGCGTTTCCAAGGAATCGCGCGCGCTGGTGYTGGCGCTCGCCCTGGCCGAGCTTTTGTCGCGCAGCGGCGAGCGCATCGCCTGGCCGGACCTGACYGACCCGTTCACCGCCCGCAACGGCGCCGAGCGCATCGCCGCGCAGCTGAGCCACGCCGCCGCGCTACCCGCCAAACCGGATCTCTCGGCCATCCGCCGCTTCTGCGACATCGTGCTCGTCAGCGATTTCCTCGATCCGGCCGAGGAAACCATGGCCTGGCTCGACGTGCTCGCCCGCCACGGCGTGCGCGCGCATCTGATCGAGGTGGCCGACCCGGCCGAGGAAATCTTCCCCTATGCCGGCCGCACCGAATTCACCGATCCCGAGACCGGCGACAAGCTGACCGCCGGCCGCGCCGAGATGCTGGCCGAGGAATACCGCCTGCTCTACAAGGCCCGCCGCGAGGAACTGGCCGCCTGGTGCAAGCGTCTCGGCTGGAGCTACACGGTCAACCACACCGACCGCCTCGCCTCCGAGGCGCTGGTGCGCGTCCACATGGCGATGACCGTGGAAGGCGGCCATGCAGGGTTGATTGCCAGAGGCAATCATACCGGGTCAATTGCCAATCGAGCCGGAAAGGCGGTCGCATGAGCTGGCTGCCGCTTTCCTTCGGGGCGCCCATGGTGCTGTGGGGCCTTCTGGCGCTGCCGGTGATCTGGTGGCTGCTGCGCCTCACCCCGCCCAGGCCGCAAACGGAGGTTTTCCCGCCGCTGAGAATCCTCGCCCGGGTCCTGCGGCGCGAGGAAACCCCGCAGCAAAGCCCGTGGTGGCTGACRCTGCTTCGGCTGCTGATGGCGGCGCTCGTCGTGATGGCGCTGGCCGAGCCGGTCTTCAATCCGCGCGAAAAACTGCCGGCGGAAGGTGCTGCGCTCGCGCTTGTCATCGACAATGGCTGGGCAAGTGCGGCCGACTGGAACAAGCGCGTCGCCACCGCCGAGCGGCTGATCGCCGACGCCGGTTCGAACGGCGTGCCGGTCGTGATCGCCTTCACCGCCGAGAAGCCCAATGCCGAGATCGGTCCTTTCGACGCCTCGGCCGCGCTCGATCACCTGCGCGCCGCCAAGCCACGGCCGATCCCGACCGACAGGCCCGCCGTCTACGCCCGCGTCGCCGCCGCGTTGGAGCGCCTGCCTGGCGCCAGCGTCGCGGTGCTTGCCGATGGGCTTGCCGCCAAGGGCGACGAGGCCGCTTTCAAGACGCTGCTCGAAAAGAACGCAACCCGGCTGGTCTGGGCCACATCCGATCGGCCTTCCGTGACCGGCCTGATCGGCGCCGACAACCAGGTCGACGGTTTCGCGCTGACCGCCATCCGAGCGCCGGGCAATCCGGCGCCGGCGCAGGTCACCGCGGKTGCCTTCGACGACAAGGGCCGCCGCATCGCCGATGCGACGCTGACCTTCGCGCCGGGCGAAGCCACCGCCACGGGGACGATGGCGGTCCCCTTCGAGCTGCGCAACGATTTCGCTTCGGTCGCGCTCGACGGCGAGCACCAGGCCGGCGCCGTGCGCGTGCTGGACGAGAGCTCGAAACGCCGCCGCGTCGGCCTTCTGTCGCAGGCCGAGGCCGACCAGGCGCAGCCGCTTCTGTCGCCGCTCTACTATATTCGCCGCGCCCTGCAGCCCTTCGCCGACCTGGTCGAGCCGTCGAGCGCCGATCTGGCCGACGCCATTCCGCAGCTTCTCGACCAGAAGCCGGCGATGATCAYCATGGCCGACGTCGGCACCATCCCGGCGCAGGTCAAGCAGCGTCTGGTCGACTGGGTCGACAAGGGCGGCACGCTGGTGCGCTTTGCGGGTCCCCGCCTTGCAGCGGCCGGCAATGACGACGATCTTTTGCCGGTCAGGCTGCGCAGCGGCGAGCGCGCGCTGGGCGGCGCGCTGTCCTGGACCACGCCGCAGGCGGTTACCGAATTTCCGAAGAACGGTCCTTTCGCCGATCTTTCCCCGCCCTTCGAGGTGACGGTGAGCCGGCAGGTTCTGGCCGAGCCGACGCCCGACATCGTCGAGCGCACCTGGGCCACGCTTGCCGACGGCACGCCGTTGGTGACGGGTATGAAGAAGGACAAGGGCACGCTGGTGCTCTTCCATGTCACGCCCGAAGCCACCTGGTCGAACCTGCCGATCTCCGGCAGCTTCGTCGAAATGCTGAGACGCGTTGTGCAACTGTCGCGCAATCAGGGCGCGGCCGTTGCCAACGCCGAGGCCAAGGCCGTGTCGTTGGCGCCTTACCGCATGATCGGCGCCGACGGCATGCTGACGCCACCCTCGCCGGATGCCCGGCCGCTGGTGCCCGGCGCCGGTCCGCTGCCGGTGACCTTGGAAAATCCGCCCGGCCTCTACGGCTCCGAGACGGGCGTCTTCGCGCATAATCTGCTCGACGCGTCGAGCACGTTCGCGCCGCTGGTCCGCCCGCAGGTTTCGCTGCCGGTGACGGCCATCCCCTATGCCTTCGACGAATCGGAGAACCTCAAGGGACCGCTGGTTGCCATCGCGCTCCTGTTGATGGCGCTCGACACCTTGGCCGTGTTCTGGATGGGCGGCCTGCTGGCGCGCCGGCCGCGCCGCGCAGGCACTGCGGCGGCGACCGCCGCGGCCGTCCTGGTCGTGCTGGGCGGGGTCTTCGGCCATGCCGATCTTGTCCGCGCCGACGATTCGAAGCCCGGCGACGCGCAGGCGATCGAGGATATTTCGAAAACCCGCATCGCCTATGTCATCACCGGCGAGCCGGGCGTCGATTCGATCAGCCGCGCCGGCCTCGAGGGTCTCACGCGTTTCCTGATCGAGAAGACCGCGCTCGAGCCCGGACCGCCGGCCGGCGTCGATATCGCCAAGGATGAACTGTCCTTTTTCCCGCTGATCTATTGGCCGATCGATGCGACGGCGCCCATGCCCAGTCAGGCGGCGATTGCCCGCATCGATGCCTATATGCAGCAGGGCGGCACGGTCCTGTTCGACACCCGCGACCAGTTCTCCAACGGCATCGGCGCCGGCTCGGCAAGCCCGGCGACCGAGCGGCTGCGCGACATCCTCGGCAATCTCAACGTGCCGCCGCTGGAGCCGGTGCCGTCGGACCACGTGCTGACCAAATCCTTCTTCATCCTTCCGGAGTTCCCCGGCCGCTTCAACGGCAGCCCGCTCTGGGTCGAGGCCTCGCTCGACGCAAGCAACACCGAGAACCGCCCCGTGCGCACCGGCGATGGCGTCTCGCCGATCATGATCACCGCCAATGATTTCGCCGGCGCCTGGGCGATCGACGAGAACGGCGATCCGATGCTGCCGACCGTGCCGCCGGACCCGATGCAGCGTGTCTACGCGCTGCGCGCCGGGGTCAACATCATGATGTACATGCTGACCGGCAACTACAAATCCGATCAGGTGCATGTGCCCGTGCTGCTCGAACGGCTGGGGCAGTAGGTCATGAACTGGTCGATCTCTTTCGAACCGCTTCTCTCCTGGCCGCTCTTCGGCCTGCTCTTCGTGCCGTTGCTCTTGCTGGCGCTGGTCGGCCTGTGGTTCCGCCAGCGCGGCTCGGCATTGCGCTTCATCGCGCTGCTCGCGCTTGCCGCGGCTTTGCTCAATCCCGTTTTCCTCGCCGAGGAGCGCGAGGCGCTGAAGAGCGTCGTCGCCCTCATCGTCGACCGCAGCCAGAGCCAGGACATCGGCGATCGTGCCAAACAGACCGACGAGGCGCTGGCGGGCCTTCAGCAGCGTCTTGCCCGCTTCAAGCAGTTCGATGTCCGCGTCGTCGAGGCCGGCAAGTCCGAAGCCGCCGACGACCGCACCGAAACCAGGCTGTTCAGCGCGCTGGAGGGGGCCTTCCGCGACGTGCCGCCGTCGCGCATCGGCGGCGCCGTCATGATCACCGACGGCGAGGTGCATGATGCGCCGGCCGGCACGCCGGAGTTCAACGCGCCGCTGCACGCGCTGATCACCGGCAACGAGCATGAGAAGGACCGCCGCATCCGCTTCGAGAACGCGCCGCGCTTCGGTCTCGTCGGCAAGCCGCTCGACATGACCTACCGCGTCATTTCGACGGAAGGCGACGGCGCTCCGGTGGATGTTCGCGTGTCGGTCAATGGCGAGCAGGTCTCGGTCGAGCACGCGACCGTCGGCCAGCCGATGAAGCTCTCGGTCACCATACCCAATGCCGGCCGCAATATCGTCCAGCTCGGCATCGACCGGGAACCCGGCGAACTGACCGACGCCAACAACCGTGCGATTGCCCTGGTCGACGGCATCCGCGAGAACCTGCGCRTGCTTCTGGTTTCCGGCGAGCCGCATGCCGGCGAGCGCACCTGGCGCAACCTTTTGAAATCGGACGCATCGGTCGATCTCGTCCACTTCACCATCCTGCGCCCGCCGGAAAAGCAGGACGGCACGCCGATCAACGAATTGTCGCTGATCGCCTTCCCGACGCGCGAGCTGTTCGTCGAGAAGATCAAGGATTTCGACCTGATCATCTTCGACCGCTACCAGCACCGCGACGTGCTGCCGATCCTCTATTACGACTACATCTCCGAATATGTCGAAAAGGGCGGTGCGCTGCTGATTGCGGCCGGCCCGGAATATGCCGGCGAAAACTCCATTGCCCGCACGCCGCTCAACGCCGCGCTCCCGGCCTTGCCGACCGGCGAGGTGGTGGACAAGGCCTTCTATCCGCGCCTGACCGATCTCGGCCAGCGCCATCCGGTGACGCGCGGGCTCGACGGCTCGGCAAGCGAGCCGCCGCATTGGAGCCGCTGGTTCCGCACCATCGGCGTCAAGAACCCGGAAGGCGAAGTGGTGATGAAGGGCGCCGACAACCGGCCCCTGCTCCTGCTCGACCGCAAGGGCGAAGGCCGTGTCGGCATGCTCCTGTCGGACCAGGGCTGGCTGTGGGCGCGCGGCTTCGAAGGCGGCGGCCCGCATGTCCAGCTCTACCGGCGCATCGCGCACTGGCTGATGAAGGAGCCGGAGCTGGAGGAGGAGCGGCTGACCGCCGACGGCCGCGGCATGGTGCTTGAAATCCGCCGCCAGACGATGAGCGACGATCCGGGTCCCGCCCAAGTGATCACCCCCTCCGGTAAGACCGTAACGGTGAAGCTCGAGAAAGCCGAGCCCGGCATCTTCACCGGCAGCCTGCGGACCAGCGAGATCGGCCTTTATCAGATCGGCAATGGCGACCTCACGGCGCTTGCCCATGTCGGCCCGATCAACGCGCCGGAATTCCAGGACGTGATTTCGACCGAGGACAGGCTGAAGGCGCCGGCCGAGGCGACCGGCGGCAGCGTGCGGCGGCTGGCGCCGTCATCGACGCTCGCCAATCTCGCCGGCGGCGTGGCCCTGCCGTCGATCGTGCCGGTCCGCTCCTCGGCTGCCGCTTCGGGCGACGATTGGATCGGCCTGCGCACGACCGACGACAGCACGCTCAAGGCCGTGTCGCGCGTGCCGCTGTTCGGYGGCTTCCTCGGCCTCGGCCTCTTGCTGCTCGCCATCGGTTCGATGTGGTATCGCGAAGGGCGGTGAGTGCCGCCTTCCCCTTCTCCCCTTGTGCAGGGCTGTCCGGGGAAGGTCGCAGGTGAATCGAAATGCCGCATGTGCATGCCCCGTAAGACGGGGATTTTCCGTCTACCTTCTGGTTGTCGAGACTCAGAAAGGGAACGGGGCATGCGCTATAGG
>NZ_MDDT01000066.1:0-28797 GCF_001854815.1 Mesorhizobium sp. LCM 4576
CGCCGCTTCTCGCCATAGGCAAGTTCCGAAACCGGCGTGTCTACGCGGTGCATCAGGTTGACCAGAGCCAGCGTACGCTCCACCTGCTCGGCAAGGCCAGGGATTTTGAGGATATTGCGGAAAAGGTCCAGTCTGAATTTGCCTCGGATTTCGCCGAGAGCAGCAATCGTGAGATTTTGACGGACCGTCAGCCGATCGAAGAGCTGGTTGATCTGGTAGCTTTTGGTCAGTCCGAGTTGGCAGACGTCCGTCACGCTCATGCCGGTAATATCACGGTCCTCGAACATGATCTTGCCCGAGCTTGGCGGGACCTCGCAGGTAAGCATTTTGAAGAACGTGCTTTTACCGGCGCCGTTGGGTCCGATGATACCGCGGATTTCCCCATGATTGATCGTGAAATCAATATCGCTGTTGGCCATCAGGCCACCGTAGCGCTTGCTCAACCCTGTAGCCCGAAGGATAGGGCCGGGAGCGCGGTGCGTCGGACGGGCTGGCGACAGCATCGGCTCGGTGGCGGCCGGCGTGATCACCGAGGCAGCCGCCGGGTTCCCGGCCGGCTCCGCCGATTTCTTTGCGCCTTTAGCCATGCGGTAGAGATCCGCAATTCCGCCGACGATGCCGCGCCTCAGAAACACGACCAGCAGCACGAAAACGATGCCGAGCACCAGCTTCCATGTCGCACCCAAATGGAGTGTGTTCTGGAAAAAATCGCTGAGGAAAAGCCACACCGTCGCGCCGATCAGCGGCCCGAACAACGACCCGGCTCCGCCTATTGCGGTTTGCATCACGAGTTGGCCGGAAGTGTCGAACATGAAAGCGTCCGGCGGCATGAATCCCTGCATGACGCCAAGCAGGCCGCCGGCGAAACCGGCGTAGATCGCGGCTGCCACGAAGGCAGCGTGTTTATAGGCGTGGATGTTGTGCCCGAGTGCCGCCGCGCGCTGCGGATTGTCGCGGATGGCAGAAAGGATCGCCCCAACCGGGGAGTGCACGATGCGAAGCGCCGCGACCAAGCCGACGAAATACCAGAACGCCAGGAAAGCATACATGGCCCTGTCGGAATGGAACGTCAGCGTGGTGAACCCAAGGAATACGCTCGGCGTCGGGACCCCCGGCAGGCCGTTCTCGCCTCCGGTGTAGCGAGAAAGCGGGTTGAATTCGACGAAAAAGAAGACTTCCGAAATCGCTACGGTGATCATGGCGAAATAGATGCCGGTCCGCCTGAGCGCGACCAGCCCAACGAGGTAGCCGACAAGGCCGGCGACGATGGCGCCGACGATGATCGCCACCATGACGTAGGGAAAGTCCAGCTCGGTCAATAGGTAGGCAGCGAACATGCCGCCGGTACCGAAGAAGGCGGACTGACCGAAGGAAAGCAGGCCAGTATAGCCGAAAAGGATGTCGAACCCGAGCCCGAACAGCCCCCAGATCAGGATGCGGTTGATGGTGGTCGGTGCGAAGCCGAAGTGCGGCAGGATGAACGGTGCGGCGATCAACGCGATCGCCGTCAGCACCTCGACGAGAAAGGGATGTTTCTGGTTCATGAGCGGATTGCGTTCACTCGCGGCCTGCCGTGCCAAGCAATCCGTAGGGACGCCATACCAGCACGAGGGTCATCGCCACGAAAAGCATGACATACGAATAGCCAGGGTTGAACATCGAGGTGATGGAGATGATCTCGCCGGCGATGAGGCCGCCCAGCACCGCACCCGGGAATGATCCGACACCTCCGATGACGACCACGACGAAGGTCTGGACCAGGATTGCCTCGCCGACGTCCGGCGCGATCGACACCACTGGCGCATTGACGATGCCGGCGAACCCAGCCGCCATGGCGCCGATGCCGAACACCAGCATGAACACCTTGTAGACGTCGATCCCCAGCGATCCGACCATGACGGAGTCCTCTATGCCGGCACGCACGATCATGCCGAGGCGGGTGCGGTAGAGGACCAGATAGAGGGCCAGCAGCGCCGCCGTGACAATGCCGAGCGAGGCGAGGCGATAGGTCGGATAAACCATGAAACCCAGATTGGTGATGCCCTGGAACAGCGCCGGCGGCGGCACCGTCTTGGACAGACTGCCGAAGAAGAAGCGTACCGTCTCGACGAAGACGATGCCCAGACCGAAGGTAACCAGGATCTGATCCTCCTGCGGGCGCGAGTAGAAATAGCGAATGATCAGCCGCTCCATCAGCACGCCGACCAGCATGACGAAGACCGAACCGGCAATCAGCGCGACGAGGAAAGAGCCTGTGTACTGATAGGCCACCCAACCGGCATAGCCGCCGAGCATGAACATGGCGCCATGCGCCAGGTTCAGGACGCCAAGCGTGCCGTAGATGATCGTCAGGCCGGACGAAATCAGCGCCAGCAGCCCGCCAAGCACCAGCCCGTTGAAGCATTGCGATAGGAAGTTAGCCCAATTGATCACGCTGTCGCCCGAACTGAGGTTGACGAATTGGCTGTCGCATCGCCGGCTGCCCCGCGACTGTCGGTCGGCCAGAGCTCAGTGCGCGAAGACATTGCTTGGCGCACTTTTGAGCTGGCCGTGACGCAGCGACGATCCTTGTTGGCGCCGGCGATGCGAAGAGGATTTTCGTGAGCGTCAGGTGTAGTCACCAAGCTGGCACCCAAAGGCATCGGGCTTCTGCATCAGGCCTTCGCCGGGCACGATCTCCACGACCTCCCAGAAGTCTTCCGGGTTCTTCATGTCCTTGGCAGCCTTGCCGCTGACGATGACGACGGGACGGATGAGCTGGTGGTCCTCGGGCCGAAATTTGACGTCTCCGACCATCGAGGGGAAGGTCTCGCCTTTTTCATACTGCTTGATGACGTCTGGCGGATAGAAAGTGCCGGCTTCAGAGACCATCCGCGCCCAGATGGCGAATTGCATGTAGGCGTTTTCCGCACCCCATTCGGGGCGGTAATCGTATTTTTTCTGGAAGGCATCGACGAAGGCCTTTGCAAGCGGATATTTGTCCTCCATCGTCCACCAGAAGTCTGTGGCGGCGAAGACCCCCTCGGTCAGGTCCGGGCCGACTTCCTTTGCCAGAAACGGAATCTGGTAGGGGATCACCATCTTCATGGTTGGCGTCAGGCCGAACTGCTTTGCCTGCTGCACCGAGAGCACGGCATCGCGGCCCCAGTTGACGTTGACGATGAACTCAGCGCCGGAATTGGCGATGTTGGTGAGATACTGGCTGAAGTCCTGCGTTCCGAGCGGCGAAACCTGGTTGGTGACCATCTCCCAACCGCCCTGGGATGTGAGATAGTCATTGACCGACTTGGTGACGGTGTGGCCGTAGGTATAGTCAGGCGTCATGAAGGCCGCCTTCTTGCCTTTGCCGAAATTCTTGACCAGCACCGGGCCGATCGCATTGGCGCAGGTCTCTCCATAGACGCACTGGCGGAACGAATAGCGCGCGCAGTCCTTGCCGGTGGTATCGTTGGAGCCGGAGATTGCCACCAGATAGAGGATCTTCTCGCGCTGAGCGAACTTGTTGAGTGYGACCGCCACTGCCGAAGAGGTAGATCCCGTCATGGCGATGATCTTGTTGTCGTTGATGAAGGTCTGCTGCGACTGCACCGCATTGTTCGGCTTGGCGGCTGAATCGGCAACGACCAGGGCCACCTTCTTGCCGAGAACGCCCTTGTCGATCTTCGGYGCTATCTGCTTGAGCAGGTCGTTCCCCTCGTTGATGTGCTCGACGRCCAGTTGCATGCCCTTGAGCTCGTCCTCGCCCTGGACGGCGTAGGCGCCGGTGCGCGGCACAGTAGCACCGATATAGACCGTATCGCCTTGCGAGCCTGCCGGCCATGTGCCCARCGCCGGCTGATCGCCGGAGGCAGAGGCCGGGCTGATGAGCGAGACAGGCAGCATCATGCTGCCCGCAAGGCCAGCACCGGCGTGCAGCAAAGTGCGGCGAGACAGGCCGGCTCGTTTGTCATCGTTGAATGGCATTGGATTTTCCTCCCTAGGCCAAAAAGCCTCTGGGGCTTTCCTCGTAGCCCCGCTTCGTCCAACCGACAAGGAAACAGGTCGGATCCGAAGGCCATTCGCAGCCGCGCTGGCGGTCCGGTCAATGCAACTTTCGTTGGATGATTTCGATTAATGATCTAGATTAACAAGTCGCCRCATGATGCGGTGGCCCAACGACCCGGGGCATCGGAGGCCGCATGCCGTTGAACGGTCACGCGATCAAGACCAGACTGACCCGCGTCATGAGACTGAACGCAGACGACGTCGAAGCGCTTGAAGCGATTTTCGAACGCGACGTTTGCATCAAGAAACGGCAAGAACTCATCATCCAAGGTTCCCCGTTTCGGAGCCTGTGCTTTGTCCAGGATGGCTACGCCATACGTTACAGGGTGCTCCGCAGCGGCAAGCGCCAGATTCTCAAGCTCATCCTGCCCGGGGACGTCATCGGATTTCCGGTGAGCTTTTTCGATCGGTCAACCTACGCCGTCGAGGCGCTGACGGATTTGACGTACACCGTGTGTGGGATCGATYGCTACACCCGTCTCTGCTACGACCAGCCGCAATTCRGCCTGGTGCTCAGCTGGCTGGCAGCACAGGAGGCGGCGAGCTATGCGGAGCACATTGTCAATCTCGGCAGGCGCACACCGATAGAGCGGCTGGCTCACCTTTTGCTTGAAATTCATGCGCGCCTTTTCGAAGTGGGTCTGGCGCAGGAGACGAGTTTTGATCTGCCCTTTTCCCAGCAAGTCATGGCAGACGCCCTCGGGCTGAGCGTGCCGCATCTGAACCGCGTCATGCAGCAGCTGCGAGCCGAACAGCTGATCAGCAGCAACGCGCGGCTGATTGTGTTGAGCGACTCCGAGGCACTAGGAAGACTGGCGCAGTACCAGCCGATCAATCTTGCCCCGATCCCTCTGCTTCAACGCCACCACTAGCCGCATGAAGCTGTGCACTCAGCGCGATCTGGCAGCATTGCACATACTCATACAGGCGTGAACCCTCAAACGGCCCCATGATCGGCGGCGGTTCCGCCGCGATGGATAGGGGCGCGTCAGCTCTTGGCGCTCCTGCAGGCCGCGCGGGCGATCGCCTCGGGATGCTTTTTCGTTTGACTAAATCGACCGCGCATATTAGACCACTCAGTCTAGACTGAGTGGTCTAATATGGAGGAACGCGATGAAAGTTGCAAAAGATGACGTTGACCTGCGTCTTCAGCTTCCGGGAGCAGTGATAAGGCAGCGCCTGGGCTTCGGCAGCGTCGCCGGTTACGATCAGATCAGCGCCGAACATTTCTCTCTCTCCAAGGGTGTCGACACGACGCCGCTGTTCAAAGGCCTCGACCACGACTGCTGCCAGTGCCCGCACTGGGGCTATGTGCTCGAGGGCGAGATCACCACGACGAATGCGCAGGGGCGGCAGGAGACGGTGCGAAAGGACGACCTCTTTTACTGGCCTCCCGGACACAATGTGCGCGTCGTGGAGGATGCCGCCATTATCATKTTCAGCCCACAGCACGAGCACAGCCATGTGATCGATCACATGGTCAAAAAGACCCAACGGTAGCGCGGGCGATCGCCGGAATTGGAAATCCGTTCTCGTTGGGTGTAATGGTCGCGCCGTCCCGGCGCGATCATTCTGACAAGCGATGCACACGACGAAGCAACGGCTCATTGGCGAAGGCCTGCCCATGCTGCTCAGGCAGGGCTACAACAATCTCGGCCTGCAGGCGCTGCTCGATTCGGCAGGGGTGCCGAAAGGTTCGTTCTATCATCACTTCTCCGACAAGGAGGATTTCGCCCTCCAGGTAATCGACACCTACATCACCGGCGTTCATGCAACGCTTGACGCTTGCATTGCCGATGTTGCAGTGCCGCCGCTGGAGCGCATTCGCTCCTTCTTCCGGCAGGTGGAGGAGAGCTATCGACAGGAAGGGTATCTGGGCTGTCTCATGGGCGGACTCGGACAGGAGCTCTCAGGCATCAGTGACGTCTTCAGGGAGAAGATCGAATGGTGCTTCTCCTCGATTGCCCAAAGGCTCCAACTGTGCCTCGACGCGGCCAAGAAAGAGGGCGCCATCGCGGCCGACGTCGACACGGCAARGATGGCGGATCTCCTGGTGGATTGCTGGGAGGGGGCCGCGCTTCGCAGCCGCCTCAGGAAAAGCCCCGAACCCCTTGCCGCAATGCTGGATTTCGTTTTGYGCTCGGTTTGATATTCGTTTGGCCAGCGAGCTTCGACCTAGGGCCTGAGCGAACCGGGCGCGGATCCAGGGTGGCTCAACTGCCGTAACGATTCCTAGCGGCTCCCGACGCCGGGTGACATGCGCTGAGCAGTGATGACTTGCCATCACCGCACCCSCCCGACAAACGCTAGGAAATTGATCGTCCCGTCTGGAATAGTTTCCGGCCGGGCTCAGTAAATGGTGCAACGAGGGTGAACACAACGTGGCAAGGCCGCCCTTGTAGACAGGGAGCGGCGGCGAGTTCTGAAGCTGCGGAATTTTCAGATTTCGCCATCGGGAGGAGCAGGCTCCCGTCCGGCCCAGCGGTTGCTGTCCCGGTCCTTACCCTGACCGCTGGGCCGTCGATTTTGATGTTATGAATTCGGGTAAAGGCGCGTTTCCATGGCATTTCGCATCGGGAGGACATTTGGCGCTGTCGCTGCGTAACAATGCACCTAAATCTGGTCCGGAGGGCCGCAGATGGTTGAGCGGTCCTGGACGAGAGGTGCGATGCCGCGAGCCGCCAATCGCACGGTGCAGGACAGGAAGCCCCATATGAAAGTGGTAATCGGGCTGTTTGATACCTACGACGATGCCGACCAAGCGATTCGCGAATTGGGCGCGGCGGGCGTTTCACCGTCCGACATCAGCGTTGTTGCCCATGGGGCAAACCGTTGGTACGCGCACCATCGGTCGCAGGTGGCAGAGGACGCTGTCGCCGGCGCCTGCCTCGGCGGTCTGGTCGGTGGTACGGCAGGCCTTCTGGCCGGCCTTGGCGTGATCGCGATTCCAGGCTTGGGCCCGCTGGCGGCGGCCGGGTGGCTCGCCGCGACCACAGCGGGAGCCCTAACCGGCGCGGCGGCAGTTGGCGCAGCCGGCGGCATCACCAGCGCGTTGATCGGTTCAGGCCTCGCTGAAGAGGACGCCGGCGTTTACGCGGAAGGCATTCGCCGCGGCGGCACTCTTGTCGTTGCAAGGGTCAAGGACCCAGCGATCCCAGACGCTGAACAGATTCTGCGGGCCAGGTCAGTCAATCTGGCGGAACGGCGCAGCGAATATGAGGCTGCGGGGTGGACCGGCTTCGATCCGTATGCGGGATAGAACGGCCCCGCCGCACGCGCTCGAATCTGCCGGACAGGCGCCGCGGCTACTCGCCGTATGCTCCATTCTTCGTCGGCTGTCGATCTGTTCTGTCCGGCAGGATCAGTGCGGCACCCTGCAAGATCACCAGGCCAACTGATGAGCAGTCTCAGTGGAGCGCTGGCACTCGGCGCAGGCACCGTGCTGGCGCTTGGCCTGGTCGGCGGTTATGTCCGGAACCGGCTGTGGCTGGCCGAAAGTACCATCTGCCTGATGCTTGGCGTAATTTTAGGGCCATTGATGCTTGGATGGGCAGATCTTGCTGCGGTGTCACTCGACCCATTCGCCCTCCTCAAGGAAGCGGCACGGCTCACGCTAGGGATCTCCGTCATGGCTGCCGCCCTGCGGCTGCCGCCGCGTTTCGTGTGCCAGCGTGCTGTTGGCTTGGCGATTTTGTTAGGACCAGGAATGCTGCTGATGTTCTTATCAGGCTCACTCCTCGCCCTGACAGTCCTCAACCAGGAGCCRCACGTCGCYCTGCTGGTCGGCGCGGCGCTTGCGCCGACGGATCCGGTCGTAGCCGGCGCCATCACCGGCGGAACAGCCGCCAAGCGCCTGATTCCGACCCGGATGCGCGGTCTACTGACAGCCGAAAGCGGTGCCAATGATGGCCTGGCACTTCTTTTCGTGACGCTGCCAATTCTGTTTCTCGCCCGCGCTCCGGTAGAGGCGCTTTCGGAATGGCTGATGCGCGTTCTGATCTGGGAGGTTGTGGGAGGCGTTTCAACAGGGCTCGTGTTGGGGTGGCTGGCTGGCCAGCTTCTGGTATGGGCTCGGCGCCAGCCCTTCTCCGAGCGCCATTCGCTCGCCACCATAGCCGTGGCTTTGTCGCTCGCGGTGCTTGCCGTCGTTCGGCTGATGGGGAGCGACGGAATTCTTGCTGTTTTTGTTGCAGGGCTTGCCTTCAATCCCGCCGCCTCGAGCGGRGAGGCGCGCCAGGAAGAGATCCAGGTAGCGGTTAGCCGCTTCTTTGACCTCCCGGTCTTCATCCTGGTCGGGGCGATGCTCCCTTGGACAGCTTGGAACGAGCTTGGCTGGAGGGGCTTGGCATTTGCGGTAGCGGTACTCTTTCTGAGGCGAGTGCCATGGTGGGTTATATTGTATCGCGCGGTACCAGGGGTGAAAACAGCGTCTGAGGCGGTGTTCCTTGGCTGGTTCGGTCCAATTGGCGTCTCCACAGTGTACTATCTTCTGCTGATCCGCGAACGAACAGACTTGGACCAGGTATGGGGAATTGGCACCACGGCGGTGTTTTTATCCGTGCTGGTGCACGGCACGTCTGCGACGCCCCTCACGCACCTGATCGGGCGAAGAATACGAAGCAAACCAGAGCGCAATCACGGCCCGCCGGGAACCGCCGACTTGCGTKAGTAAAAGCCGGGCCTTGCCCAGGACAAGCAAAGTCCAACGCCGTCGCGGTGCGCGAGTGTGGCGCTCGTCCGGCTGGTCTTTGAGCTGGCGGTCGACTCTTAAGTCGTGGACCTAAGTCGGACGCGCAAGCGCATTAACCCCTTCACTTTTTTGTGCCGAAACATGGCTGCGACAATCTCGTTGWGTCATGAATTGCCCAGAGGCCCCTCGGCGGTTCCGCTGCATCGGCCAGCGTTGAAGAAGGGCACATAGAAGGAGAATCGAAAATGAAGACGTTGATCACCAACTCTGTCGCCGGCCTGTTGCTCTTGTCGGGCGTTAGCGTCGCAATCGCGGATACGGTGGTTCTGGCCCCGGAACAGGAAACGACCATCCGCGAATACGTGAAGAAAGAACCGCTGGCTTCCATCAAGTTGCCGGGGGTGGAGCTGAAGGTCGGGAGCACGCTGCCGGAAAAGGTGGAACTCCATAAAGTGCCGAACGTAAAGTACGAATATACCGTGATTGATAATCGGACCGTGGTCGTTGATCCCGAAACGCACACCATCGTCAAAGTGCTCGACTGACAGTCCGGCGGGCAGCGCCATCCGGCGCTCCCGCTGTTGCACGTGGCCGTGCGACCCCTGTCGCACAGGCCAGAAAATCCGAGCGGCAATCGAGGCAAATTCGTCGATGACTGGCTGATGCTGCTGGCGTCGATGGGTTTTGCCCACTGTTCGCGTCCATCACGTGTCGTGGCA
This sequence comes from Mesorhizobium sp. LCM 4576, assembly GCF_001854815.1. Lineage (NCBI taxonomy): Bacteria > Pseudomonadati > Pseudomonadota > Alphaproteobacteria > Hyphomicrobiales > Phyllobacteriaceae > Mesorhizobium > Mesorhizobium sp. LCM 4576. The sequence goes on from NZ_MDDT01000066.1 coordinate 9,454, forward strand.
CCTCACTCGTCGAAGCTGCTCGTCTCGATGTTTTCCCAGGAGTCCCGCGCGAAGTTGCACCGGGCCGTCCGCAACCGGTTCCCGACCGGGGGATGGCATCGAAGCGCACCCTCCGGCCGGCGCGGATGGACGAGCCGCCAAGATGATGCGCATTGGAGCAGGTCGAGATGATGTGGAGGCGTTTCCTGCCCGAGATTTTTGATCCTGCGATCTTCTCGACCAACCGATCTCAGCCTCGACCGCCGGAGATAGTCTCAGAGGTGTTTGCCAGGTCAATCGGGCCGGCCGGCGCGCGGCGAGYGGAACGGGCAACAATGGACGGAGGGACCGGTCGGGAGTGTCCTAGCCAGCCCCCGTTTCACCAGGCTTCACTTGTCCGTCGGAAGCCGCCAACGCTGAGACATCGTTGCTGCGACGCGTGGGTGCCACGTATAGCCGCAACATCAGAATTCGGATGACCGCAGCCAAGGGTGTCGCAAGGGCCAAGCCATAAATTCCAAACATGACCCCAAGCACAATTTGGCCCGAAAACAGCAATGCAGGAGGCACGGAAACGGCTCGCCTTTGGATCATCGGGGTCAAGACGTAGCTCTCCAGCGTCTGCGCGCAAAGATATGTCACAGCTGCGCCGATCACTGCCCAAATGCCCAAGGGCAAGCTGGCGACGATGATTACAACGCCAGCGACCAGCGGCCCCAACGTGGGTACAAAGGCAAGCAGGGCCGCTTGCAGGCCGAGAAGAGCAGCCGGACTGACTCCAATGAACGTCAACCCAACCCAGACGATCAGCCCGATCAAGGTCATCGTGATCAGTTGGCCGACAATCCAGTGCCGCAGGGCTTGTCCGCATTCGTCCAGCGTCACGCGCCAGCCGTGTTGGCGATCCGGCGGGGCAAGCAGGAGAACGGCGTCGCGATATACGACAGGCTGTGCGGCCAAGAAGAGTCCGAGGAAAACAATAATCATACCGTCGCCCAGCCCGGCTACCAATGTTGCAACGGCGGTCCAGGCCGGCCCAAACAACCCGCCGACGTTAGGGAGCATAGACTTCAACGTCGGGGTCGCCTCGCGCAGGTCCGGCTGCGTCAAATCATCCGCGGTGTCYCGAGGGAATTTGAAGCCGTGTTGCTGCAGCCAAGCCAAGCCGTTGTTGATCTGCTCGCGCACGGTGGCAGCCAGTTCGCTGCCTTGCACCCCGATCGCGGCTCCGCCCCATGCAAYGCAGGCCAACACGAAGGCGAACAGGGCCACACAGACGATCATCAGCCGGACGCCGCGCGGCCAATGCACGAGCTTCCCGAGCATGTACGTGAGGGCGTCGAGAAAAGACGCAAATACGACGCCGGCAAAGAGAAGCAGCAGCGCCTCGCTCACGCGCCAAATGAGAAAGAGCACCGCGCCGGCAAAGCCGGCGTATAAGACCCCATAGCGGATGAGTGCTTTTGGATGATCGCCAGCTGGCACGTGTGCACCATCCCTTCGGTTCAACCGCGGCGCGGATTGTCTTCCATGCCACGCCACACCTGGGGGCGCCAGAAGCTGTTTCGTGCAGTCGAAACCGGTAAACTTCAGGAGACAACCGACGAAGGCATGGCCAAGAAGCGATCAGGCTTGGTGAGGCACCTTATGGCCGTGGAACGATGCGCTGCATGAATGGTTCCCAGGTCGGAGGCAGCATGCCGGAGCCATGGTTCACCTCAGCCAAGCTGCGGTCTTGGGCGCAAGCCGTCGGTCAAGCCGCGATCGCATTCCACACGCACGGGCTTTCCAGCATCGCGTCGGGTGTAGCATTTTGCGCGACCCTGGCGACCTTCCCCGGCATTGCCGTGCTGGTATGGGCAAGCAGCCAGTTCATAAGCCCAGACGAATTGCGGGCTGCAGTGATGACTGTTGCCACGGTGATGCCGCAGAGCACGCAGGAAATCATCCGAATGGCCGTGAACAACCAACTTGCGCAGAGCGCGGACGGAGGGGCTTCTTCGGGCTTCCTTGGTCCATTTTTCGCCCTTGCTCTGGCCATCTGGAGCGCAAGCAGCGGCGTCAAGGCATTGCTGGTCGCACTCAATACGATTTTTAAGCGTACGGAGAGCAGAGGTTTCCTGCGCCTTACAGTGGTCACGATGGCATTTACTGGCGGCATTCTTTTTCTGTCGGTGATCRGCATCGCGCTGATTGTGATCGGCCCGTCCTTGGTTGCGCTTGGCGGGATTTCGCCGAAATGGCCGGTGCTGTTGACCTATTGCAGATGGCCTGCCTTGGTCGCGCTCTCCACCGTCGGCGTTGGAATCCTCTACCGCTTTGCTCCTAATCGCGAGGGTGAGCAGGGCTCGCTGGTGACATTCGGTTCGTTCGCAGCGGCGTCAGCTCTGACCGCCTGTTCCGCCCTGTTCTCGCGCGTGCTTGCTCACGTGGCGAGCCTGTCGATCACCTATGGATCCCTCAGTACCGTCATCGCCTTCATGATATGGCTCTGGCTGTCCACAACGCTGGTACTGGTCGGCGCAGAGCTTGACGTGGCCCTCGGAAATGGCAAGCAGCGCGGCTCTAAAGGCTCGCCGCCACAGTAGTTCGCGGGCCTGGAGGGCGGCCCCACCCATCCCTTCATCGCAAAGGCCTACCCGGCCATATCAGGCGGGTTACGTGAGGCCTGTCGCTGCGCGCAACACAGCACCTGTCGCTCCGACGATGGGAACATCGTTCTACGCACATMGGTTTTGACCAAAACCCGCACACCGACAGGATCGGCGAGCGGAAGCGGCCTGCGACGTGAACAAAGTGCCCCCGGGCCGTGGAACAAGCTGGGCCCGCTCAAGTTCGGGTTGCAGTCGCTCGGTTCGGTTATCYGCTCCAGCGTCGGGTTCGCTGTCCTCCCACTTGGAGYGATCCTATCCCCTAAAATCACGGAGACGATCATGTTCTATCACGTCAAGGAACTGCAATTTAACGCACGCGTGTCCGGACCGGACCCGAAGTTTGCCGCCCTTCTGCTTGAGCAGTTTGGCGGTGCGAATGGCGAGCTTGCCGCTGCCATGCGTTACTTCACGCAGGCCTTTTCGACGCGCAAACCCTATCCTGACAAGTATGACATGCTCATGGACATCGCGACCGAGGAATTCAGCCATCTTGAGATCGTCGGCGCCACGATCACCATGCTTCTGGATGGCGTGAACGGCGAGTTGAAGAACGCCGCCGAGGCTTGCCCTCTTAACAAACTGACCAAAGGCAAGGCGGGTAAGGAGGAGGTGCTKCATGAGGCGCTTACCAACCCCCTGTTCCTTATACAATCTGGCGGCGGGCCTACTTTGACCAACAGCCAAGGCGTCCCGTTCTCAGGAAGCTACATCGATGCCAATGGAGATTTGACAGTCGATCTGCGCTCGGACATGGCCGCCGAGGCACGCGCGAAGATAACCTACGAATACCTGATGAAGTTCACTGACGATCCGCTGGTGCATGACAGCTTGCGCTTTCTGATGACACGGGAAATTGCGCATTTTCAGATGTTCGGGGCAGCCTTGGACACCATTCAACCGAACTTCCCAATGGGGGTTCTGCAGGGTGACCCGCGGCACACGCACACCTACTTCAATCTTTCGAACGGTGCTGATGCGCGAGGACCTTGGAACGAAGGGCAGGGTCCATGGGACGAGGGCGAAAGCTGGGAGTACGTCAAGGAGCCGCTCAAGCACGTCATCGACACCGATGGCGAGATCAATCATGAGCCCAAAGGAGTGAAGACGACGCAGGAGCAAGTCGCTGCAAAAAACAAGGAGATGTCGAAAAAGCGCAGTGAGGAGGTCAAGTCCAAGACGGCTTCCGCACCGGCACAATGGTCCTCATACCCGCAGGACAAACTGGAGAGTCCCATGAGGCCCGACACTTCCCAGGTCTAAGATGGCGTGACGCACACATTCGCGGCAGGTCGCCCAGCTGCGCCGCCGGGGCAGCAACCGGTCCTGGAAATCTCCTATTTCACCGATCCGCTGTGTTGCTGGAGCTGGGGCCTTGAGCCCCAGCTGCGGCGACTGCGTTACGGGTTTCGGGGCAAGGTCGCCTTGCGGCTGCGGATGGGCGGCATGATTGGAGGCTGGGACAGGTTCTGTGATCCGGTGCACGACATGCATCGGCCGATCCAGATGGGCCCGCTGTGGATCCAGGCCAGCGCTGTGACTGGAATGCCCCTTGAGCCGGCGATCTGGGCGCAAGACCCGCCCGCCTCGTCATGGCCTGCCTGCCTTGCGGTCAAGGCCRCAGRGCTTCAGTCGCCAGCCGCCGGCGATCTTTATCTCCGCCACGTCCGGCAAGCACTGAYGCTCGAAGGGCGCAATGTAGCGCGCGACGAAGTGCTGGTTGAGCTTGCCTGTGAGCTTGCCAAAGCTCGCCCCGAGCAGTTCGATCATGCCCTCTTCGTGAAGGAATTCGCYGGGCGCGACGCCAAAGCGGCCCTTCAAGACGATGTACGTGAGGCACGATTTCGCGGGGTKGGACGGTTTCCCTGCCTGTGYTTGAGCCGCCCTCACAAGATTCCGGTTTGGATTGTTGGTTGGCTGCCCTGGCAGGCGCTGCTGGAACAAGTGCGCGCCTACGCGCCTGAACTCGGTTCGGAGCGGACCCCGTCCAGCCGCGAGGCCTATTCTTCCTATTGGGGCGGGGTTGTCGAGCGAGAGGTTGAAGTGGCATTCGGTGTGTCGGACGGAGAAGCCTTGTTCAATGCTCAAATTGCGAACTCGTCAGGTGGCGGCTAGTCGGCGCCCGAGGACACGCCCAGGCGACCGCGCAGCCTGGACGTCGCGCGGAGCGCGCTCTACACGGGAAAGGGCAGCAGTCAACGAGGCAGCGCGTAGGCGATGATCGAATCGCCTGCCTTTGTGCCAGTCGACCCATGACCCCCCGCCACCACGACCAGATACTGGCGGCCGTCTGCAGCCTGATACGTGGACGGCGTGGCCTGCCCGCCCGCCGGCAGGCGATCGCGCCAAATCTCGCGACCTGTGCGAAGGTCATAGCCTCGAACGTAGTTGTCCATCGTGCCGCTCAAGAAGGCGACGCCGCCCGCGGTGATAATGGGGCCGCCAATCCCTGGCACTCCCATCTTGAACGGCAGCGGGACAGGAGACAGGTCGCGGACGGTGCCATTGACATGGCGGTACACCGTCTTGCCCGTTCTTAAATCCACGCCAGCGACATACCCCCATGGTGGCCGCTGGCACGGCAGATTGAGAAATGAGTAAAACGGGCCCATCTTGGCGGCGAACGGAGCGCCGAAGTTTTCGTTGAACACTGGCGCGCCTTTCTTGCTGACGACGCGGGTTGTGTCGTCCGGCCGGGGCRGYAGCTGCGAGGTGAAAGCCAGATAGACCGGCATGGCGAAGGCAATGTCGCGCTGTGGGTCGACGGCAATGGCTCCCCAGTTGAAGATGCCGAAGTTTCCCGGATAAACAATGCTGCCGCCGAGGGAAGGCGGGGTGAACGCACCGTCGTAACGCAGTTGATGGAAGCGAATGCGGCAGTAAAGCTGGTCTATGGGGGTGGCGCCCCACATGTCGGCTCCGGTCAGTGGTTTTGGCCTGAACGACACCGCCGAGTGTGGCTGCGTTGGCGCTGTATGGTCTCCGCCGACAGCACCTTGCGGCGCAGGCTCCTCCTTGACCGGCAAAACGGGTTCGCCGGTCAGGCGATTCAAGACGAACACCTCGCCCTGCTTCGTGGGCGCCACCAGGGCCGGAACTTGTTGCCCGTTGATGGTCAGATCAACCAGGCTCGGCTGGGCTGGCACGTCGTAGTCCCACAGGTCGTGATGAACCGTCTGGAAGACCCACGCCACCTGTCCCGTGTCCGCATGCAGCGCCAGGATCGAGGACGAAAACCGCTCGGTGTTCGGTCCGCGGTTGGCGCCGAACTGATCGGGCGATTCGTTGCCCATTGGAAAATAGATCAACCCGAGCTTGGGGTCGTAACTGGCGACACTCCACGAATTGGGAGCATTGTGGGAATAGGTCTGGCCGTTGGGAATTGGAGCGGTCGCATCTGGGTTCTTGCTGTCGAAATTCCAAACCAGTGCCCCGGTATAGGCGTTGAAGGCCCGGATCACGCCTGACGGCGAGGTCGTCGCAACGTTGTCGTTGACTGCTCCAGCCACGACAATCAGGTTCCCGGCGACAACTGGAGGAGACGTCGAATAGAACGAGCCGGGTGTCACGTTGGGCATGTTGGCCCATAGGTTTACCGTGCCGTCCGAACCGCCGAATCCGGGACAAAGCTTGCCGGTGTCGGCGCTGATCGAGATCAGCCGGCCATCCGACGTGGGGACGAAAAGTCGCTTGGTGCATTCGGCGCTCAGGGTCACGTGCGCCGGGGGCTGCTCGCGGTCGACCACCGGATTKGGAGCTCCGGCCGGYGCGTGCCCGGTCACCACATTCTGCGGTACGCCAGCGGCCTGGGTCGTCACTTCGTCGACGCTTTGCTGGAGATCGGCGGCAGCCTGGGTGCCGGCCGCGGCCGAGTCAGGTGCGAGAGAGACTTCCGGCGGCACGTCGGCCGGTGTGACCTCCTGGTAGGCCACGCCTCGGCAGGTCATATGCTGCGTGGTGTCCCGAGGCGGCTGCTTGAGCTTGGGGTCGAACCGCCATTTCTCTTTGCCGGTCTCGGGATCGAGCGCGATCACCGTGCTGAACGGAGTACAAATATATACCGTGCCGTTGACCATAAGCGGAGTGACCTCATAGGTCGTTTCCTGAGGATCGTTCTGGTCACGGATCTGCCCGGTCTTGTAAGTCCACGCGACCTTTAGCTTGTCGACGTTCGCCGGCGTGATTTGGGCGAGCGGGGAGAAGCGCTGGCCCATCGACGTGCGGCCGTAGGCAACCCATTGCCCGGGAGGAATTCCCCCGTCCGTTGCCGCCGCCGCTGCCGCCATACGCTCCTGATTGAATGTGCCGGAAACGTCGTCTGGATCCTGAAACATCGAATAGATGCCGACGGCCGCCGCCAACACGATGACTGCGGTCAGCGCTGCATTGTTGGCGTCAAACCCGGCCGTGATCCGATAGCGCCGATTGAACGCGTTTACGATGGCAGGCAGGAGCACGAGAATACCGAGAACGAGCAACAGCCCGCCCCGCGGTGCCAGCGCCCACCAGTTCAAGCCGACTTCCCACAAGGCCCAACATAGCGTGACGAGGATCGTAACGGCGTAGAGGCCAGCTCCAGCCGGTCTGCGCATGGCGATCAGCGCGCCAGATGCAGCGAGCATCGCGCCCAGCACGACGTAGAACCAGCTGCCGCCCAGGGCAGCCAACCAGAGGCCTCCGAGGACAAGGACAGCGCCTGTCAATATGATGATTGCCGAAAGCGCAAGCCGATACATCGGGCAGCCTCCTGTTGGAAATGGTTTATCGGCCCCTTCCCGCGGCGGGGCGAAGGGCAATGTGCGCCTGGCGAGCCGGCGAACCTGCCATTAGGGGCGCGTATCGAGGGCGTGCGGGGTCTCTCCGCCAGATCCGCCCGCGGAAGACCCCGCGCCCCGAAGYACGACAAAGCCGGCGAACAGGACGACGAYAACAATCAGGGCAATTGCTATTCCGCGGGTCACGTCTCGGCTCCACACTTGCTTGGCTTGAGGTCGTCCACCTGATCGTGGCGGTCTAGAACCTATTCATAAGGGGACCGGCACTGCCGGCGAGGACCGTGATAGGGCTGGAATGTATTGTCCGATGYCCGGTAGGACCGGTAATGGTCGTAGCACCATCGGACGTGGCGGCTGGATACGGGGCCATGCTGGCTGAGGGCGCCGCCGATAATGGCACCTAAGGCGAATGCGGCTGGTGGAAACCACCATCCATTGTATCGGCGATAACCCGGCCGATAGTGCCGGTAGCCTCTGTGCCCATGCCAGTATGCATGGTTTCGTCGCAGTATGAAGCGATGGCCATGGTGGTAGCGTGCCTGCGTCACATAAGAAGGCACCGGTGCGCTTGAGACAACGGGTGGCGCCGCGACAGCTGAACCGGCGGGTTGTGCCAGGAGCAGGCACGCGACAAGGCCGCTGATGATTGTAGAACGAGCTAACATTGAGTTCCTCCCGATACGTTCCATAGAGGGCGAACCAGAGAGCACTRCCTTTGTTCCGCTCGAGCGCTCAAGTTTATTTGAGATCTTTTCTGGCCCCGATCACGCTGAAGCGCTTACACCCTTAAGCATCGACATCCGCGCCAGGCTTGCCCGCGATCGATTTGAACAGYGCCATTGCGGTTCCGGTTTTCGACGCAAGGGAAACGACAGCTCGAGAGTGACCGTCTCTGGAACAAATCCGGCCTTAATCCTTTAGGCGCTTGGCTCCCAAACGCGTGAGCACTCGTCGACGGACGGTCGGGCCGCTGCGATGCATCTGCTGTTCGCCCGACTGTGACGAGATTCCTCGGCGTGGTGGGCGATTGATTCGCGATGCAAGGGCTGGGGTGATGATGCGACCGCAAGCCGAATTCGGCTTGGGATCCACCGGGACTAGATTTGCGAAAGGTCCGGAACGACATGGTACCCCTCTGGCTGCATGTGCTTGGTGTGGTTTCGCTGGTCAGCGCCCTCCTGGTGGCAGGCTGGATTGGGTGGGATGAGACGCGCCGACCGCAGCCGATGTGGATCATGAACGTCGTCTGGCCGGTCGCCGCGCTTTTCGGAACGGTGCTGGTGTTGTGGGGCTACCTGAAATTCGGAAGATCGGCTGGCGACAGCGCGGCCAAGTCTCGGCGGCGCACGCCCGACACACCCTTCCCCGTGATGGTCGGCAAAGGCGCGCTGCATTGCGGAGCCGGTTGCACCTTGGGTGACATCGTGGCGGAATCGCTCGCAACGTTTTTTCCCGGCGTGRCACTCTGGTTCGGGTGGCGCAGTTTGTTCGACGAGAAGATGTTCGCGGTCTGGATCTTGGACTTCCTGTTCGCCTTCTTCCTCGGCGTCGCCTTTCAATATTTCACCATCAGGCCGATGCGCGGCCTCTCGGTGAAGGATGGCCTGATTGAGGCGCTGAAGGCTGACACGCTGTCGCTGACGGCATGGCAAGTCGGGATGTACGGCTTCATGGCGTTCGCCCAGTTCGGGGTTTTTCGACCGGTTCTCGGCGTCTCGTTGACAGCTGAAACGGTCGAGTTCTGGTTCATGATGCAATTCGCCATGATCGCCGGTTTCTTGACCAGCTATCCCGTGAACTGGTGGCTGCTCAAGGCCGGCGTCAAGGAAAAGATGTAGTCGCGGGCCGGCAAACCGCGATGGCCAGCCCTCCTGTCAGGCCGATGTGTCGGCCGACAGATGTATGGGCGCTGCCGTCGCTGCGAGGCACGGCCCGTCAATTCTGCGTGTTCGGCGTTTAGCGGGTTTCAAGCCAGCATCGCATGACCTAACTTCCGTATGGTCGTCGATCAAATTCCGGGCGACGCAGTGGTTCCTTGACACTTTCGCTCGAATGGATACCCGCCCCGGGGCGGCGTACCGGTTTGTCCGACAGAGCAGTGGGACTACGAGTCCCTACTGCAATGACCATCGGGTGACACGGGAACATTCGCGTCCGCACAGCCCGAAAACTGCATGGAGCGCTGGCAACATGTCTGCGGATCAATATCTCAATCAACAATTGGAGTGCCCCCGCTGCCGGACAACCAGGCTGCGGATCCCAAGAGGCGTGTCCCCAGGCACTCCGATCGTCTGCAGTGACTGCGCAGAATATCTGGGAACGTGGGGGGAGTTGCAGGATGCCTTCGAAAGGCAGGGTGGCTGTCGCGGTGCCTTTCGAATAGAGTGGGGGCGGTTCAAGAAAATCTGATGAACTGCAAATGCCCTACTAAATCGCTGTTGCCCGATCCGGGGCCGAATTTACCTGCGTGGACCGCGATAGCTGTGTTGGCCGCAATCGATGTAGAGCCGTAGAATCGAACTGTTTGGCCTGCGCTCTCGGCGCCATTTGAGCAGCCGCTCATCGGACCGACCTCCACCCGAAGCCGGAGCCACTGCGGCAGGGAGCCTGTGGAGACAAACTTTTGGGTTGACGCTAATGCTGCGGGGCCTGCTGTTCACCGAGCCTGCGATCACCCTCGGCCAGGCTAAGGCATCGTTGCTGCCTGATGGGCCGTAACGGCGGCCATGTTCTGGTTCAGGTGACCCATGATCCAGATTGAGCCCAAAACCACCAGCGCCACGATCAGAACGCCGAAGGCAAGCGCGAGGACATTGTTGGTGTTGTCGGGCCCGGTGGTGATGTGCAGGAAGAAGACGAGGTGCACCCCCATCTGCGCGATGGCGAGCACCGTCAGGGCCGAGATCACCGCCGGCTGGTAGATCACGTCGGTCTGCGCGGCGAGGAAGGAAGCGACGGTCAACAGGATCGCCAGGCCGAAGCCAAGCAGGTAGCCCGCAAGACCGCCCGCGATCTCATGTTCCTCGATGCGCTCTTCACCCGGTGCCGCGTCGCGATGATCGAGCGCCTTGTCGTCGCGAGTGTCCGTTTCGCTCATGATGATGCTCCAAGAAGGTAGACTAGTGTGAAAATGGCGACCCAGATGATGTCCAGCGCGTGCCAGAACAGGCTGAAGCAATGCACCCGGMGCAAGATCTCGGGCCGGAACCCCTTCACCCAAAGCTGAGCCATCATTGTGCCGAGCCACAGCAGACCCAGCCCGACATGGGTGCCGTGGCAGCCGACGAGGGCGAAGAAGGCCGAAAGGAAGGCGCTGCGCGACGGGCCGGCCTGCTCGTTCACCATCGTTGCGAATTCCTGCACTTCCAGGAACAGGAAGGCCGCGCCGAGCAAGCCGGTGAGAAGCAGCCAGAATTGCGCGGCAGCCATCGACCGGCGACGCGTCGCGAGCATTGCCAGGCCACCGGTAAAGCTCGACGTGAGCAGCAGACCCGTCTGCGCCGCCACGCGCGTGAGCTCGAACAGGTCCTTGCCTGTCGGCCCGTCGGCCGTCTGCTTGGACAGGACAGCGTATGCGGCGAAGAAAGCCGAGAACATGATGATGTCCGACAGGAGGAAGATCCAGAATCCATAGGCTACGGTGACGAACTTCGACGCCGGCCCGCCTTCGCCGTGTCCGGTCGCCGAGAACAGGCCATGGGCCTGGCTGCGGCCCAGCCGATAGGGATCGCGCGGTGCGCTGCCTGCCGTGATGTCGCTCATGCCGGACGCTCCCGGCTGCGCATCCATGCAAGCTGCGCTGCCCGGCCGCCGCGATCGATGCGTTCGACCTCGCTGGCGGGAATCTCATAATCGCCATGCTCGCGCCACGCGAACACGACGAAAGTGATATAGGCGCCGATGAAGCCGACGATCGCCAACCACCAGATGTGCCAGATGAGCGCGAAGCCGATCAGCGTGCTGAAGAAGGCGGTGACGAAACCTGTCGGGCTGTTGCGCGGCATCTCGATCGGTTCGTAGTTGCGCTTGCTCTCCGGCGCCTGCTCGTCGGCGGCCCTTTGCTTGATGGTCCAATAAGGCTCTTCATTTTCGACATGCGGCAGCCGCRCATAGTTGAATACGGGGGGCGGCGAGGGCGTCGACCACTCCAGCGAGCGCCCGTCCCAGGGATCGCCCGTCTGGTCGCGCAAGGCCTCGCGTTGCCTGATCGATACGATCAACTGTGTGATCTGGCAGGCTGCGCCGACGATCATCACCGCAATGCCGAAGGCCGCGACCATCAGCCATGGCGTCCAGAGGTCCATATCGATGTGCTGGAGCCGGCGGGTCATCCCGAGCAGCCCGACGATATAGAGCGGCACGAAGACCAGCACATAGCCGGCAAGCGTGGTCCAGAATGCCGCCTTGCCCCAGCCTTCGTGCAAGCGGAAGCCGAAGGCCTTCGGGAACCAGTAGGTGAAACCGGCAAAGGCGCCGAACAGCACGCCCGAGATGATGACGTTGTGGAAATGCGCCACGAGAAAGAGCGAATTGTGAAGCATGAAGTCGGCCGGCGGGACGGCGAGCAGCACACCCGTCATGCCGCCAACGGTGAAGGTGGTGACAAAGCCCAGCGCCCACAACATCGGCGTGTCGAAGCGCACGCGTCCGCCATACATGGTGAAGAGCCAGTTGTAGATCTTGACCCCCGTGCCGACGGCGATGACCGAGGTGGCGATGCCGAAGGCTGCGTTGACGTCGGCGCCGGCGCCCATGGTGAAGAAATGATGCAGCCACACCATGAAGGAGACGATGCAGATGAACAGCGTCGCCGCCACCATTGAGCGGTATCCGAAAAGCRGCTTCGACGAGAAGGTGGAGAAGATCTCCGAATAGATGCCGAAGGCGGGCAACACGAGGATGTAGACTTCCGGATGGCCCCAGGCCCAGATGAGATTGACGAACATCATCTGGTTGCCGCCGGCTTCGTTGGTGAAGAAATGGAAGCCGAGATAGCGGTCGAGCGTCAGCATCGCCAGCGTGGCGGTCAGGATGGGGAAGGCCGCGACGATCAGCAGGTTGGAAGCGAGCGAGGTCCAGCRGAACATCGGCATGCGCAGATAACCCATGCCCGGCGCGCGCATCTTGAGGATGGTGGTCACCAGGTTGACGCCGGTGAGCAGCGTGCCGACGCCGGAGATCTGGATTGACCAGAGATAGTAGTCGACCCCGACGCCCGGCGAATAGGTCATCTCGGAAAGGGGCGCGTAGGGCAGCCAGCCGGTGCGCGCGAACTCGCCGACGACGAGGGAAATGTTGACGAGCAGCGCGCCGGTCGCGGTCAGCCAGAAGCTCACCGAATTCAGCGTCGGGAAAGCGACGTCACGGATGCCGAGCTGCAGCGGCACGACGAAATTCATCAGGCCGATCATGAACGGCATCGCCGCGAAGAAGATCATGATGGTGCCGTGCGCGGAAAAGATCTGGTCGTAATGCTCCGGCGGCAGATAGCCCGGCGCATGGATGGCGAGCGCCTGCTGGGTACGCATCATGATGGCATCGACGAAGCCGCGCAGAAGCATCAGTGCCGCCARCACGATATACATGACGCCGATGCGCTTGTGATCGACCGAGGTTATCCATTCTCGCCACAGATAGGGCCAGTAGCCTTTCACCGTGATCCAGACCAGCACCGCGGCGGCCGCCAGGAAGACGACCAGGGCTGCGCCGAGTGGAATGGGCTGGTCGAAGGGAATGGCCGACCAGTCGAGTTTGCCGAGCATCGTCATCCTCCTTCTTTGGGCGGGTGCGTCAAGGCCGGCGCCGCCGCCTTCGGCTCGGCCTTCGGGCTCACCTGCGGCTCGCCGGCGGCGGTTTCGGCTGGCCCCGGTCCGGGCGGCAGGGTCTGGCGCAGCACTGCGTCGAACAGGCCAGGCTCGACCTGRCCGAAGGCGGCAGGCGGCATGTTGATGCTTTGGCGGGCAAGCGCGCGATAGGCGTTGGCATCCAAGACGCCTTTGCCATGCAGCGATGAAGCCCAACTGGCGAATGCGTCCGCGGAGACCGCCCGTACACGGAAGTTCATGTCGGAAAAGCCGTCGCCGCTGAAATGAGCCGACAGGCCGAAATAATCGCCTTCGCGGTCGGCCTGCAGATGCAACTCGGTCTGCATGCCGTTCATGACATAGACCATGCTGCCGAGCTGCGGCACGAAGAAGGTGTTCATCACGCTGGCCGAGGTAAGCCTGAAATGCACCGGCGTGCCAGCGGGAATGACCAGCTGATTGACAGTTCCGACACCCTGGCCCGGATAGAGGAACAGCCATTTCCAGTCGAGCGCCACCACCTGCACTTCCAGGGGGCGCTGGCCGGACGCGATCGGCCGGCGCGGATCGAGGTGGTGGGATCCGTAATAGATCAGCCCACCAAGGAAGAGGATTGTGAGCGTCGGGATCGACCAGACGATCAACTCGATCTTGCCGGAATAGGTGAAATTAGGGTCGTAGCGCGCATTGCGGTTGGTGGCGCGAAACATCCAGGCAAAGGCCAGCAGCGCGATCAAGGTCGGGACGACGATGACCAGCATCACGGCAAGCGAGTTCAGAAGGATGGTGCGGTTRCCGACCCCGATCGGTCCCTGCGGATCGAGCACGCCTCCCGCGCAGCCGGGCAGAGCCGAGACTGCGGGCAACCAGAAGAGCGGGCGCAGTGACTGAGATCTACTGGGCAAAAGCACAACGGTTGGTCACGGGTTTGAGACAGAGCGTCCATCAAGGGGCGCGTGGAAATCTCGGATCAGGTCTCCCGAGCGCTGACGCGGTCTTTCTGCCGACACCCTGCAACTCCGGGAGACACGCCCCAACTGTCACAGCAGGCGGTTGTTCCATTACTTTCGCGGGCATCGGGCGTTGGAACGAACAGCTCGCTTGCGATGGCGATATGGCGGTGAGGTTGAGCGCGTCACTGGGTAAACCGATCGCGGGGCATGGCCGCTCTGATCGACGGCATCGGCGACGCTATCTCGCGAATGAGAGGACGTCCGAGGCCAGGGCGCCAGATCAGTAAGCGCCCGTGACGCTGTCGGTGGAACTGCGCAGTTTCCGGACCGTTTCCGCAGTTACCGGAGCGGCCTGGTTGCCCCAGGCGTTACGAACATAGGTGGCGAGCGCAGCGATCTGGTCGTCCGACAATTTCCAGCCAAACGATGGCATCGTCTTGTCGTTGGGGTTCTGCGCCGTCGCTGCGGCATGGCCGCCGTTCAGAATGAGGCGAAGCATCGACAGCGGTTGGTCCGATTGCACGACCGCGCCGCCCCTCAGCGAAGGGAACACACCCTCGACACCTTCGCCGCCGAGCTGGTGGCATGCAGCGCAATCATCGCCATAAATTGCCTTTCCGGCGCTGAGCATCTTCTGATCGGCACTGCCAGCAGAATTGGGGGTGAAGGCAGGCAAGGATTTGAGGAACGTGGCGATTGCCTGCAGATCCTGGTCCGTCAGCTTCGAGGTCGAGTCCTTGACCACTGCGCCCATCGGACCATAGGCAGTCGTGCGCGCATTGTGGCCGGTTTTGAGAAAGGCCACGATGTCCTCTTCGCTCCAGGAGCCTAGGCCCGTGCGTTTGTCGCCCGTCAGGTTGGGCGCGAACCAGTTCTGCACCTCGCCGCCTTGAAAGGCTTCCGACGTCTTCGATGAGCCGAGAATATTCTTGGGCGTGTGGCAGGCGCCGCAATGGCCGAGCCCCTCAACCAGGTAGGCACCGCGATTCCATTCGGCGGACTGGTCCTTGCCGGGCTGGAATTCGCCGGGCTTGAAGAACAGGCCATTCCATGCCGCCATGGCAAACCTGTGATTGAGTGGCCAGATAAATTCGTTGTCGCGCGGTTCGGCCCGCACCGGGGCCAGGGTGCGCAGGTAGGCGCGGATGTCGTCGACGTCCTCGCGCGTCACCTTGGTGAACCAGGGATAAGGGAAGGCCGGGTAAAGGCGCCGGCCATCGGCGGCCAGCCCCTCATGCATGGCTCGGTAGAACTGCTCTTCCGTCCATGCCCCGATGCCGGTCTCGGGATCCGGCGTTATGTTGGCGGAGTAGATCGTGCCGAAGGGCGTCTCGATTGGCCTGTCGCCCGCGAAGGGCTTGCCGTCATCGGCAGTATGGCAAGCCTCACAATCTCCCGCCGCCACCAGATACCGTCCACGCTCCTGCTTGGCGAAATCACCGATCTGAGCATATGCGAAGGGACCCAGCGTCACGAGCACCGCGCCGAGCGCTGCGGCACCTGCCACCAGAACGACTGCGCGTCGCGTGATCATGTGTGCACCAGTGGGCCGGGATGCTTGAGGTATTGGCGGCGGATCGCATCCGCTGCCCACAGCGCAAGAGCGCTTACCGTTCCGGTCGGGTTGTAGCCGCTATTGTGGGGGAAGGCGCTGGCGCCAACCACGAACAGATTGGGCACGTCCCAGTGCTGGAGATATCTGTTGATCACGCTGTCGGCCGGGCTGGCGCCCATGATGGCGCCACCGGTGTTGTGCGTCGACTGATAAGGCTCAATGTCATAGTGYGGTCCGCGCGCCGACTTCTTGATCTCGCGAGGCTTCATGGCGTGCGCGATCTCCACCATCTTGCCCATGGCGAAATCCTGCATCTTCAGTTCGTTCTGCTTGAAGTCGTAGGTCATGCGCATGAGCGGCCGGCCATAGACATCGCGGTAGGACGGATCGAGATCGAGATGGTTAGACTTGTCCGGCATGACCGCCCCCATGAGCGACACGGACATCGACTTGAGATAATTCTCGACGAAGGCCTTCTTCCACTTGGCGCCCCATTTCGGGGTTCCTTCCGGCAACAGCTCCGTTTCGATTGGACGTCCCGTCGTCATGTAGCCGGCGATATACCCGCCATGGATGAATCCGAGGCCGGTGTGGTCGAAATTGTCGCCGTTCCAATCGTCGACGATGACGCCCAACGCGCCCACCCCGACGAAAGGATTGAGGAGCTTGTCATCGAAGAACAGGTCGACGGAAGGCGTGAGCTGATAGCAGTAGTTCTTACCGAGCGTGCCCTGGCCAGTACCTGGATCGTAGATCTTGCCGATGCCGGAGCTCATCAGCAGATGCACGTTGTGCGTGGCATAGGCGCACACAATGACGAGATCCGCCGGCTGCTCGAATTCGTTGCCCTGGGCGTCGACGTAAGTGACGCCGGTCGCGTGCTTGCCGGAAGCGTCGACGTTGACCCGCGTGACCTCGCTTTCCGTGCGAACGGTGAAATTCTTCTTCCGCATCAGGACGGGCAGGATGGTCGTCTGGGCACTGGCCTTGGAATAGTTGCCGCAGCCGAATTTCTCGCAGAAGCCGCAATAGGTGCAGGGCGCCAGCGTGACGCCGAGCGGATTGGTATAGGCTTGCGACATGTTGCCCGAAGGGCATGGAAACGGGTGCAGCCCGAGGGAAGCCGCCGCTTGACCGAACAGCGTCGGCCCGTAGGTCTGCTTCATCGGTGGGGTGGGGTAGGGCTTCGAGCGAGGCCCTTCGAACGGATTRCCGCCCGCCTGTTTCTGTCCCTTGACGTTGCCGGCCTGGCYAGCGATGCCRCACAGTTCCTCCCAGCGCATGTAGTAGGGCTCTAGCTCGTCATAGGTGATGCCCCAGTCCTGCAGCATCATGTCCTGCGAAACCGCGGCGTTCCCGTATCGCGCGACGGTCTGGCTGCGAATCTGGAAATCATAGGGCAGGAAGCGCCAGGCCTGGCCGTTCCAGTGGATGATGGATCCGCCGACGCCGGTGCCGGGCAGGAACGAGCCGAGCCGCCGCATCGGAAGCGCCGTCTGCTCGGGGATATTGCGGAAGGTCAAGGTCTCCTGAGCGGTCTCTTCGAACAGATGCCCGTGATAGCGGTAGCGCAGCTCGTCCTGAATGAAGCTGGGGGCAAAGTCGGTTCCCGTGTCGCGCCAGCTGCCGCGCTCCAGCGCGAGCACCTCGAGCCCGTCTTCCGTAAGCTCCTGCGCCATGATCGCTCCGGTCCAGCCGAAGCCGACCAGGACCACGTCGACGGACGGAAGCCTGTTGACCATGCGTCAGCCTTCCCCGTTCCATTCCGGACGGCCGCGGATCCCGACTGGCGGTTGATCATAGCGTTGTCCGTGCCGGTCGACCCAGTCGAGATAATTGTACCGCGCGCCGGGAAACCCAAGCATCTTCCATCCCGCCATATCCTTGTTCCCGCCATAGATGGGATCGCTGAACATGCCCTCCTTGGTGTTCAGCCAGAGCATCTTGAAAAAGGTCTTGCCATCCACCCCGCCAAGGTCGAGCTTGCCTTTCTCGAGATCGCTTATGATCGCGTCCTGTTGGTCTGGTGCCAGGCCGGCGAAAGGCGCGGCAGAATGCGAGGACGCGACGTGGTCCTCTATAGCCTTGATGGCTGCCCGATAGAGCGCAGAAGGGGTCAGGCGCGATTGATAGCCCTGCGTCTCCTCTCCCTTTGACCAGGGGCCTTGCATGTACCAGCCCTGTGCCCGACCGTAGGCACCGGCTAATTGATGATCGATGAACAGCGCAACCCCGCATGCCTTGGCTCCGGGCCCGATGGCGTCGTCTGGAACGAGCCTTTCGGTAGCGGCTTCGATGAAAGCCGCCTCCTCGGGTGTAAAAAACTTGTAGTCAGGGGCCTGGAGGGGATGCGGAGCGTCGGCCTGATGCGGCAGCCACGGATCTTTGTCGCCACCATGAACATCACGTGAAAAGGCGGGTGCCGTGCCAACGCCTCCGGCTGCCGCTGCGGCGGTTGCACTGACCGCCAGGAATTGGCGGCGGCTGACTTTTTTCGGTTTCACGACGCGGCCATGATTGCGAGTGCGTGCGGAGCCAAACTGGGGCATCGGGGAAATGTTCCCTCCGCGGGTCACTTTTTCGCAGCGCGATTGAACGCCGAGCGGAGGGGAGACCGGGCAGGTCGTCAGCGATGCGCGGACCACGGCGTTGTGGCGGAGGTCGTGCCAGACCGTCCGCAGCGCCGAAGTTGCTGCAACCAGTTGCACCGTTGTGGTCGGCCCGATCCCAGCAAGACTGTCTGGCGGTTCGCTAGATCTCTTGCTGGCGCACGGGCGGCGAAAAGCTGCGCGTCACCTGCGCTCGGTTCTTCAGCCGATCAGGGTCAGCCCGAAGAGAATAGCCAGCCACAAGGCGACCGCCACCGCCACCAGCGGCGGCAGGGTTTCCTCTCCGGTCAGCTTCATGAACACCACGGCGACGACAGCTGCCTTCATCGCCGCGATCAAAAGGTTAACGGCTGTGTTGGCACCATGAAGATCGAGGAAGGATGACGCGACCGTCAGCCCAAGAAGGACCAGCAATGCGACATAAGCGAAGGCGAGCTTGCGGATGTGTTCCATGGCGCCTACGCGTGAACCAGATAGAGGACGGGAAACAGGAATATCCACACGATGTCGACGAAGTGCCAGTAAAGCCCGATCGCATGGGTACGGCGCACGCGGCTGTCGATGTCGGTCCGCCGCCACGACAAAAGCAGGCCTGCAACGACCGCTATGCCGCTGGCCAGATGCACTGCGTGCAGGCCGGTCAACGCGAAATAGAGGCTGAAGAAGAACTGCGCGTGAACGGGATCCGGCCCCTGGTAGAAGAAAGGCGCCCCCAGAACCGGCGCGATGCCTTCGTGGAACTCCTTGGCGTATTCGGCCCCCTTTATGCAAAGGAAAGCGACGCCCAAAAAAGCGGTGATGCCCAGCATCCAGGCCGCGGTGTTCCAACGGCGTGCCGACGCGCTCTCATGCGCAAACGCCATGGTGAAGCTCGACGTGATGAGCACTGCGGTGTTGAGAGTGCCCAACGGCAAGGACAGATGTTTTGAGGCAGCTGCGAAGGCGGGAAGATAGCGGATATGCGCCACCAGGAAGACCAGCAGGATGGCGCCGAAAAGCATCGCTTCAGAGCCCAAGA
>NZ_MDDT01000067.1:0-25970 GCF_001854815.1 Mesorhizobium sp. LCM 4576
CCGCCATCGACAAACCGCCGCCCGTCAATCCAAGTCGAAGGCACTCCCGTTGCTCTCCCGATCAGATGAGCCTCGCCTATGTCTAACTTTCCCCGGACAGCCCTGCGAGCGTGGCGGATGGGAGCAATATAGATCTTTCATTGCGGATGAAGGCGATGCTGGAAATCCCTGAGGATCGCGGCGCCCGCCACCTGTTGTTCAAGGCCATAGACGAAGCCTTCAAGGCCGGAGATTTCGCGGCCCTGGGCGTCGCCCTTGGCGGCGCGGCGCGCTGGTTCGACGAGCGGATGCCGTTCGAGCTCGGCCTCGGCCATCCGCTGGAATATGCGATCTATTGGAGCCCGGCCCCGTTCATCACCGCGCTTCTCGATGCCGGCTCGAACCCGAACTATGAAGATCTGGCCGGCTTTCCTTCGATCATTGCCGCATTGTCGACGGAACGACCGGACCGGCTGGATGTCGTCCACATCCTGCTCGAGCATGGCGCCGATCCGGATATGCGCGGCGTGAACGACTGGACGCCGCTGCACTATGCGGTGTCACGGCGCGACGCCGAGGCGATCCGTCTGCTGCTGCTGGCGGGCGCGGACCCGTCGCTGAGAACCCGCATCGACGACTATGAAACGGCACTGGAAGGCGCCGAGCAGGCCGGCTTCGAAGCCGGCGTCTTTCTGCTGCGCGAAGCGCTGAACAATCGCCGTCTATGATGGATGGCTGTCCGCCGCCGTCACACAGCCTTGAGCTTGGCCTTGAAGCGTTTTGCGTTGGCCACGTAGTGCGCGGCCGAGACGCGCAGCCGCTCGATCGCCGCTTCGTCCAGTGTCCTGATCACCTTGGCCGGCGAGCCGACGATCAGCGAATTGTCCGGAAACACCTTGTTTTCCGTCACCAGCGCGCCGGCGCCGACAAGCGAATTGTTGCCGATCCTGGCGCCGTTCAGAACGATGGCGCCCATGYCGATCAGGCTGTTGTCGCCGACCGTGCAGCCGTGCAGCAGCGCCCTGTGGCCGATCGTGCAGCCTTTGCCGATGGTCAGCGGAAAGCCCGGATCGGTGTGCATGATCGTGTGTTCCTGCACATTGGTGTCGGCGCCGATCGTGATGGGCTCRCCGTCGCCGCGGATCACGACACCGAACCAGAAGCCGACATTGCGGCCGATCCGGATGTTGCCGATCAGCGTGGCGTCCGGCGCAATCCAGTTCGTATCGGCGTCCTCGAACTCGGGCGCTTTCCCATCGATAGCATAGACCGGCATTGTTCGTCTCCGAATCGTCTCAACCAGCAAATTCGAAGGACCCTAAGTTCTCGGTCGCCCAGGATGCAATGGCGATGAGCACGACGCCGAGCGCCAGCGCCCAGGCGATGGCCGTGCAACCGCAGGACAACAGCGCCATCGTGCCGATGCGGCCCTCGCGGCGGGCGGCCAAGGCCTCGTTGGTGAGCATGAACGGTCCGGYGCAGGCCGTTGCCGCAAGCGAACGCAGGATATGGACCGGCGAAACATAGGGTTCGGCAAAGGCCAGGCGCCGGCCGGACAACAGTTCCATGGCCGATCCGACCAGTCCGCAAGCCGTGACGCCAACCGCAAACGCGTAAAGAACAAGCACAACGKGATCCATGTTTACCAACCGTTTACCATGAAAACGCACAGTCGTGCCAATGCGCTGCAAGAGCCATGYCGCGCCGGTTGTGCCGCCGAAGGACAGGCGGGCGGATCKGGAAAGAGCGAATGAGACAGGCAAATGTCGCCGAGAGTCCGGACTTCGAGGTCGTCGATTCGACCTTGATGAAGCGGGTCTTCTATATTTTCGCGGCGCTGGCGCTRCTTTCGGTTGCGATCAGCGTCGGCGGCAAATGGCTTGGACGGTCGATCGCCATGGCCGGCTATACGGACGATACGACGGTGCGCCAGATCGTCATGGGCAACAATCTCATCAGCGTGCCGGCAAACTTCATCCGCTTCGACCAGGCCCGGCGCGACGGCATCGCCTCGCGGCTCGATCTCTATCTGCGCTATCCCGAGATGGACGGCTACAGCACGGCCGCGCGCGACGACTTCAACCACACGACGACCAGGAAGATCATCTTCCTGTCGTTCGAACCGCGGATGATGTCGCGCGACATGAGCGGCCGCTTCGCGCCGATCTACAGCGCCCTGATCGAAAAGCCGGGCACGCCCGGCCCAGGCGGCACGACGGTTTACGCCTTCACGGAAAAATCAGGCTATATCAACGAGGTGCTGGCCGTCGCCGAACGTCCCGGCAGGGATCCGTTCGTCGCCCGCTGCCTGAGCGGGCCGAGCGCGGAGGAATCGCTGGCGCCTTGCGAGCGCGACATCCAGGTCGGCGACGATCTCAGCCTCACCTACCGTTTTCCACGCGAGCTGCTGGYGAACTGGCCGGCGCTCGACGCGGCGATTGCGGCGAAGGTCGCGAGCATCCTGAAGACTGGGCACTGACGCTGGCGGCTAGTGGCTATCCAACTAGATCATTTCGGCGCGCAGCCGGCGCTTCGATCGTCAGTCTGGCTCAACGCTTCGGCCTCAAGATACCGACTGGCATCGGACTGACAAGGCGCGCTAATGGTCAGCCATGACACCAGCCTATCTCGCCTTCGACCCGACCAGTCGCCGCCTGCGGCTCGACCCGCATGAGCCGGCCTTCGTGCAGAACCCCTATGAGGCCTACGCCTTCCTGCATGGCGCCGCGAACGCCTTCTTTTGGGAAGACTACGGCTTCTGGTGCTTTGGCGGCTTCGACGATGTGAATCGGTTGCTGCGCGACCGCCGTTTCGGGCGKCAGAATCCGGCGGGGATTCCCGACAGCCGGGGCGTCGGCGACGACCGCTCGCATCTTACGGCCTTCGACGCGATCGAGGCCAATTCCATGCTGGAGCTCGAGCCGCCGGTGCATACGCGGCTCAGAACGCTGGTCAACCGCGCCTTTGTCTCGCGCCAGGTCGAGCGGCTCAGACCGCGCATCGAGGTGCTGGCCAACGAATTGATCGACCGCTTCGAGCCAGAAGGCGTCGACCTTCTGCCCGCTTATGCCTCGCCCTTGCCGATCACCATCATCGCGGAGATGCTCGGCGTGCCGGTCGAGATGGGGCCGCAATTGCTCGACTGGTCGCATCAGATGGTCGCCATGTACATGCATGGCCGCACGCGCGAGACCGAGGACGCGGCCAACCGCGCCGCGCGCGACTTTTCCGACTTCTTGCGCGGCTATATCGGCGAGCGCCGCAAGAAGCCGGGCGAAGATCTGCTGTCGCTCTTGATCGAGGCGCAGGACAACGGCCAGAAGCTGTCGGAAGACGAGCTGGTGTCCTCGGCCATCCTGCTCCTCAATGCCGGCCATGAAGCAACCGTGCACCAGACCGGCAATGCGGTGCGCTCGATCCTCGCGCAAGGCGGCGACCCGCGGCGGTTCTTCGAGACGCCGGAGAAAAACGTCGCGGCGGTCGAGGAATGCCTGCGCTACGATGCGCCGCTGCACATGTTCCTGCGCTATGCCTATGAGGAGATCGAAATTTCGCCGGGAATCCTAATCAAACCCGGGGAGATAGTGGCGCTGCTGCTCGGCATGGCCAACCACGATCCCTTGGCCTTTGCCGAACCTGATGCTTTCAACCCGGCCCRCACCGACCAGAAAAACGTCTCCTTCGGCGCCGGTATCCATTTCTGCATCGGCGCGCCACTGGYCAGGCTGGAGCTGCAAGTGTCGCTGAAGACGCTGTTCGACCAGCTGCCGGATCTACGCCTAGCGGAGGCGCCGCGTTTCCGCGACACTTACCATTTCCACGGGTTGGAACGGGTTGCGGTCGCGTTTTGAGCCGAGGCCCACGCGACTTCGTCATCCTTGGGTGTAGCGACGCAAAGCGGAGCGAAGACCCGAGGATCCATTCCGTGACCTTGGCCGAAGGATGCAGYGGAGCAGAATTCTGCACCGTGGCAGCGGCCTCAATGTCACGGAATGGATTCTATGGTCTGYGCGCGTCGCTTCGCTCCTTGCTCCGCCATACAATGACCACGCGATGGGCGTTCTGCCCAATCTCCAACGCAAGAAGAGCCCGCTACAAGAAGCGCAATCAAAGAGCGCAATCAAAGCTTGATTACATATTCCTTGCGCGTCGTCTCCAGCACCTCCCAGGTGCCGTTGAAGCCCGGCCTTAGCACGAAACTGTCGCCGGCCCGCACGGTGCGCGCCTCGCCGCCGTCCTYGGCGATCACCGACACGCCGGACAGGATGTGGCAGAACTCCCATTCGTCGTAAGAGATGCRCCATTTGCCCGGCGACGCTTCCCAGATGCCGGCATAGAGGCCGCCGTCGCGCTCCTCGACATTCCAGGTCCGGAATTTCGGATCGCCCGACAGCACGCGATCCGGGGCCGGCGCRCCGGCCTCCGGTTCGACGCTGTCGATATTGACCGCGAGGAAGGYCGGCATATCAGACCTTGCCGAGCGCCTGTTCGAGATCGGCGACGATATCGTTGACGTCCTCGATGCCGATCGACAGCCGCACCGTATCCGGYCCGGCGCCGGCCTTGACCTTCTGCTCGTCGGACAGCTGTCGGTGCGTGGTCGAGGCCGGATGGATGACCAGCGATTTGGTGTCGCCGACATTGGCGAGATGGGAGAACAGTTCCAGCCCCTCGACGAACTTGACGCCGGCCTCATAGCCGCCCTTGAGGCCGAAGGTGAAGACCGCTCCCGCGCCCTGCGGCGAATATTTCTTCTGCAGTGCATTGTTCTTGTCGCCCGGCAGGCCGGGATAATTCACCCAGGCGACCTTGGGATGGTTGGAGAGCCAGCCCGCGACGCTCGCCGCGTTGTCGCAATGACGCTGCATGCGCAGCGGCAAGGTCTCCAGCCCGGTCAGTATCAGGAAAGCATTGAAGGGTGAGATGGCCGGGCCGATGTCGCGCAGACCGAGCACGCGCGCGGCAATGGCGAAGGCGAAGTTGCCGAAGGTCTCGTGCAGGACGAGRCCGCCATATTCAGGCCGCGGCTCCGACAGCATCGGGTATTTGCCCGACTTCGACCAGTCGAAGGTACCGCCATCGATGATGGCGCCGCCGATCGAATTGCCGTGGCCGCCGATGAATTTGGTCAGCGAATGGACGACGATGTCGGCGCCGTGCTCGATCGGCCGCACCAGATAGGGCGAGGCCAGCGTGTTGTCGACGATCAGCGGCAGGCCGTGCTTGCGGGCGATGTCGCCGATCTTCTCGATGTCGACGAAGATGCCGCCCGGATTGGCGAGGCTTTCGATGAAGATGGCCTTGGTCCTGTCATCGATCAGGCTTTCGAAGGTCGCCGGGTCATTCGCCTCAGCCCAACGCACTTCCCAGCCGAAGTTCTTGAAAGCATGTCCGAACTGGTTGATCGAGCCGCCATAAAGCTTGTTGGCGGCGATGAAATTGTCGCCGGGCTGCATCAGATTGTGGAAGACCAGCACCTGAGCGGCATGGCCGGAGGCGACGGCAAGCGCGGCGGTGCCGCCTTCCAGCGCGGCAAGGCGCTCCTCGAGCACCGCCTGCGTCGGATTCATGATGYGGGTGTAGATGTTGCCGAATGCCTTCAGCCCGAACAGCGAGGCGGCATGGTCGGCATCATCGAAGACAAAGGAGGTGGTCTGGTAGATCGGCGTGGCGCGGGCGCCGGTTGCCGGATCCGGCTTTGCGCCRGCATGAACGGCTAAAGTGTTGAAACCGGGCGTACGGGTCATCGAAACCTACCTCTCCTGATCTTTCGAAATCGCCGGGCATTCTTGGCGAAGCCCGAGTTGGAATGCAAAGAAGAAAATACCTTTCGGGGCGCGATCTGCGACGAACGCCCGGAAAAATACATTTCTTCCCGGAATAATTTTGCGCGAAGCGCGGCCAGCCTATTTCTGCCGTACACCGAAGCTCTGGAAGCCCTGCCTCATCAAAGGCTTCTTCGACGACAGCACGCCGGAGTTGACGCCAGTCCAGCCGATCTCGCCCGACAGCTTGCCGTATTCGATTTTCGGGCAGCGGTTCATCACCACCTTGATGCCGGCCGCCTCGGCGCTGGCAGCGGCCTCGTCATGGCGCACGCCAAGCTGCATCCAGACGACCTTGGGCAGCGGATCGAGCTTCAGCACCTGGTCGATGATGCCGGGCACCGCCGCGGACCCGCGAAAAATGTCGACCATGTCGACCGGGTGCGGCAGATCGGCGAGGCTTGCATAGACCGTCTGTCCGAGGATCTGCTTGCCGGCATGACCTGGATTGATCGGCAGCACCGAAAAGCCTTTGGCCAAAAGGTATTTCAGCACGAAATAGCTCGGCCGCACGTCGTTGGGCGAAGCACCGACCATGGCGATCGTCCTCACCGAGTTCAAAATGCCGGCGATATAGGCGTTGTCGTAGCTATCGTGATTCATGCTGCGATGGTCTTCCTGCGGTAATGGTAGCGATAGAGCTCGCGGTTGAAGCCGAGCGAAGCGTAGAGCGCGCGTGCGGGCGCGTTGTCGGCAACCACCTGCAGGCARCCGGCCTTCGCGCCCGCTCGCCTGGCCCAGCCGATCAGACCGCCGACCGTCCTGCGGCCGAGCCCTTGCTGCCGGAATCCGGCGTCGGTTTCAACYGCCTCGACGACAAGCAGCCCGTTGCGGATGACGCCGAAGGCAAAGGCCGCGATTTGGCCATCACGCTCGCACGACACGAAYGCCCTGTCGCCCACGATCAAGCTCGTCATATGGCGAAAGATGYGGCGCTCCGCATCGTCGTAGCCGCCGGTACGGAAGCGCGCCTCGAACCAGCGCTCGCTTGGCGCTGCCGAGACCGTGATGTCGCCATCGCTGTTTCCTTCAAGCGCGTCGATCTCGGCATGGAGGTGTATCGTACCGCCTTCCCGGCTGTAATCCCGACGGTCGAGTTCGAGTTCCAGTTCTGGCGCGATGTCGGGAACGCGAAACAGCGGGGCCTGGCCATGACCGGCGTAGAACGCCTCGGCGGCGTCGATCACTCGCTCAGGCGCGCCGCGCCGGCCACGCAAGGGGTTGGCGGAATTCGGCCGCCTTATCCGCCCACCTGTGCGGCGAAGCATCCATCCCAGAGCCACGGTCTCAAGCGCGGCAGGCCACGCCTCGCGACAGGCTTCTTCCACTTCCCAACTGAGATCTTCCCGGTTCACGCGCCCACCGCTACTCATCGTCGTCCCGCAGCGCCTCCTCCATAAACATCTGTGGGTCGCTGCAGAAGTCGCRCATCATGCGAAAATGATCGGTGTCCTGAAAATCGATCGGGTCGAGGCCGAAGCGGCTGATGCGGAAGAGCCCCGCATTCGGGCAAGCCATCAGCAGCGGCGAATGCGTCGCCATGATGACCTGTGCGATGCCGRATTGCTCCATGCGCTGAAGTAGTTTGAGCAGTTCTATCTGACGCGTCGGCGACAGCGCGCTTTCGGGCTCGTCGAGAATGTAGATGCCTTGGCGGCGGCAGCGCTCCTCGAAGAAGCGGATGAAGCCCTCGCCATGCGACCACGACAGGAAATCGGGCGGCGGCGGCTTGAACGGATCTTCGAGCGCAACCTTATCGAGGTAGCGCGCGACCGAGTAGAACGATTCAGCGCGGAAGAACCAGCCTGCGGTGACTTTCGGCAGCCAATGGCCGCGCAGCGTGTCTGCAAGCGCCGCCCCGCTTTTGTCGATGGCGATGGAATGATCTACCGGACGATAACCCTTGCCGCCGCCCGCCTCGTCATAACCTGCCAATGCTCCGATCGCTTCCAGCAGCGTCGATTTACCGGTGCCGTTCTCGCCGACGATGATGGTGATGGCCGAGGYGAATTCGAACTCGAATTCGCGGTCGCGGAAGATCGGCAGGCTCCAGGGATATTGGTCCCAGTCGGCAACGCGCGACGGCTCAAGCAGGATGCGCTTGAGATAGGGCGCCTTGAGCCGTGTCAGTTGCTTGCGGGCAGCCACGTCGAACCTTCAGCGATAGAAATGCGCGGCATCCGGAAAAATTATTCGTCGGTCCATTCCGGCTTGCGCTTGCCGATGAAGGCGCCGATGCCCTCCTCGGCGTCGCGCGCCAGCATGTTCTCGACCATCACGCGGCCGGTATAGGCATAGGCGTCGGCCAGCCCCATTTCGGCCTGGGCGTAGAAGGCTTCCTTGCCGGTCTTGACCACCAAAGATGATTTCGAAGCAATAGTTTGCGCGTATTTGCTGACGACCTGATTGAGATATTCGCGCGGCACGATACGATTGACTAGACCGAATTCCTTGGCGGTCGCGGCGTCGATCGTCTCGCCGGTGAGCAGCATCTCCATCGCCTGCTTGCGCGAGACGTTGYGCGACAGTGCYACCATTGGCGTCGAGCAGAACAGACCGATGTTCACGCCCGGGGTGCAGAAGCTGGCCTCATGCGAAGCGATGGCGAGGTCGCAGCTGGCGACCAGTTGGAGACCGGCGGCAGTCGCCAGGCCGTCGACTTCGGCGATCACCGGCTTCGGGTGGCGCACGATGGTCTGCATGAGCATCGCGCAGGCCGCGAAGGTCTTTTCGAAGAATGCCTTGCCGCGGTCCGCTTCGGCGCGGTGCGCTGTCATTTCCTTGAGGTCGTGACCGGCGCAGAACACTTTTCCCGACGCCGCCAGGRTGATCACGCGCACGGATTTATCGGTCTTCACGCGATCGAACTCGGCCTGCATCGCCGCCATCGTCGCCAGCGACAGCGCATTGGCCGGCGGACTGGCGAGTGTGAGGCGCAGGATGCCCTTGTCCTGGCTGACAAGAACGGGGCCGTCGGCGACGGCGGGCTTGATGGCGACGACTTCTGCCATGTCCAACCTTTCGGGTCAGCGCGCGCGGCGCATGGAGCAACAGAACTAGCACGCTGCCGGTTGAAGAACAGCCGCGAGACGTGTTTTCTCCGTCGCACCGTTTGGTCCAGGCATACCGCCCGGAGCCTGCCATTCATATAGGACGTTGCCCATGCCCGCCCAAAGCGATCTGAAGCCAATGCTCAACGCGGCCGAAGTCAATGCGCTGATGGCGAGCGTCTATCCGCAGCTCAACRACAACTTCACCTCCTACGAGGCGATTGAGGTGTTTCCCGGAGGCTGCACGGTGCGCCTCAACGCTGATGAGAGGCATCTGCGTCCCGGCGGAACGGTATCCGGCCCGTCGCTGTTCACGCTGGCCGACATCGGTGGTTATGTCTGCGTGCTCAGCCATGCCGGACCGGACGCGCTTTCGGTGACGGTCAACCTCGACATCAACTTCATGCGCAAGGCCGAGGCCGGTCCGATCGACGGCCATTGCCGCATCCTGAAGCTCGGCAAGAGCCYGATGGTGTTCGACATCGACATCGTCGCAGGTCCCGATGGRCACACTGTGGCGCATGCCACGGGGACCTACTCGATCCCGAAGAAGCCTTGAAGTCGCAACGCAATGTGTATATATGTGCGCATAGGTGACATTTGATCAAGCGTGACAGTCGCCGCATCATAAAGYGGTTGAAGGACGATGGCTTCGAATTGGTCTCGGTTCGAGGCTCGCATCACAAATTCCGAAAAGGCGCTATCGTGCTTATCGTTCCTCACCCGGAGAAGGACCTGCCAGTCGGCACCGCTCGCGCGATCGCCAAGCAGGCTGGCTGGATTCGCTAGACCAGAATTCGTGCGCAATCAGGAGGGTGCAATGAAGAGCTATTTCGCGCTGGTCGAGAAGGATGCCGACAGCGCGTTTGGTATTCGCTTTCCCGACATTCCGGGCTGTTTTTCGGCGGCCGACGTGCCGGAGGATATCGTGCCGAATGCCGTCGAGGCTCTGCAGCTTTGGGCCGAGGATATGTCCGTCCCTGAACCATCCAGCCATGAGGCGATTGTATCGCTTCCCGAAATCCGTGCCGCGCTGTCGGAAGGAGCATATCTGGTCTCGGTGCCGCTGATCGACAATGATAGTGCCGTGGTCAGGGCGAACGTAACGTTCGAACGCGGTGTCCTGCGCGCGATCGATGCCRCCGCGCGCGAGCGCGGTATTACCAGATCGGCGTTTCTCTCAAGCGCAGCCCGCAAGGAAATCGAAGCCAAGCACTAATCCCGAAGCGGATCCAGCGCTGGTCAAGCTTGCGGTAAAATAATACCACTTCACCAACGTACTGTTTTTGCTATATTTATTCATCGGAACGCATTTTCGATTGCCTTGACGCGTCAGGCACCCTCGCCTATAAGCCGACCCGAAGCAGCGGCCCGCAATGGCCGCCGTTTTGTTATTGGCGGGTGGCTCCGGCTTCCCGTCAATCCAAGCAACAAGAAACGCCTTCTCTTGTCCCTCCTGGATAGGAAAGGTCAACCTGAGAGCAAAACCATGGCTACCTTTTCGCAGAAGCCTGCGGATGTGGTGAAGAAGTGGGTGCTGATCGACGCCGAGGGTCTCGTCGTCGGTCGTCTGGCCACCGTCATCGCCAACCATCTGCGCGGCAAGCACAAGCCCACCTTCACCCCGCATGTCGATGATGGCGACAACGTCATCGTCATCAATGCCGACAAGGTGGTGTTCACCGGCAAGAAGTACACCGACAAGGTCTATTACTGGCACACCGGCCATCCCGGCGGCATCAAGGAGCGCACCGCGCGCCAGCTGCTCGAGGGCCGCTTCCCMGAGCGCGTCGTCGAGAAGGCCGTCGAGCGCATGATCCCGCGCGGCCCGCTTGGCCGCCGCCAGATGAAGAACCTCCGCGTCTACGCCGGCGCCGAGCATCCGCACACCGCCCAGCAGCCCGTCACGCTCGACGTGGCCAAGCTGAACTCCAAGAACAAGAGGGCTTCGTAATGGCTGAGCTTTCCTCGCTCGCAGAACTCGGCACCGTCGCCGCGCAGCCGGCCGCGCCCGTGCATGTCCAGAAGCTCGACAAGTCGGGCCGCGCCTATGCCACCGGCAAGCGCAAGAACGCCATCGCGCGCGTCTGGGTGAAGCCGGGTTCCGGCAAGATCACTGTCAACGACAAGGAATTCGCGAGCTATTTCGCGCGTCCGGTGCTGCAGATGATCCTCAACCAGCCGATCGTCGCGGCCAACCGCGCCGGCCAGTACGACATCGTYGCCACCGTCATCGGCGGCGGCCTCTCGGGTCAGGCGGGTGCCGTGCGTCACGGCATCTCCAAGGCGCTGACCTACTATGAGCCGGGCCTGCGCTCGGTGCTCAAGAAGGGCGGCTTCCTGGCCCGCGACAGCCGCGTGGTCGAGCGCAAGAAGTACGGCAAGGCGAAGGCCCGCCGCTCTTTCCAGTTCTCCAAGCGCTAAGAAGCGCTTGKGGCCAAGTTCTCCAAGCGCTAATAGGCGCTTGGAGYCAAGTTCTCGAAGCGCTAAGCATTGCGGGTTCCAAGCTTTCGAAAGGCCGCCTCCGGGCGGCCTTTTTGTTTCCCTTACCAGTGCCCAGCCGGCGATTTGATGTAGTCGATGAAGGCGCGCAGCGGCGCCGGCACCAAGCGGCGCCCGGGATAGTAGAGAAACGGCCCCGAGAAGCTTTGCCACCACGGCTCCAGCACAGGTTCCAGCACGCCGCTCTCGAAATGCGGGCGCACCCARTCTTCGAACAGCCAGAGAATGCCCACGCCGGCGATCGCCGCATCGACGGCAAGATCGACGCCTCCACCGATGCTGACGACCAATGGTCCCGTGGTATCGACCCGCACCACCTCGCCATCCCGCTCGAACTCCCAGGGCGTCATGACCCCGCTCGGGAAGCGGCCRCGTATGCAGGCATGGCCAAGYAGGTCGCGCGGGTGCTGCGGTCGGCCATGCCGTTCCAGGTAGGCCGGCGCAGCGGAGGTGGTGAAGCGCTGCGTGCGCGGCCCGATCGGCACGGCGATCATGTCCTGCTCCAGCCGCTCGTCATAACGGATGCCGGCATCGCAGCCGGCCACCAGCAGATCGATAAAGTTCTCCTCGGCAATCACCTCCAGGCGAATGGCAGGATAGGCCGCCAGAAATCCCGGAACGATTCTTGGCAGCACCAACCGCGACGCGCTTATCGGCACGTTGAGCCGCAAGGTTCCGGCTGGCCGGTCGCGAAAGCCGTTCACCACATCGAGCGCCGCCTCTACCTCGCCCAGCGCAGGGCCGAGYCGCGCCAGCAGGCCGGCGCCAGCCTCGGTCAAAGCGACGCTGCGCGTGGTGCGGTTGAAGAGCCTGACACCGAGCTGGGTTTCCAGTCTGCGGATGGCTTCACTGAGCGCCGACGCGCTGCCCGCCGTGGCGCGGGCGCCCTCGCGAAAGCCGCCGGCGCGCGCCACGGCCATGAACGCCTTGAGATCGTTGAGATCTGTCGCCATTGTTCTTAATTTCGCACAAGTCGTGCTGCTTATACCTGGTTATCGGGACAGCGGCCATGACCTATCTCCGTCGTCGACAGCGAAGGAGAACCACGATGTCCAGCGTAAACAAATCCGGCACCTACAAACTCGGCGACCGCTCGATCCGCCGTCTCGGCTACGGCGCCATGCAGCTAGCCGGCAAAGGCGTGTTCGGGCCGCCGAAAGACCATGACGCGGCGATTGCCGTGCTGCGCGAGGCGATAGCGCAAGGYGTGAACCATATCGACACCAGCGACTATTATGGTCCGTACGTCACCAACAAGCTGATCCGCGAGGCGCTATCGCCCTACCCTGACGACCTTACCATCGTCACCAAGATCGGCGCCCGTCGTGGCGAAGACGCCTCCTGGCTGCCGGCCTTCGCAGCCGATGAGCTCGAACAGGCCGTGCACGACAATCTTCGCAACCTTGGCCTCGAGGTGATGGATGTCGTCAATCTGCGCATCATGTTCGGGGTGCATGGCCCGGYGGAGGGCTCCATCGAGGCGCAGGTCACCAAGCTCGCCGAGCTTCAGCGCAAGGGCCTGGYGCGCCATATCGGCTTGAGCAACGTCACCCGCGCGCAGATCGCGGAAGGCCRCAAGATCTGCGAGATCGTCTGCGTGCAGAACCAGTACAATCTGGCACATCGGGACGACGACGCCCTCATAGACGAACTGGCGCGCGACGGCATCGCCTATGTGCCGTTCTTCCCGCTCGGTGGATTCAGCCCGTTGCAGTCCTCGACTCTCTCGGGGGTCGCGGAACGGCTTGGCGCGACGCCGATGCAGGTGGCGCTGGCGTGGCTGCTGCAGCGGTCACCGAACATCCTGCTTATTCCGGGCACCTCGTCGGTCGCGCATCTGCGGGAGAATCTCGCTGCGGCCGAGCTGGAGCTGTCGTCGGATGTGCTGCGGGAGCTGGAGGGCGTGGCGAAGGCCGCGTAGGTCGGCGCAGCACCCCGCCCGCGCCTGCGGCGCGACCTCCCCATCAAGGGGAGGTAGGGCGCCGCGCTTAATGCTCGGCCGCCGATTTAGCATTCAGGATGCCGCAGGCATGCAACGACGCAGGTTGGCACGACGCTCTACCTCCCCTCGATGGGGAGGTCGGCGCGAAGCGCCGGGCGGGGTGAAGCGCCGACGTCAGCTAGTTAATACTCGCCGTATGCGCCGGCTCAACCTGCTTGATATCCGTCGTGTACGGCACCCGATACCCATTGGCCGCCAGCCACGCGATTGCGGCCTTCGGCTCATCCGTCTGGATAATGGTGGCGCCGTGGTCGACCCAGAAACCCCAGGCTTCGCGCGGCAGGCCGGCAGCGACGGCAAGCTCGTCGCCGCGGCCGCCGGCGAGGAAGCCGCCGGGCTTGTTGACGATGGCGTAGGTGTCGGCCCAGAGATGCCAGTCGCCCCGCGCGGCTTCCGCCCGCATATGGTTGCTGAACAGGGGGCCGCCGGTCGACGTCAGCGTCTCGGCGCCGTTGCGCCAGTTGATCAATTCGATGGCGCGCGGCGCGAACGCCTTATCGACCTCGCCGGCGAAAACGGCGTCATGCACGGCGTCGTCGGCGAGGATCGGCATGAACTGAAAGCCACTGCCGGCCTTGGTAAGCGCAGCGCCCGCTGCATCGATGCGCTGCCGGTTCCAGAGGTTCTCCTTGACGATCACCTGATCGGCCATGCCAAGGGCGCGCGCCTCTGCGATCATGCCCGGCAGGTCCGTGACCTCCAGCTTGTTGTCGAGATTGATCAGGATCCTGTCCCTTGTCTTCAGCAGCATCTCGCGCAGCGTCGACACCGTCTCGTTGGTGGCGGCGCCCGTGCCCTCGATCACCAGCCGGCACTTCTTCAACTCGGCAAGCGTGTATTTGACGACTTCGCCCTTGCAGGTGGTGGTGCGGTCGAGCCAGCTGTCATGCATGATGACGAACGCGCCGTCTTTCGCGCGCCGGACGTCGACCTCGACGATCTCGGCGCCGATCGCGATCGAACTCTCGACCGCGGCCAGCGAATTCTCGGCGTAAAGCGTCTTGCCGGCCTGYATGCTGCCGGCGCGATGGGCGGCGATCATCACATGGTCGYGCCACTGGTTGGCATGTTCGAAACGATCGAGGATTTGGGYGGCACGCGTCTCGCCGGCTAAGCTTTGGCTAGAGACGGCGGCAAAAGCGGCGGACAGAAGAAGGCTCAGCCAGAGTGTTCGCATCGGGGAATCGCTCCGTTCCGGGTTGGGACCCGGTTAGGCGATGCCCATGACAGGGCAGTGAACGAAGCCGGCTAGTTGTTTCGCATCAAGGTTCGTCAAATCCTCTTCGCCAGGCGGCGGAACCAGGCCAACGCCGGCATTTCGACGAAGCGCCAGGTGAACCACGACGCGGCGATGACGGCGACCAGCATGGCGACCAGAGCCCCGAAGCCGATCCAGGGAGAGCCGGCGCCGAAGCCGATCGCGTGGTCGCCGCGCAGCATCAGGTCGCCGACGATGCCGAGTCCGAGCTTGCGTTCGATCAGGCCGCCGACATTGATCATGCGGGCCTGGACGAAGATGTGGACCATGTAGATCGAATAGGAGAGCGAGCCGAGCAGCAGCATCGGCCGGCTGCGCAGCAGGGCGCTGACCAGACCACCCTCATGCGCAAACAGGTAAAGCGCAAGGGCGAAGACGACCGGCGCCGCGATGCCGATGTCGTTGGTGCCGGCAATAGAGACGAACAGCGCGATCCCAGCGATCATCGCCAGCTCGGCCAGCGTCCAGGCGAGTCGCCCTGCCCCGCCAGTAAGAGCCTGTCGCGCCTCTGCAATGGAATCATGCTGAAACCAGGCAAGCGACGCGCCGAGCGAGAAGCCGTAAAGGCAGCGGATGAAACCGAAATCGAAGGACACGTCCATATGACGGGTCGAGACCGCGAGCAGGAAAAGCGGCGCCGTCACCGTGGCGGCGACCAGCCATATCCAGGCGCGCTGGCCGGCGGCGAAGACAACGGCGGCAAACAGCAGATAGGTGAAGAACTCGGCCGAGATGCTCCAGCTCGGCGCGTTCCAGCTCAGATGATCCTCGACGCCCATGCCCTGCAAAAGGAACAGGTTGGCGACGAGGCTTTTCAGGTCGAAACCGGCGGTGAAAGGCGCGGGGCCGGTTCCGTGCAGCGCCGGCAGGACGAGCCGCAGCGCCTCGAAGCCGGCGAAAGCGGCAAGCATCAGGACATGCAGCGGGTAGATGCGGCCGAAGCGCACCAGCGCGAAGCGCGCAAGGTCATCCTGCTCGTTCACGCGGCTGCCATAGGCGCTGGCGATGACAAAGCCGGAGAGCACGAAGAAGAAATCGACAAACAGATAGGAGCCGCCGACAAAGGCGCTTTGCGAAATCACCGACGTGGTCGGGAAGTGGAACAGCRCCACCAGCAGCGCGCAGATGCCGCGCCAGGAATCCAGCACCAGGAAGCGCTCGCCGGCCATCGTGCCGACACGGGTCGCCGCGGGTGCGGGCGCAAGGTTGAGCAGAGCCGTCTCAGCCATAATGATACAGATCCTGTGTTGCCGTGGCACTCGCCGAGCGCCGCTTCCTTTCCGCAAGCTGTGACTGGCATGTTGCGTRCCGCTTCTGTAGTTGTGGCTGCCCCGATGCAAACCGAGGACCCGTAATGGCGAATCAAGAGATCGACCACGCCTTCACCGCCCGCTCCAAGACGGGCGCGTCGTTCGAACCGACCTATGCCGGCGCGCTGTCGTTCATGCGGCGCAAATACACGAAGGACGTGAAGGGCGCGGACGCCGTCGTGTGGGGCATTCCGTTCGACGCCGCCGTCACCAACCGGCCGGGCGCACGCTTCGGACCGCAAGCGATCCGCCGCGCCTCGGCGATCCTCGACAACGATCCGCAATATCCGTTCTCGCGCGACCTGTTCGAGCACCTCTCGGTGGTCGATTACGGCGATTGCCTGCTCGACAGCGGCAATCACCAGAAGACGCCGGGCACGATCGAGCGCGAGGCGGCCAAGATCCTGAAATCAGGCGCTTTCCTCCTAACGCTCGGCGGCGACCATTTCGTCACCTGGCCGCTGCTCAAGGCGCATGCCGCGATCCACGGACCTTTGGCGCTGGTGCAGTTCGACGCGCATCAGGACACCTGGCCGGATGACGGCAAGCGCATCGATCACGGCTCCTTCGTCGCGCGTGCGGTGAAGGAGGGGATCATCGACCCAGACCGCTCGATCCAGATCGGCATCCGCACCCACGCGCCCGACACATTCGGCATCAAGATCCTCTACGGCCACGAGGTCGAGGAAATGCGCGCCTCCGACATCGCTTATGCGATCGTCGAGCGCACCGGCGGGAAGAAGACCTATCTCACCTTCGACATCGATTGCCTCGACCMTGCCTTCGCGCCCGGCACGGGCACGCCGGTCGCCGGAGGGCCGTCCTCCGCAAAGATGCTGTCGACGCTGCGCCAGCTCGGCCAGATCGACATCGTCGGCGCCGACATCGTCGAGGTTGCGCCGGCCTATGATCATGCCGATATAACGGCGATCGCCGGATCGATCATCGCCATGCATTATCTGGGCCTGTTGGCGGAACGAAAGGCACGGGCGGAAGAGTTGAACAACAGCAATCATGCCGCGATAAATCATGCTCACGGCATATGACCTTGGAATTGCAGGGAATTTGGTAGGCGATGAAACCGAAAATCTTCATTGACGGCGAACACGGCACGACGGGCCTGCAGATCAGGGCGCTGCTGGCCGACCGTGGCGACCTGGAGATCATCTCGATTCCGACCGAGYGCCGCAAGGAGACTGCCGCTCGCGCCGAATTCCTCAACGCGGCCGATGTCGCGATCCTTTGCCTGCCGGATGCGGCGGCCAAGGAAAGCGTGTCGCTGATCACAAACGAAACCACCAAGGTGATYGACGCTTCGACCGCGCATCGCGTCGCCGAGGGCTGGGAATATGGCTTCGCCGAAATGGACAAGGACCAGACGAGGAAGATCGCCAGCGCGAAGCGCATCGCCAATCCGGGTTGCTGGCCGCAGGRCCCGATCGCGACGCTGCGTCCGCTGGTCTCCGCGGGCCTGCTGCCGGCCGATTTTCCGGTCACCGTCAACGGYATCTCCGGCTATTCCGGCGGCGGCCGGCCGATGATCGAGGATTATGTCGGCAAGGGCGAGGACGCGCCCGAGTTCCTGCCCTACGGGCTGACGCTGCAGCACAAGCATGTGCCGGAGCTGCGTACCTATGCGAAGCTGTCGCACGATCCGATCATGCAGCCGGCGGTGGGAAATTTCGCGCAGGGCATGATCACCGTGGTGCCGCTGCAGCTCGGCGGTCTCGACCGCGTGCCGACCGGCGCCGAGCTTCACGCAGCGATCGCCGACCATTATGYGTCGATCGACGGCGGCGTGGTCGAGGTCGCGCCATACACGCATATGGAGCGCATCCCGGAGATCGATCCGGAAGTCTATAACGGCACCAACCGGATGAAGGTCTATGTGTTCGCCAATGACGAGAGGGCGCAGGCGCTGCTGATGGCCGTCTACGACAATCTCGGCAAGGGCGCGTCTGGCGCCGCAGTGCAGAATCTCGACCTGATGCTCGGCATCAAGCACTGAGTGGTCATGCAGGCATTCCCTGAGCGCTGGAAGGTCAGCGCTCCCGAACTCATTGCAGAGACCTTTTCCAGCCGGATCTGGAAGGTAACGCGAGAGGATGGTTCGCCGGCGATCGTCAAGGACCTGAAACCCTTCGACGACGTCGCGGACGAGTTGCGCGGCGAGCATTATCTCGCCTGGCGGCGGGGCGAAGGCGCCGTACGGCTGCTCGGYCGCGACGGTCATCGCATGCTGCTCGAACATGCCGGCGACAGGCTGCTGTCCGAGCATCTTGCGGAGCACGGCGACGATGCCGCGACCGCGATTGCAGCCGGCGTGATGGCGAAGCTGCTTTCGCCATCCGGGCACACGCCTCCGCCCGACCTGCAGCCGCTGCGGGAACGGTATGTGAGCTTGTTCCGGGTGGCCAAAGCCGACCGAGGCGCCGGGCGAACCAGCCTCTATGTCCACGCCGCGGACACCGCCGAGCGGCTGCTTGCCGAACCGCACGAGATCAAGCCGCTGCATGGCGWCCTGCATCACRACAACATCCTCYTCGGCCCGCGCGGCTGGCTGGYGATCGACCCCAAGGGGGTGCTCGGCGATCCCGGTTTCGGCGCGGCGAACATGTTCTACAACCCGCTCGACCGCGACGATCTCTGCCTCGATCCGCGCCGGATCGCGCATCTGGCCAAGATGTTTGGAAAGACGCTCGGCCAGTCGCCGTGCRCCATTCTCGACCATGCGATCGCCTATGGCTGCCTGTCGGCTGCATGGCATCGCGAAGACAAGAACGCGCTCGACGAGAACCGCGAGCTGGCCGTCGCCGATGCCGTTCGAGAGGTTCGGCTACAATTCTGATCGCCGGTCGTCAGCTTCTGACGCTTATCTCGGTCGGCAGCGGATAAGCGCCCTTGGTGCCGCGCCAGTGCGCGGCGGCAAAGCCGAGTAGCACCAGCGCGATCGCCTGATGCGTCAGCGCCATGTGCAGCGGCACCCGCATCAAGAGCGTGCCGATGCCGATCGAGGCCTGGACCACCACCAGCGCGAACAGAAGCGTGGCGCGGCGGGCATGGGTGGTGCCGGGCTGCCGCCGCCACGTCGCGATCATATGCCAKAGCGCCACGACAAAGACCGTATAGGCGCCGATGCGATGCACGAACTGCACAGTCTTCGGGTTCTCGAAGAAATTCAGCCAGGCGGGCTTCAAGAGAAGCAGATCGGACGGGATCACGCTTCCATCCATCAGCGGCCATGTGTTGTAGGAAAGCCCAGCGTCAAGGCCGGCGACCAGGCCGCCGAGATAGATCTGGATCAGCGCCAGAAGCACGATGAAACCGGCTAGCCGTTGCGTTGGCCGGTCGGCGGCTGGCTCCGAATGCGGCGCCAGACCGCGCGCGACCACCATGGTCGCGGTGAAGATCAGCGCGGCAAGCGTCAGATGCGTTGCCAGCCTGTATTGGCTGACCGAGACGCGATCGACCAGGCCCGAGGCCACCATCCACCAGCCGACGGCGCCTTGCAGTCCGCCGAGCAGCAGGATGCCGACGAGCTTCAGCCCGAGGCCTCGTTCGATGCGGCGCGTCGCCCAGAAGAACAGCAGCGGCAGGGCAAAGACCATGCCGACGCTGCGCGCCAGGATGCGGTGCGCCCACTCCCACCAGAAGATCGACTTGAAGTCCTCGACGCTCATGCCCTTGTTGATCTCGGCATATTGCGGGATCTGTTGGTAGCGCTGGAACTCCTCCTGCCATTCGGCGTCGTTGAGCGGCGGGATGACGCCGTGAATCGGCTGCCATTCCGTGATCGACAGCCCCGAGCCGGTGAGACGCGTGGAGCCVCCGACCACCACCAGCGCGAACAGCACCAGCAGCACGACGTAGAGCCAGCCGCGCACCAAGGCGCGGTTGTGGAGATCGCGGTCGCGCGCGGCATAGGGGGCTGTGGCGGTGATGGCAGCCATTTCGGTCTTCCGGGGTTGAAACGCGCGATTGGTGGACCAAGGCCGCTCAACTGGCAAGCCCGGACAGCGCGGCACGCCGTCGCGCCGGACCGCAACGGTTGCGCGCGCCCGTCATTCGGCCTAAGCGGGACCGATCAACGAGATCGCGACATGCCCATTCGCCTGAAAAAGCTGATCGGAACCATATTGCTGGTGGCGCTGGTCGTCATCTACGCGCTGATCGCCTCGGCCGTCGCGGTCACCAGGCTCGCCGAATACGGGCCCACCGCGCATCTCCTGTTCTTTCTGCTCAGCGGCTTTCTCTGGGTCCTGCCGGCCATGGYCATCATCAAATGGCTGATCATCGAGCGGCCGAAGGGTTGAGCCTCGCCGGCGCCGCCGGCTAGTTTAGATGGTGACAACCATCTTGCCGGCGTTGGCGAGCGGCGTCGTGATGCCGGACAGCATCGTGCRGATATGCGCCACACTCTGGTAGCGGCCGTTGACGGAGATGCGCGGCAGCGCATGCAGGAAGCAGGCATGCTCGGYGCGCAGCACGCCGTGCCGCGTGGTCACCGCCGAGGCATAACCCGCATCGCGGGCGAAGCCCACCTCGCGGCAACCGACCGCGCTGGCGTAGCCGTAGGGGTAGGCGAAATGACGCGGCTCCTCGCCGAGCTTTTCCTTGAGGATGCGACGGACGTCGCCGATCTCATGGCGCGCATCGGCTTCGGACAGCCGCTTCAAGTTGCGATGGTTGACGGTGTGCGCGCCGATGGTCACCAGCGGATGGGCGGCCATGGTGCGAAGCTCATCCCAGTTCATCAAGGTGCATGGGCGGCCCGAGCCGAATTTGAACCCATTCAAACGGGCCAGTTCGCGCAGAGCGGCGCCCTGCTCTTGCTCGGGGACTTCCACGGTCAGCCAGGCGTTCAGCCGCGCGACGGCCTGGATCTTCCTGCCCGGCGTCGAGCAATCGATCAGCGTCGGCTTGCCCGCCATCGTCAGCGTCAGGCGCGAACTGGTATCGACGATGTCCTCGATCACATCCCACCAGAGGTCGGCGGCGCCGTCGATCAAGCCGGGCGCGACGTAGATGGTGATCGGCGCCCGGTGCTTTTCCAGCACCGGCAGCGCTTCCGTCATGTTGTCGCGATAGGCATCGTCAGCGGTGATCGTGGCGAACTGACCGTCCTTGCCGCCATTCCTGATGCGTTCGATCGCTTCATCAAGGGAAACAAAGGTATAGCCCTGCCCCTTCATGTCAGCGATAAGCCTGTCGAGGAAGGCGGGAGCGATGTTCAGATGGCGATTGACGCTGTTCGGCTTCTCCGGCATCGCGGTGACGCGATGCAACATCAGGATAGCGCCGATGCCGCCGACAAACGGCCGCGCCAAGGGCGCGAGACCGGAGTAGCGGGCAAGGTTCAACGCCAGTTTCCGGATTGCCTCGCCCCCGTCGATCATTCCTTCACCTTTTGCGCCTAGGCTCAAGCAAGCATGACATTCGCCTATGCGAACCCCCAAGTCGGAACCAATACGTCTTAAGGATTGAGGGATGGTTGACGCCGCCGCGTCATTTGACGGCAACCGGGTCGCAGCCAACGAGATTTCCGCGCGCTCCATGCGAGCCGATCAGGGTCGGTGGACTGCGGCCGCAAGCGACAGCGCCGGCCTTGCCGGTTACGCTCAATTCTGYGCCTCGGCGCTGTTTGCGCCGGCGCAAAGCGCATCCTGGGTGAGCAACTGGGCGATCGCGACCGGCGCCGACATGGTTGTCGCGACGATGGCCTGCGATGCTCGCCCGGCGCTGTCGCTGGCACTGGAAGTGGTGCGACACGGCCCTTTCAAGGTTGCCCGTTTCGCCGGCGGTCGGCATGCCAACGGCAATTTCGCCGCCACTGACCCGCAGTTCCTGCCCGCCATCGACGGCACGGCGATCCGCGCGATGTTCAAGGCAATCGCCAAAGCACGGCCCGATATCGACCTGATCTCGCTGGAAAGGCTGCTGCCCAACCTCGATGGCGTCGCCAATCCGCTCGCCGTGCTGCCCGGCTTCCCAAGCCCGAACCTCGCTCTCGCCGTCGATCTCGACGGCGGGTTCGATGCGCTGCTGTCGCGCGCGAGCGGCAAGCGCAAGCGCAAGAAGCATCGTTCGCAGACGCGCAAGTTCGAGGCTGTGGGCACCTTCCGCCGCGTCGAGGCCCGCACCCGCGAGGAGGTCGACAGGCTGCTCGACGCCTTCCTCGAGATGAAGGAAGTGCGCTTCGCCAAGATGGGCATCGCCAATGTCTTCGGCGACAGGCAGGTACGCGACTTCTTCCGGGCGCTGTTTACCGATGCGCTGGCCGAGGAAAAGCCACCCTTCCTGCTGCACGGCCTGGACGTGGCAGGCAAGCTGCGCGCGATCACCGGCTCCAGCCGCTCGGGCAAGCGGCTGATCTGCGAGTTCGGTGCCATCGCCGAGGACGACCTCGCCTTCACCAGCCCGGGCGATTTCCTGTTCTTCGACAACATCCAGGAAGCCTGCGAGCTTGGCTTCGAGGTCTACGACTTCTCGGTCGGCGACGAGCCCTACAAGCGGCTCTGGTGCGATATCGAGGTCCAGCATTTCGAGGTGCTTGCGCCGCTGACGCTGAAGGGCCGGGTGCTGGCGACAGGGCTGCGACAAGGCGCGCGGGCGAAGGCTTTCATCAAGAACAATCCGACCGTCTGGAAGCTGACCAAGATGCTGCGTCGCAAGGCTGCCGGGCAGGCAGCACCTGTCGCGGTCGAAGACGACAGCTAGGCCTGGTCAGAGGCGCACAATCACCGCAGCGGGCGATGCCGGCAAGCGGGCCGAGACCCTGAGGGGACTCGGCGGAACCGCTCTATTTCCTACGCCGCCTGAACGATCTCGACCAATTCAACGTCGAACACAAGGTCCTTTCCGGCCAACGGATGATTGCCGTCGAGCTTGACGCTGGAATCGTCCACGCCGACGACCGTTACTTGCATGGGTCGTCCCTCGCGGGTGCGGGCCTGCAATCGGGTGCCGATATCGACGTTGATGTTGTCCGGCACGCTTGTGCGGTCGATGGTTACGACCGCCTCGGGGCGATGCGGGCCGTAGGCGGCGTCGGCGGGGACGGTGACGGTGCTTTTCGCGCCGACCTCCATGCCCTCGACATGGGTTTCGAGGCCAGGAATTACCTGTCCTYCACCCAGTGTAAACTGCAACGGTTCACTGCCGGAAGAATCGAATTGGGTCCCGTCGACCAGACGCCCAGTGTAGTTGATGCGTACGGTGTCGCCGTTCTTGGCCTGTGTCATAACAGCCATCCTTTGGGAGTTTTGAGGGACCGGCTTAGGGTTCACGGTCCCGCTCTCGACCATCCCACGCACGAAATGCGCAGCGCGAAGCACCAAAACTAGGTGCCTCGCCGCCGATGTAAAGTACAGGAGTCGTAGAGAAATGCCCGGTTCGCTCTTGCAGCTAAGAACGGCCCGGGCTGAGCCGTGTCCGATTCGCCGCGGCCCCGGCCTCCAGCCTTACGCGGCCGACCGGCGTCCGGGCAATGGATCCCCCGGTTCATGGCCGACCGGTGTGACCAGCGTGACGTCCGGATAGCCGTTCTCGATCAGCTTCACCGCGGCCTGCGTCACCTGATCGTCGGCTTCCAGCATCGACAGGAAGACTTCGGTGCCGTCGCCGACCAGGCGGCTGATGCCCTGCGCATCGGCCGGGCCGCATTCGACCACGACGAGGTCGTAGGCCGTGGTCAGTGACTGCATGATGATGGGCAGCCGGTCGGCGGCGCGCATAGCGCGGACCGGATCGGCGGTGCCGACCGGAATGACATGCGCATCCGAATAGAGATCGGGATGGATGACGTCGCTGAACTGCGCCTCGGAAGCGAGCAGATTGGTGATGCCCGGGAACAGGCTCGA
This sequence comes from Mesorhizobium sp. LCM 4576, assembly GCF_001854815.1. NCBI lineage: Bacteria > Pseudomonadati > Pseudomonadota > Alphaproteobacteria > Hyphomicrobiales > Phyllobacteriaceae > Mesorhizobium > Mesorhizobium sp. LCM 4576. The sequence goes on from NZ_MDDT01000067.1 coordinate 23,786, forward strand.
GTCCAGCATCGGCCGCGACGCCGCACCCGATGCAGTGAGATCGAGCAGCAGCACGCGCAGACCGGCGTCGGATACTTCGCGCGCCACGAGCACGGCGGACGCGGCCGCCTCGTCGCCTTCCGGCGACACGAAGATCGCCCGCGCGGCGCCTGAGGCGATCAGCTTCTCAGCAGCCTTCTCGATATCGATCTCGCCGAGCCTGGATTGCCTTGGTTCAGGCATAGATTCGCTCGGCTCGGAGGCGTTCACTGCGCTTGCGCGATCCTCGGCCAGCTCGTTTTCGGCCGGTCTCGGCAGCTCCGCTTCGGCGATCGAATGCCCTGCCACGGCCTCCTCGTAAGGCGCGAAAGCCCGACCCTCATCATGCACCTCGGCGACCATGGGTTCCGCCCTGGCTGCCGCAGGCATCGCCACTTGCTCGATATCGGTGAAGCGGGCGCCGGTGGCCGGGCGCATGGCGCGGCCGGAAAACAGCTCCGCCAGCAGCGTGCCGATCGCCATCAGCAGCAGCGAAGCGGCGGCGGCAGCACCGGTGATCGGCCCGATCTTCGGGAAGTAGGGTTGGGACGGCACCTGGGCGCTTGCGATCAGGCTCGCCGCGACGGGCGAGTATTTGCGGTCCCTGCGCGAGGCCACCGCATTGTAACTTGCCATATAGGATTCAAGCTGTTGGCGTTGGACGTTAGCATCGCGCTGCAGGGCGTCCAGCTGCACCTGCTGCTCGCCGGCGCGCGCCGAGGCGGCCTTCAGCGTGTTGACGTCGGCAACCAGTTGATCCTCGCGTGCCTTGGCCGTCTGAGCCTGTGCCGACAGGCCCCGGATGATCTTTTGCGCCTCATTGCGAATCTGACCGTCGAGGTCGGCAAGCTGCGACTTCAGCGCACGAATACGCGGATGGTTGTCGAGCAAAGTCGTGGAAAGGTCGGCAATGTTGGCCCTGAGCTCCACCTGGCGCTCGCGCAGGCGCTGGATCAGCTCCGAGGACAGGACCTCCGGCACGCTGTCCAGCGAACCGCCATTCTGCAGCGCCCGGCGCACGCTCTCGGCACTCGCCTYGGCCGCGGCGCGGCTGGCGCGCACGCGCGACAACTCGCTCGACAGCTCGGCGAGCTGCTGAGTCGGCAGCACCGCATTGTTGCCGCCCATCAGAAGGTCGGACTGGGCACGGAAGGCCGCGACCTTCGCCTCGGCATCCTTCACGCGATTCTGCAGGTCGGCAATTTCCGGCGCCAGGAAGTCGGTAGCGGCGGCGTTCGATTCTAGCTTGGCGTCGCCCTTCGAGGCGATATAGGCGTTGGCGATGCCGTTCGCGATGTCAGCGGCAAGCTTCGGATCCTTCGAGGCGAACTCGATGGCGATCGCACGCGTCTTTTCAACGGCATAGACATTGAGCTTGTCGTGCATGGCGTTCAGGACGCGCTCTTCCGGCGGAATATCGAAGGGATCGCTTTTCAAGCCGACAAGAACGAGCATGCGTCCGAGCGCCGACATCTTCAGCGTTTCGTCGAACTCCGGCAGCTTGTCCAGATTAAGCTTGGCCGCCACCTGCTTGAGGATGTCGGGCGAGGAAATGATCTGGACCTGGGTGGCGACGCCCTGTTCGTCGAGAATCGGCTTCTCGTCGTCATTARTGCCCGGCGGCCGGGTGTATTCCGATTCGCGCGAGCCGATCTCCAACTTGGCCGTCGCCTTATAATAAGGCGTCGCGAGCCAGGCCAAAGCGAAGGCGAGCCCGGTGACCGCGAGGGTCACGAGAACAATACGCAGCCAGTTTCGCGCCAGGCTGGCGAAAAGCTGTCTCAGGTCGACATCGACATCAGCGGCCGCGGACTGAACGGACATGCATCCTGCTCCGAACTTTGAGTCGAGGATGGACCGTAAACAACTATGGTAACTCACCCGTTAAGATCAGAACGCATGCTTATTAGAGAACACTCAAAGAAGATTGCTCGAAAGCAATAGAACAATTGGTTTTTTGCCGATCGGCGCGGTCCCAGACCACGCTCCTTTACCGCCCATTAACCCTAACAGGATGATAACGGTCGCACTTTCCTGGGGTTGTGCCGCGGCTTGCGGCAAGAGCGATGAAGGTTCCTGGCCGGTCATGAAAAGCACTGCTTCCCTCTTTCGCGCTTTGCTTGCCCTGTCGCTGCTCACCGGTTGCTCGAGCTACCGCCCGACGCCC
>NZ_MDDT01000068.1:0-43872 GCF_001854815.1 Mesorhizobium sp. LCM 4576
ACAACGGAAACGGCAACAGCGGCAAGAACAGCAGCGCCAGCGCGGCAAGCACCGCCGATGTCGATGATCATGTGAACGCCCTGACGGGCGACAAGGTTGAGGCCACCCRCACCAAAATCCAGGTCACGCACCRCAATGGAATGAAGGAGAAGATCGAGAACGGCCGGTTCAGGATGGAAGACAAATACGGACGCACCATCGTCGACCGCAAGGCCACCATGGCCGATCTCAATCGCCTGAAGAGTTTGTGAGATAGAGTTTGTGAGAGCGAGGTTTTATCGGGATTAGATCTTAAGGGACCGAAGGTCAGCGCTGCAAAATCAGGTTGCCACCTTTTGCTTCGTCTCTGCGGTCCTGATCGTCTTGCGGTAGAACTTGGCTACTCACCTTACCCCCGCCTTCGTGCGGGGGTAATTTTTTAAAACCCGGCGACGTCCCGCCGCCTGCGACATTGGTCAGTCATGCCGGCGGAAATGGTCCGACCGGTCGGGGCATGGGTCGTGGGCCGCTTTCGTCTTCTGCCGGAATGTGAATCCTTGCCGGCCAAGACACTGGTTCCGTTGCGCCTTTCCCGTGAGCGGAACTTCGGCAATGCCGAGACGGACCCGCAGGAAAGGACCGAATGCACCAACCAGCCTGCAAAGGGCCTGCCCACCTTATGCTGCGCGTCGTTGCCGCGCTGTCGATTGTCGTCGCGCCCTGTCTGGTGAAGCCGGGCTGCATGACCAAGCTCGCATCCGCCGCCTATGCCGGTAACGGCAATGGCAATGGAGGCGGCAACGGCAGTGGCGGAAACGGCAGCGGCGGCAATTCGGGTTCCGCCGGTGGCTCGAATTCCGGCTCGGCCGGYGGCTCGAATTCCAGCAATGGCGGCAACAACGGCAACAGCAATGGCCAAGGCAACAACGGCAACAGCAATGCCGGCGGCGGCAACCCCAATGCCGGGCCGGGCAACAACAGCGGCAAKGGCAACACCAATCCCGGCGGCAAGAACAGCTACACCAATGCCGCAACCGGCGACACGCTCTCCATCGACGGCGACAAGGTCACCGTCATTCATCGCAACGGCATGAAGGAGCAGGTCGAGAACGGCCGTTTCGAGATGATGGACGCGCAAGGCCGCACCATCATCGAGCGGCAGGCGACGGAGGAGGACGTGTCGCGCCTGCTGAACCTGTGAGGGGATGAGAACTGAGGAACTGGAGAAATTGAGGAGCTGAAGAAATCGAAAAATTGAAGAGAGGAGTCCCTCTTGGCTCTCCAGTTTCGTTAATTCTTCCTCAGTTCCTCAGTTCCTCAGTTCCTTTCCCTCGCCTCATGCATCAGCAGCGCCGCCTCGGTGCGGTTGCGCACATTGAGCTTGGCCAGCACCCTGGTCATGTGATGCTTGACCGTCTTCTCCTGCAGCGACAGTCGGGCGGCGACCTCCTTGTTGCTCAGCCCCTCCGCGACCAGTTTCAGGATTTCGGCCTCGCGGCCGGTGAGCTGGCTGAGCGGATCAGGCTTGCCGCCGGTGGGCTGCAGAAGGTCGGAAAGCAGCCTCGCCGAGAGGCTCGGCGATACGTAGCTCTGGCCGTTGGCGACGTCGCGCAGGATCTCGGCCAGCGCCTTGGAGCCGACGCCTTTCAGCACATAGCCACGCGCGCCGGCCTTCAGCGCCTGGGCCACGTCGGCATTGGTCTCCGACACGGTGAGCATGACGATCTTCTGCTCGGGCATCGTTGAAAGGATGCCGGCGAGCGCATTGAGACCGCCGCCCGGCATGCTGATGTCGAGCAGGAGGATATCGGGCGTGCTGGTGCGCGCCAGCCTTTCGGCGTCCTCGGCGCTGGCGCCTTCGCCCACGAGTTCGAAGCCGCCTATTTCGCCGAGGCTGCGCGCCACGCCCTCGCGAAACAGGGGATGGTCGTCGACTATTGCGATGCGGATGGACGTGCTCACGGTTGCTCCTCGACAGACAAGGTGATCACCAGTCTTGTTCCTCCCGGGCCGGTCAGCGTTTCGAACTGTCCGCCTATGCTTTCGATACGCTCCCTGAGGCCGGCAAGCCCAAGGCCCTCGCTTCGGGCCGGATCGAAGCCCGGGCCGTTGTCCGCAACCTCGACGAGAAGCTTGCCGCCTTTCGTCGTGGCCCTGACTTGCTGGCCCTTGCCCTTGCCGTGCCGGAAGGCGTTGTTCAGGCCTTCCTGCACGAAGCGATAGATGCTGATCTTTTCCGAGGTGCCGAGTTCCGGCAAGCGCTCCGGTAGGGTTAGCAACACTTTGGTGTCGGTGCGCCGCTCGTGCTCGGCCACCGCGAGCCGCAAGATGTCGGCGATGGCCTGTGTCTCGATTTGCGGCAGCACCAGTCCGTTGCAGATGCCGCGTATCTCGCGCATCGCTTCGCCGAGCGTCTTGTGGATGCCGGCGATCTCGGCCTCGCGCAGCGTGCTCGACGTGGTCGGATCGACCAGCGCCGGGCTGTCCATCCTGAGCGCGGCGAGCGCCACGAGTTGCGCCGGCCCGTCATGCAGGTCGGCGCCTATGCGCCTCAGATAACGCTCGTTGATGGCGGCGGCGCGGCGCGAGGCGCGCTGAACGCGCTGCCGCAGCGTCGAGTTCTGCGCCAGCGCCGCCTGCAACTCCGCGACCTTKGCCTCGAGCGCCGCCTGCTGGGTAACGATGGTGCGGCTGCCCCGGAATACGATGCCAGAGAGCAGGGCAAGCGCCGCCGCCGTGGCGCCTGCCACCACCAGCCAGCTCCATAACAGGGCCGAGTGCAGCGATTCCTCGAAATCGCCGGACAATTCGTAGAATTCAGACACGGCCACGACCTCGCCCGACCAGGGTTCGCGCACCGGGTTGTAGATCTCGAGCAGCGGGACCCCCATCGACCGTTCTTTCTCGTCTTCCTCGTCTGCGAGCCTGTTGGAGTTGTATCTGACCATGACATTGCCGGCGAAAGCGGCAACGAGATTGACGTTGGGCTTGATCTGCCTGCCGATGAGGCTGGCGTCCTTCGAATAGAGAATCGTGCCGTCGCGCCGCCAAAGCTTGAACGAGACCAGCCTTTTCCCAAGGGCCCCTTGGCCGAGCGTCTCGTCCAGCGCCCGCTTGACGGTGTCGTCCAGCTCCTGGCTCTTGCGCATGTCGGGCAGCAGCGGCGCGATCACGCTATCGACATAGAGCGCGGTGGTGGCCGCGGAATTGTGCAGGACGCCGTCACGGATTTGCGATGTCACCCACAGTCCGACCACGARCATCACCGCCAGAAGGCCGATGCCGCCCGCGATCACGAACTGCCAGGCAAGCGAGAGCCCGCTCCAGATTCGTGCAAGACGTTTTAAATACCTCCCAAACATCGGCACCGCTCACCCACCCGTCCAGGAGAGTATAGGCGAGGGCAGGCAATTGCGACACCGACCTTGGTCCGTGCCCGTAGGGAAGGTTAATGGCGGGCGGTTTGCCGGCCCGCACCGGCGGGCGGCTCCGATTCGCGGCCGGGGAAGGTTGCTCATGCTTCCCGACGGCAAAAGCCCGCGCCACTCCTGTTGACGGGGAAGACGCGGGCCGGTTGCCACCTGGATCTGGATCATCTCTTGCGGCTCTACGTGCCGAGACAATCACCATTTAGGCCCGAGGTCCACATCAAAAGACATATGCTTCGGTGGATATAGCGCTGCCTTGAGATGGATGCCGGCCGTCTACCGTCATCCGCCCTTCGTTGTAGTTCCAATCATATAGCGCTTCACCCATCGGCCGCCCGCTCGCAACGCCGCGTCCCATCGGCCGCTCCATCCCGATACAAGCCGCTGGAGTCGCGGCAAAACTTGCCCCCAAAAGAAGTCAGGGCCAAGCTGTTGATGGTCTGAACGACCGCCGCATATATAACGGGCTAAAACCTTGGGGGTCTTGGCAACGCATTATGGACGCCGGWACAGACAAGAAAAAAAGAAATCAGCGGCTGTCGGTTTTTGAGCTCGAGGCGTTGCGGGAGGCTTTCAAGCGGTCTGTTCGTGAGAACGGTGTCGTGGAAGCGGAATGGGCGCGGCACGCCGAGCTTTTCGTCAAAAGTACACTGCAAAAAGGCAGCCGTCCCACGCGGGCCTGACGTTCGGGCGCTCCGGCGCCGGATGGATTTCATTGACGCCGCCGGTCGGACCATTGCGTTGGCGCATAGGACCTCAGCAACAATTGCGGGCGCAACGGGAAGTAGACACTCTATCCCTGCGCCGGCTCCCCCCAAGGAAACCCAATGGTCGGCGCTTCAGCCCGGCCTGYCTGTCAAAGAGCCGTACTCTTTTACCGCCAAGGCAGGCCGGGCTACCCCAACCGTCGATTCGGCCTCCCACGTCCGATATCCTTCGAGACACGGCGCAATTAACGGATGCGCGGGGCCGGCATTCTAGCGCGGAACGAAAGGCGGGCAGGCGCGTTTTCCGCCGCGATGTCGAGGATCCCTCATCATCACAAGGCCGAAAGACCTTTTCAGGCCTCGCTTGCCGAGGCCGAGCGCCTGGCGCGCGCACAAAAGAACGCCAGGCTGAAGGATCTTCGCACCCACGCTTCGTGGCTGGTGCTCGATCCGCAGGCGCACTTCCAGGAGGAGATCGATTGTTCGGCGTTGCTCGGCGACCTGCCGATCCGAAAGGTCGTCCGCGACGGCTAAAGCATGTCTCCCGAAGTGGAAACCGATTTCGGGATAAAGACATGCGCAGAATCAACAACCAAGAGCGCATGGAGCGAATCTGAAGGCTCGCGACGCGCTTTAGGTCCTTGCGGCTTTCAGCCTCAGGCCGCCTGTAGCCGGGCTGCGCCATCCCCGCGTGATATCTYGACCAGCCGCGCGATCGCCCATGGCGCCATCAGTGCGAAGAATGCCGTGACATCGAGGAAGATCGACCGCGCCAGATCGAAACTGCTGTGGTCRTAGCAGACTGCGAACYCCATCACGCTTGACCCTTTTTGACCCACCCGTTGCGCATGTCGTTTCGCGCGTCTCACTAGCATGGTCCTGATTTGCAAAAAATACAAGGCACGGCTAATGTATATGTTAAGTAAGGCGCTGCTGGCGCATGCGCGGTCATGCCGGCTGAAGCGCCTAGAGCGTGTCGCGATCTTTCAGATTCGCTCCCTGCGCTTTGGGCTTTTGATTCTACACATGTCTTTGCCCCGAAACCGGTTCCCACTTTCGGGAGACATGCTTTAARYCGRCTTCGGCCAGAACAGCCAGATAAGGGCCACTGCCGCCAAGGCCCAGAGCGCGATCATGAAGGCGAGTCCGGCCTTGCTCACCGGCTTCTCGCGTCGCATGGCCTCTTCGCGGAATTCCTGCATCAGATCGGCTGGGACCAGCTTGACCGCGAGCATGATGCCGACAGGCACGATCAGCAGGTCGTCCAGATAGCCGATGATCGGGATGAAGTCCGGGATCAGGTCGACAGGGCTCAGCGCGTAGGCCGCGACGGCGCCTGCGGTGGCTTTTGCGTACCAGGGCACGCGCGGATCGCGGGCGGCGATCCAGAGCGCCACCACATCGCGCCTGATCTTGCGCGCCCACTGCTTTGCCATATCGAGCATAGACATGCGGCCCTATATACGGGCGAGYGGGTCTTCAGGCCATGTGGCGATCGAGAGCTCGGCCTTCTCAGGCGCAATCCTTCAGTTCCACAACCTCGACGCCGAGGCGGAAGGCCTGGCCGTCGGCATAGGAGCGCGCATGCTGCTCGGCTTCGAAGGGGAAGATGAGCGTCGTACCGTAGGCGGTGACACGCACCGTCCACTTCTGGCCTCTGACGAGTTCAACGCCGTGAAGCTTCGCCGTAACCATCTCACCCTCCTCAGATCCGGCACGTCAGCGACATCCGCATAACGTCGCCAAAGTCATTTGAATACAAATAATCCGACCAAATCGTGTCGTTGCGGCGTCGATTCCGACATTTGGCCGTTTGCGTCCGTGAAATGGTTCACCGACAGCGGCGCCTTTTTTCGGCCGGGCCGCAAAAGGGGGCGGGACGCCCTGCCTGGAACCGCGACGGTCCCGGTCAGGTTAAAGTCTTGGTTCATAAGGAGGCGCCCATGATCCGCAAGCTGAAATMGGGCGAATATCGGCTCTATTCGCGCAAGATCGATCCCAGGACCGRCAAACGCCGCAATCTGGGCACCTTCAAGTCGCGCGAAGCGGCCGAAAAGCACGAACGCGAAGTGCAGTATTTCAAGCGGCACTAGTTAGTTTTCGCGACGTGGTGGCGATCGCGTCATCCATGCGGTCTCGGCGGGGTGCGTGGGCGCGGGTGGCCAGGCACATTGGAGCCGATATGGTCGAGGTCGCAACGTCGCGTGATCATCTCGACCGACTTGGTGTCGACGCTCACGCGCCCCAGCACCTGCACGGTCGTGCGGCCGAGGTCGTCATCGACATGGACGACCTCGCCCTCGAGCCTGAGCTTGTCGCCAACCTTGGCGTTGGGCTCGACCATCGAATAACTATGGCTGTTGCCGTCGAGCGTCAGCGTCACGCGATCCTTGACGCGCTCGGTCACCGTCGCGACCACTGCCACCCTGTCCCCTATTTCAACAACGGGCCGTATCATTGCGGCCTCCTTTCTGCTCCGTGCGGTTGTTGGCCGGGAGCCAATTGCTGTCGACATGACGGCGCCGGCAGCTGCTGAAATAAACGAGAAAACAAGTGTTTGGTTGCCTCTGAGCTACCTGCCGCTATGGCCCGGCCGATCACCTGAAGCCAGATTGTGCGGCAGATACTGCGTTCAGTCGCCATGCCGGGCGATGCCATCAACAGCATCGGGAAGGTGATGCGCGTGCCTCGATCGACCGCAAGGCCGAGCACCGTTCGCATATGCCTGCCGTCTTGCCCACCGAGGTGCTGTGGCTTGGCCCGCGCGGAACCACGCGGGCCGCCAGATGTTCCTTGTGATCACAACGACAACAGGGGCGGCATATGGTTGCGCCACGCGCGGTTTGGAAGGGTTTTCTGAAGGTCGGGTCGGTCTCGTGCGGCGTGAAGCTGGTCGGCGCGACCAGCGAAGCCGGAAAGGTTCATTTCAAGATCCTGAACCGTAAGGACGGCTTGCCGGTGAAAAGCGCCTATGTCGACGAGCAGACGGGTGATGTAGTCGAGACCGAAGATCAGACCAAGGGCTTCGAGTTAGAGAAGGATGATTTCGTGGAGATCGARCCCGACGAGATCAAGAAGCTGAAGCTTACTTCGGCACATACGCTGGAGGTYGATGAGTTCGTGGCCTTGGATGACATCGATACTCGCTACCTGGAAAAGCCTTATTATCTCATTCCCGCCGACGGCGCGGCCCTGGAGGCCTTCAGTGTGCTGCGCGAGGCGATGAAGGAGAAGCGGGTCGCTGCAAGATCCTGCGTGGTGCTCTACCAGCGCGGCCGCGAGGTGGTGATCCAGCCCTTCGACAAKGGCATGCTTCTCACCGAACTGCGTACCCACAACGAGATGGTTTCGGAGAAAAGCGTCTTCGAGGATCTGAAGTCGCCGAAATACGACAAGGACCTGCTGGAGATCGCCGAGCTCCTGATCGACAAGAAGGTAACGAAGTTCGACCCGTCGAAATTCCAGGACACTTATGAGGATGCGCTTATCGCGATGATCGATGCCAAACGCAAGGGCAAGAAGCTGCCGAAGGCCGCACCCAAGCCGAAGGAAAACGTCATCGATCTGGCTGCGGTGCTGAAGAAGAGCCTCGCCAAGGAAGGCATCAAGGCTCCGTCGAAGACGAAGCCCGTCCGCAAGTCTGCTTGATCAAGACTGGAGATAATCGTCCAAGCCGCGTCATCCGTTCCCTCCGTCGGATTTGCGATGCATCGCTTGCCACATCCTACCCTGGGGGATAGGTTGCGGCATGACGATACACAGCTCCCATCCCGATATCATCGCCCGGCTCAAGCGCGCGCACGGCCATCTCGCCGCCGTGCTCGCCATGTTCGAGCAAGGCCGCTCCTGCCTCGATCTCGCCCAACAGCTCCACGCCGTCGAAAGCGCCGTCGGCAACGCCAAGCGCGAGCTGATCCACGACCATATGGAGCATTGCCTTGTCGAAGGCGGCGAGCCGACCAGGGACACGCTCAAGGAGCTGAAGCAGCTCACCAAATATTTGTGAGGCGGTTGATGTGGGAAAAATTCTGGACTGGTTCGGCTTCGGCACGCATGGACATGACCATAGCGGGCATGACCATGGGAGGCATGGCCACGGACCGCCCGGCCATACGCATGGCGTGATCGACGCCACCATCGCCACCACCGATCGCGGCATCTGGGCGATCAAGTGGTCGTTCGTGATCCTGGCGATCACCGCCGCCCTGCAGATCGTCGTCGTCATGGCTTCGGGCAGCGTGGCGCTGCTTGCCGACACCATCCACAACATCGCCGACGCGACCACGGCCATTCCGCTCTGGATCGCTTTCGTGCTGGTGCGGCGAAAGCCGACCCGCACCTTCACCTACGGTCTCGGCCGGGCCGAGGACCTGGCAGGCATCGTCATTGTGCTCATCATCCTGGCGAGCGCGCTTGTGGCTGGATATGAAGCCGTCAACCGCCTGTTCAACCCGCAGCCGGTGCAGTTCCTGGGCTGGCTCGCCGCGGCCGGCGTGATCGGCTTCCTCGGCAACGAGGCGGTGGCCGTGTTCCGCATCCGCGTCGGCCGCCAGATCAACAGCGCGGCCTTGATCGCCGACGGCTATCACGCCCGCACCGACGGGCTCACCAGTCTTGCCGTCGTTGCCGGCGCGCTCGGCRTCTGGCTCGGCTATCCGCTGGCCGACCCGATCATCGGCCTCATCATCACCGCCGCTATCTTCGRCATCGTCTGGCAATCGGCGCGCTCGGTGTTGACGCGCATGCTGGACGGCGTCGAGCCCGGCCTCGTCGGCGAGATTCATCATGCCGCCGACCATGTCGTCGGGATCGAGAGGGTGGTCGACGCGAAGGCCCGCTGGCTCGGCCACAAGCTGCATGTCGACGTGGAAATCGCGGTCAATGATGGGCTGCTGCTCGCCGCCGCGAACAACATCGCCGCATCGCTCAAGGCCGAGCTCTCCGCGCACATTCCCGCGCTCGACGTCGCCACGGTGCGCTTTGCCGAGCCACGGACGGAAGGGGGCCACCATCATGCGCCCGATCCGTTCCTGGTCTCCGGCAAGCTCGCCAGCGGGCTGCTCGAGATCGTCGACACGCCGCAGGGCGAGCGCATGCGGCTGCGCCTGTCGCGTCACGCCGAGGGCCTGCGGGCGAACGTCGCCATCGAAAGGGYGGACGGCGCGGTCGAAAGCCTGCCGCTGTCGCCGGTCGGCGGCGACCATCACTACCTGCAAAGTCTGGTCGCCCCGGCTGAGCCGCACGAATTCAGCGCCAGGCTGCAACTGGCTGCGGGTTCCGACAGCGAGGATCTGCCCTTTGCCATGGCCGAGCCTGAAGGCCACCACCATGAGCACGCGAATGGATGATATAGGCACTCTTTGAGTACCAGCGCGAAATCTACCTGGCGATAACGCAACACTAAGGGCGCGCGGCGTCGATGTTCRCCTTCCGCCTCGTAGCTGGGCTGTTTGACGCCAAACGGACCGATGCAGCGTAACGGCCCTTCGGAATCCCGCCGGGATTGCGTCGAAGATCAGCTACYCGTCCTGAGGTGTGCTTGATCGAGCGCCAGCTTCAGCCCTTTGGCCAACTTCCCGACATCGTCATTCGCCCAGAAATGCATGAAGAACAGCCGGGGTTGATCGTCGAGCATGTGATTGTGCACGGCGGTCACTTCTATCCCGCTTTCCCRCAAAGCTCGTAGCACCGGGTTCACTTCGGATGCGATCAGAACGAAATCGCCGGTGATCGCGGCCTTGCCACCGCCGGTGGGCTGGAAGTTGATGGYAATCGCGGAGCCCATTGCATCGGGCACATCCATGCCATCGTCTTTGATGGTCTCTGCGCGCGGGATGCTGATCTGATAGACACCGCCGTTGACCTTGCCTTTGTGGCCAAGCGTCTTGTCAATGGTTTGCGTGTCGAGATCGATCGCTTTCGAAGCAGCGGCGGCGCTCGCCGGTGCGTCCGAAAGCGGCGTTCCACTTTGCTGCAACGCCGAATGCAGCGCCGTAGCCAACTTTTCCGGATCGCCGTGCGCCAGGACGTGCATGTACATCGTCTCCGGCTGGGCCCTCTGCAGGTGATTATGGAGAGCCGTGATCTCGATGCCGCTTTCGATCAGTTTCATCATCACCGGGTCGATCTCGGGCAAGGTCAAGACGAGATCGCCCATCACCATGGCGTCGTGATCGCCCATGGGCTTGAATGCGAGCCACGAACCGAGCGCCAAGGCTGGTTTGAGTTCCAAGCCGTCGAGAGTGACTTTCAGGTCCGAACGAGGCAGCCCGACGCGATAGATGCCCCCTGGCACCTCTTGGCCGGATTTCCCGAGCGCCTGCGCTACCGCTTTCCAGTCGGGTGCGGCAAGCGAGGGTTGGGCAATTCCAAGGGAGGCTGCCAACGCGAGGCCAGTTATGATTTTTCCACGCATGATTTGCTCCTGTGTTCAGCCCAGGCGCCCAAATGGAAAACGTCTGCCATTCCGAGATGCCGTCACGCTCGCGCAATTGTGATGCGCTCGGTCATCAGGCCGCCGGCTTGCGTGTTTTTCTCCCTTTCGGCGCGAGCCTCATGCGCAACGCGTCACCGCACGCTGATCAGCGCCGTGCCGGCGATGGCCAACAGCGCGCCGGCCCAGGCGGCCGCGGTCGGCCTTTGYCCGCTGCGCAGCCACACCATCGGCAAGATGATGACCGGCGTCATCGAGGACAGCGTCGAGATGATGCCGACATTGCCTGTGCGCAGCGCGGCCATCAGGCAGGACATGCCGAGCGAGGTGCCGACGAAGGCGGACAGCACGGCGAGCCCGACCGTGCCGAACTGGGCGGCCTCCCGCTTGCCCCTGCCGAACGGCGTCGCGGCAAGGGCGACGAACAGGATCACGGCGAGGCCCGAGCGCAGCGCCATGGCCGTGAAGGGTTCGACGCCAGCAGCCATGGCCGGCCGCGCCAAAAGGGTACCGATCGCCTGGCCGAGCGCCGTCGTCACGCCGAGCACGATGCCTGGTCCGAGGCGCCCGGTGAGCGGCGGGCCGGGCACAGTGCTGACCGGCACGGTGGAAGGGGTGACGACCGGCATCGCCGGCGCCAGGTCGCCGCGCTTGAGGAAGCGCCGCGGCATGCCGATGGCGAGCACGATGCCCGCAAGCACCAGCGCCACGCCGAGCGCCTGCCAGCGGCTGATGGTTTCGCCGAGCACGAGATAGCCGAGCGCCAGCGCGAAAGGCGAGGTGAGCGAGAAGAGCAGCGCCGTGATGCGCGGGCCGACCGAATAGATGGTGGCGAAATAGGTCGTGCTGGCGATGCTGATGCCGGCGAAGCTCGATCCGGCGAGCAGCCAGAACTCCCTTGGTCCGATCGTGTGCCAGCCGCCGATCGCCAGCGACACCGAGCCTGTCATCACGAAGGTCGCGAGCATCTGCCAGCGGGCAAGCTGGAGGAGGGGAACGCGGCCTTTGAGCTCGCTGAGGAACATGGAACTCAGCGCGCTGCACAAGGCGGCGGTGACGGCGAAGGCTTCGGGGGCGAACATGGCTGGCGACTGCGAATCCGGGAGCCGGACAATTGYCGTGCTTACGCCAGCACGAGGCCCGCGGCTAGGCTGTGCGGGGCCGCGGTCTGCCGAAGATCATCCAACTGGCCGCGATCAGCGCTGCGGTGGTCGCAAGAAGCACCGCGAGGCTCGGCAGGTGCAAGAACACAGTCCGCCAGCGCGGCTCGATCACCGCGCCGGTGCTGAAGGTCTCGCCGCTGAACTGGCACAGGATCCAGGACGCGCCGCTGCGCACCATCTCGGCATCGATGTCGGAGATCAACGCCTTCGCCCCATGCGCTGCCGACGGCATCGTCGCCATGTAGGTGAGCAGCGCCTTGGCGGTGGCGAGATAGGCGTGGCTGCATTCGTTGAACGGGCTCTCCTCATCGCCGAGGCTGCCCGGCATCAGGCCCCAAAGGCAGTAGGTGTATTGCAGGTTGCCGTGATTGTAGAGCCGCCGGAAGGTCGGATCGGTCACCGTCTGTGCTTGCGCGAGTGCGAGAATGTCGCCGCGATAGCGCGCGATCACCGCCATCTGGCCATGGGTGAGGCTGGGGATCTGGATGCCGGGAGGCGGAGGGGCGGAAGATCCGCTATGGGCTTGGGCCGGGGCTGCCAGGAGGAGGGCGAAAAGGGTCGCCAAAAAGAAATTGGCCGCCAGGGCGCGGAACCGTGGCGGCCAACGCATCGGATTTCAGGCGTAGCGGCGGGCAGGGCTGCGCTGGTCGCGCACCGCGACCACGCGTTCGGCAACCGCACCGAAGCCGAGCCCGACGACGGTCCACAGCACAAGCTGGATGCCGAGCGAGGCGACCCGGAACTGCCAAAGCACCGTCGCCGAGAAGGTCTCCGGCACTTCGTTGATGTCGGGCAGCGCCGCCTTCACCAGCGCGAAGACGACGAGGAAAGCCAGGCCCGCGACGATCGAGGCGTTCCAGGCGCCGAGCCGGTTCCACAGCCGTTGCGCCAGGCCGACCGCCGCCACCATCGCCGCGATCGACACCACGATCATGATGAAGAACAGCTCTGTGYGGTAACCGATTGTCTCGGCATTRCCGACAGCCGGTGGGTTCGCCKGKTATTTGAGGCTCGGAACCACGATCACGGCCAGGAAGCCGAGCAGCGCGATCAGCGCCGAGGTGCCGCGCGGGCCGAGCGAGCCCAGCCGGCCATAGGCATAGGCAAAGACCAGCGAGAACAGCCCGCCAAGGGCGGCGCCATAGATCAGCACGCCGGTCGCCAGGCCAATGCCGGCCTGCGTGGCGCGGCTGACCATCTCGGGTTCCGGCGCCTCGCCGGTGGCCTGGGCCTGCTGTTCCTCGAAGGCGATCGCCTTATCGACCTGCGGCTCGCCATAGACGCGAGCAAAGGCGAATGCCAGAATCCCTGCAACCAGCCCGACAAGCATGCCGCGCAGCAAGAGTTTTCCGACCATGTTCAAGAACCCTTTGTCGAAAGCGGGTTCAGCGATGCTGAACCGCTTTAGTGGCAGGGGAAGCCGAGCAGGTGGCGGCCGTCATGCACGAATTCGTGCACCGCCGTGCCACGGATCAGCGAGGTCGCGCCTTCTTCCGCGCCGACGAAATAGAGCATCAGCATCAGCATCAGGCCGGCGAAGATGGCCCAAGGCAGAAGCTCGCGGACCGGAATCGCAACCGGACCGTAGCTGGGGGCGAAAGTGGTGTCGGACATATTTGACCTCCCTTGGGATACTGCGTCCCGTTGATCGAACAATGCTGBGGAATAAGGCCTGACTTTCGGCTTGTGCCGATCACAGTGGCGCGACCGTGCCGGACTCGCACCGGCTTCCAATCCCGTATAGCGCTAAAACACTTGTCAGCACTTCGTTCGCCTGTCAACGACATGTAATGGCCAACGCGGCCTCGCGCGGCTGAAATTTCACTGGACCACGGAGTTTTGGGATGTTCGCCCGCCTGACGATGATCGCAAGCGGCGCGACGCAGAGCACGCGCAAGGGCTGCTTTCCGAAGGACGAGGCGCCGGAGCCGAGCGCTCTCAAGCGCGCCGGCGCGATGGCTTCGTCGCTGCGCCGGGCCGACCGCGTCTGGACGAGTCCGGCGCTCGCCGCACGGCGGACGGCCGAGGCGCTCGGCCTGGACGCGACGGTCGAGCCGTTGCTTGCCGAGCAGGATTTCGGACGCTGGGCCGGCAAAGGTTTCGAGGAGGTGCAGGCCGAGGACCCAGAAGGCATGGCGGCCTGGCTTTCC
Organism: Mesorhizobium sp. LCM 4576; assembly: GCF_001854815.1. Lineage (NCBI taxonomy): Bacteria > Pseudomonadati > Pseudomonadota > Alphaproteobacteria > Hyphomicrobiales > Phyllobacteriaceae > Mesorhizobium > Mesorhizobium sp. LCM 4576. Next base: position 13,861 of record NZ_MDDT01000068.1, read on the forward strand.
GATCCGGACGCCGCGCCCCATGGCGGCGAGTCGCTTGCCGCGGTCGCCTTGCGTGGCGCGGCGCTGATGGAGCGCCTGGCCGGCGAGGGCGGCCACACCATCGCGCTCACCCATGCCGTGCCGATCCGCGCCGCCGTCGTGCATGTGCTGGGCGCGCCGCTCTCCGCCGTCTGGAAGATCGACATCGAGCCGCTGTCACACACCGAATTCCGCGGCGACGGCCATCGCTGGGTGCTGCATGCGAGCGGGGTGATGGCCGGCGCGAGATAGCGCTGGAAAAGCGCTTGCCTGGCGACGAGCGGTCGCCGGCGAAGGCGAAGTCCGCCGTTTCAGCGATCGCTAACGGAACGGAAACGCCTCGCTGCTAGGGTGCAGCCCCGTGGCGAGGAGAGCCTCGCCCGAGGAGTCCGTCGCCTATGGCCGAATATCCCGAGACCGAGCGCCGCCTTCATGTGCGCGAATTCGTGCTCAAGGAAGCCACGATCATTGCCAATGGCGTCAGGATCGGCTGTTCGGTCAGAAATCAGCACGAGCAGGGCGCGGAATTGCGCGTGGCCGCCGGTATGGACATCCCGGAACGCTTCCTGCTCGAGGTTCCAGCCGACGACATGGCCTATCGCGCTTTGGTGCGGTGGCGGCGCAACGACCGCCTTGGCGTGGCGCTCTACAGCAACGCGCCGAAGGACTGACACTCAAAGATAGCGGCGCACGCTCGCCCTGTACGAGCGGTAGGATTCGCCGAACTTGCGCTCCAGATAGGTTTCCTCGCGCAGCACCACGCCATAATGCAGGATGGGGAAGCTCGCGACGAGGGCGATGACGGCCCACCAAGTGTCAAACAGCAGGCCGATCCCGAGAAGCAGCCCCATCAGGCCGATATAGAGCGGATTGCGGGTTAAGCCGAACGGGCCGCTGGTGAGGATCGCGGTGGTCGGCAATGTCGGGTTCACATTGGTACCGCCGCGCAACATGGTCGAGCGTCCCCAGGCTATGATCGCAATCGCAAGTGCTGCCAGCACGATGCCGAGCACAATGGTGAGCGGCCGGCCACCAATCGCCAGCGGCCAGACATAGCGCAGCGCGAGCATCGCGATCAGCGCCACGAGAAAGAGCAGCGGCGGGAACACCGCGACCCCCGGATTGTCCGCTTTGTCGTCCATGGCCAATCTCGCCGGTTCTCAACCAGGCGCCATCGCAGCCACTATGCATGGCCGCACGCCACTCAGCAATTCGTGATTTGATCCTGCCCGGGACGACGTGCGACCCGGYACAGGGGAACGCAATCGCGGTGCGCGTTCATGGCTGCCGGTTAACGGGGAATTCGCGCGTGAGCAGGACAGCGGTTTGGGTGGCGCTGATCGCCATCGTCGTCGTGGGCCTCTACCTCTTGCAGGCCAACGGCATGATCCGGTTCTGAAGYGGCGTCACGCGGCACCATTCGCAGGATCAGCAACAGCGGCTCGCCCCGCAGCATGGCTGGCTTGCCGCCTTCTGTTCCTTCAGCCAGCGGTCGCGCGGCTTGCAGCTTGCCGGTCGTGGCGTCAGCTCGACCTCGATGACACCGCCAACGACGCTTGGCTGAGCCGCCCGGTGCAACTCCATGGGGCGGACGCCGTCACTGACCTCAAAGGTCAGCTTCGCCGCCTGATCGAGAGCGACATGGTCCGAAACCTTGCGGATGATCGCGGCGAACTTGCCGGCTGGCATATGGACCGGGCCGCCTTCGTCCACGTCCCATAGCTGGACGAATATCTCCGACCATGATTCCGGATTCGCTTCGCAATCCAGCGCCGCGAACTTTCCCGCCTTCACCTCGGTGACATGGTAGCCCGGCTTCACCGCCCGTCCGCCGTAGCGGAACACCAATGGCTTGTCCTTGCAATCGGCCAGCGCCGCCATGAGATCGCCGATGGTCAGGTCGGAGGGGTCGACCGGGGTGACGTTTTTCCGGTTGTCAGAAGAGAGCATGTCGGCTATTCCTCATTTCAATATTTCAAGGATTATTGAAACGTGGATGAACGTCAAGCCTTGATCGCCTTTGGCGCGCTGTCGCAGGAAACACGCCTGYGCCTGTTGCGCCTGTTGGTCGTCGCCGGACCGGAAGGCATTTCCGCCGRTTCCCTCGCCGAACAAGTCGAGGTCTCGCCCTCCAATGTCAGCTTCCATCTCAAGGAATTGGAACGGTCTGGCCTCGTGACCGCGAGGCGCGATGCCCGCTCGATCGTCTACAGTGCCGAGTACGATGCGCTGTCCGGGCTGATCCGCTTCCTGATGGAGGATTGCTGCTCGGGCCGCCCGGAAATCTGCGCGCCGGCGCTTGCGGCGCCTTGCTGCCGGCCGGGCGAGGGGACGCGGCAGTGATCGACGCGCCCCGGTGCCCAACGCAAGGCTGATCGATGAACATTTTTGATCTTCCGCGCCGGTTCGCGGCTGAAGCCCTGGGCACCGGTCTGCTGGTGGCGACGGTCGTCGGTTCCGGCATCATGGCCGAGACGCTGACGCATGACACAGCGCTGGCGCTGCTTGGCAACACGCTTGCGACCGGCGCCATGCTGGTGGTGTTGATCACCGTCCTTGGCCCGATCTCCGGCGCGCATTTCAATCCGGCCGTTTCGCTGGTGTTCCGCCTCAACCGGTCGCTGCCAGCCCGCGATCTCGTTGCCTATCTCGTCGCGCAGGTCGCCGGCGGCATTGCCGGCACGATGGCGGCGCACCTCATGTTCGCCCTGCCGATGCTGGAGGTCGCAACCAAGCTGCGTGCCGGACCGGCGCAGTGGTTCTCGGARGTGGTCGCGACATTCGGCCTTGTCGCCGTTATTCTCGCCGGCCTCCGTTTCGAGCGACGGGCCGTGCCGTGGCTGGTCGGGCTCTATATCACGGCGGCCTATTGGTTCACGGCGTCCACGTCTTTCGCCAATCCCGCCGTCGCCGTGGCGCGCTCGCTCACCAACACCTTTTCCGGCATCAGGCCGGTCGATCTGCCAGGCTTCATTGCCGCCGAGCTGGCCGGCGCCTTGATCGCGCTGGCACTGATGGGCTGGCTGCTCAAGCCCGAAACCGTTCAGCAACACCAGCCACTGAAAGCAGAGCCATGACGGTCACGATCTATCACAATCCCGCCTGCGGCACCTCGCGCAACACGCTCGCCATGATCCGCGCAAGCGGCGAGGAACCTGTGGTGATCGAGTATCTGAAGACGCCGCCGAGTCGCGAACGGCTGTTGGAACTGATCGCGGCGATGGGGATCAACCCGCGCGGGTTGTTGCGGGAAAAGGGAACGCCTTACGCCGAACTAGGCCTCGCCGACCCGAAATGGAGCGACGACGAGCTGATCGATTTTATGCTCGCCCATCCGATCCTGATCAACCGGCCTATCGTCGAAACGCCCAAGGGCACGAGGCTGTGCCGGCCTTCGGAAGCGGTACTGCCGCTGCTCGACAATCCGGTGCACGAGTTCGTCAAGGAGGACGGCGRGAAGGTCGCCTACGGGCCGGGGCAAGTCTGATTGGAAGCCACGGCACCGCTCGCCCGCAGCCGCCATCTCCTCGTCTCGGCTCTCGGCGTCACACAGATCCTCGCCTGGGGATCGTCCTACTATCTGCCCGCCGTTCTTGCCGCACCGATTGCCAGGGATACCGGCTGGTCGCTTGCGTCGGTCGTTGCCGGGCTGTCCTGCGGGCTGCTGCTTGCCGGGCTGGTCTCTCCCGTTACCGGGCGGCTGATCCAGCGCCATGGCGGTCGGCCCGTGCTTGCCGTGAGCTCGTTGCTGTTGGCCGCAGCGCATTCGCTGCTGGCGACGGCAACCACCTATCCCCTTTACCTGATTGCCTGGCTGCTCATGGGGCTGGGCATGTCGAGCGGCCTCTACGATGCCGGTTTCGCAACGCTCGGCCGCCTCTATGGACAGGGCGCGYGAAGCGCCATCACCAACCTGACGCTCTTCGGCGGTTTCGCAAGCACGGTCTGCTGGCCGCTCAGCGCCTTCCTGGTCGAGCATGGCGGATGGCGTATCGCCTGCCTCTCCTACGCGGCCATCCATCTGGCGATCTGCTTGCCGCTCCATCTCCGGATGATACCGCCGTCTCCGCCCGCGGCGCCCGCGCCAACGAAAGACAGGTCGAAGGAGGCGTCGACCGCGGGCAGGACGCGGGCACGGTTCATTCTGCTGGCTTCCATCCTGACATTGGCCGCGATGATCGCATCCATGCTCTCCGTCCACCTGCTGACGCTGCTGCAACTGCGCGGCGTGAGCCTTGCGGCCGCCGTCGGCCTTGGYGCCCTGGTCGGCCCTTCACAGGTTGGAGCGCGGGTGGCGGAGCTGCTGATCGGCCGCAACCGGCACCATCCGATCTGGACGATGCTGACATCCGTATCGCTGCTCGCGGCCGGGATCTGGCTGCTCCTGGCGAGCCAGACCTTCGTTGCACTCGCTTTGATCCTTTACGGCGCCGGCAACGGCATCCACACGATCGCGCGCGGCGCGCTGCCGCTGGTGCTGTTCGACCCGCAGCAATACGCGGCGCTGATGGGCAAGCTCGCGACGCCCAGCCTCATCGTCCAGGCGGCAGCTCCTTCGATCGGTGCGCTGCTTCTTGGCATGGGCGACGGGACGCTTATGTTGGCGACGCTTGCGCTGGCGGCGACTATTAATGTGATGCTTTGCGCCTGTCTTGTGGYGGTCGTGCGCAGATGATTCTCCAGCACGCACGAAACCCATGGAATTGTAGGCCGCTCAAACGGCCTCACTTTCTTTCGAACGTTCGAAAGATGATCGCAGCCAACTTGTCTGCTAGCCGTCGGGGAACCGTCGATGAGCCGCTGAGCACCAGATGCGTTTCGCCCAGCTGGGGCAGCCTCTCATCGACCAACATCCTGATCCGATCCGTCAGCGTGCTTTGTGGCAGTACGCCGACCGCGGCCCCAGCAGCGATCGCGGCCCGAATCCCCGAGACGCTCTGACTGGTGCAAACGATCTGATAGTCCAGTCCGGATTTCCGAAGAAGATCCAGACAGCGTTCCCTCCACCAGCAAGCCTTATCGAACAACGCCACAGGCAGGGGGCGCCGGGTCTCGACACTGTGGAAAGCAGAGCCGGCCCACACGGCGCGCTCGCTATGAACAACGACGTCGTCCGCTGAGACGTGCTCCGGCGAGTGCAGAGCGAGATCCAATTCGCCGGCAGCAAGCGCTCGCGGAAACTCCATGCTCGAACTGCATCGCACAAAAATTCGCGCCGTCGGCTCCTRCTCCGTGAAGGTGGCCAGAATAGACGGTAGAGCCGTGTCGCCATACTCCTCGGGTATGCCGAGGCGGATCTCCTCCTCGACCGGCGCTCCACGCAGATCGGCTACTACCTGGTTCAGCATTTCGCCAACGTCGCGGGCGACGGGCAGCAACCGCTCGCCGGCAGCAGTCAAGACGACCCCGCGGCCATGCCTTTCGAATACACGCTGCCCGATGGCGTTCTCAAGCTTCTGCACTTGAAGGCTGACTGCGGACTGAGTCCGGAACAGCCGAGCTGCGCCGCCACTCAGGCTCCCCGCCTTGGCTACCGTGAGGAACGTGCGCAGCAACTCGCTGTCCAACTGAGCGCTCTTCCCATCGTCCGTACTCATAGCTGATATTTAAGCTATTCGTTTCACATATGGAAGATGGCGATCTATCGATGGCTACCAAAGGGAGTACTGCCATGATCGTCGCGCTTCCGAGGCTTCAACGAAAGCAACTTGTCTTGGTGACCGCAGCTGCAGCGGCATTCGTCGTCGCGCTCACGTGGCCACAAGGGGTCTATGAGACGGTCCATTTCGTCCTGCAGAGTTTCATGGATGTCGCGTTGATGATTGCAATCGGGCTGGTCATTTCAGCGTGGGTTGCGGCCAGTGGAGCGGCGAATATCACCGCGCGGTGGTTCAAGGGCCGGCCTGTCGCAACTGTTTTGACCGCGTCTGCGATCGGCACAGTGATACCTGTATGCGGCGTGACGGTGCTGCCACTCACGACCGGACTCCTTGCATCTGGCGTTCCGCTTGCGCCGATTATGGCATTCTGGCTTTCCTCGCCCGTTACCGGCCCTACCATGCTCACCGCGACCTGGGCGCTGCTCGGTCCTGGATTCGCGATTGGAAAGCTGGTTGCGGCCTTCGCGCTGGGGGTCTTTTCGGGTACGGTGACTGCTCTGTTGGCTCGCATGCAGATGGTCCAAAACCCGTTGCGAGCATCACGCATTAGGCAAGATGGACGGTGTAGCGCGTGCTTCCCAACGGGTGTTTCTTTCAGGATCTGGCGCGACCCGGCGCGCATGCGTGCATTTGGTGAAAATCTCGTTTCCACCACGCGARCCGTTGTGATGTGTCTGACATTTGCCTTTTCGGCAGAGTTCCTGCTGCGCGATCTTCTACCGTCCAATGTCCTTACCGCTTATGTGGGAGTGAACTCTCCTTATGCCATCCCCCTTGCGGTGCTGGTCGGCGCGCCGATGTATCTCGATGGCCTTGCCGCATTGCCTTTGGTTCAAGGTCTGCTTGCTCTTGGYATGTCACCCGGCGCGGCAATGGCGCTTCTTGTTTCAGGGGGTGCGGTGAGCATTTGGGGTGTTATGGCTGTGGCTTTGGTTCTTAGGCCGTCGACCATCGCCCTGTTCGTTGCGCTCGCGGCTTCTGGATCATTGGTCATTGGCTATGTCTTCCAGGTGTTCTGGACATTCTTTTCGTGAGGCAATCTCGTCCTGATCGCTCTCGCTGTTGCCGCCACGGTCAATGTGGGGCTCTGCGCCTGTCTTCTCGCGGTGGTGCGCCGATAGCTTCGTCTCACGGCCCTGCAGCCCGGCCGAACTTTACATTTTTGTAAATTGCCCCTGGTGGCCGGTTCACGATACGGCTGGCCGGCGGCTCGGTTCGCTCATCCACTTGTCGGGCAACAGCACTCCCGGATGAACGGGTCGAACCGCATTCAACTTGGGAGAACGCTATGATTCGCAAGGTTTTGGTTGCAGCTTCGGTTGTTGCGCTGTTCAGCGTGCCGGCATTTGCGGCCACGCAGTATTGGGTGGCAAAGGACACCACCACCAAGAAATGCTCGGTGGTTTCCACCAAGCCCGACGGCAAGAAACTGACCGACGCCGGGACGAAGGCCTACACGTCCCAGGCCAATGCCGAAAAGGCGCTGAAGATGCTCAAGGACTGCAAGTAAGCTTGCTGTCCTAAAATCCGCGCCCGCTTCGGCATGCCGGAGCGGGCTTTTTTCTTCGTCGGGACTGCCTTCCGCTGCACGTCTTTTCACCAGTCGACGCATGTCGCTTAAAATGCGCCGTGGTTTGGCTGRGCGACATGCATCGAACAAGACTCAAAGCGAGTGGCGAATCGGAAAGATCGCGAGGCGCTCAGAAACGGAAATTCACGAAAGCCTTCAGCGTGTGGAAGGCTACGTCGTCCTTGATCGTCAGCCCCTCGCCATTGTCGAGGATCTGCTTCGAGCCAAGGTCCACATAGGCATACTCGGTGCCGAAGGAAATGCGATCGGTGATGGCGTGCTCGAGACCTGCGCCGATCGTCCAGCCGGCGCGTGTCTGCTCCTCGTTGAAGACGGTCGTCCCGCCAACGGTCAGCGTCTGCTCGGTCTTGCCGAAGGCAAGGCCGCCATGGCCGTAGATGAGCGTGCGGTCCCAGGCGTGCCCCAGYCGCCCGCGCACGGTGCCGAGATATTTGACGTCCACTTCGCCATTGAAGATCTCGGCGCCGTCCACCGAGGCCGTGACCGAAGCGCCATAGCTGGATGCGGCAATGTCCGCCACGGCACCGATCACCCAGCGGTTGTCGAACTGCCAGTCATAGCCGGCCTGGATGCCGCCGAGGAAGCCGCTCGCGGAAATCTCGAACGCGCCGTTGATCGGCGGCGGGTTTCCGTCGGCAAAGATCTGCCGCGAGTTGAGGTTCATGTCGCCCACGGYAAACGAACCGAACCCGCCGAAATAGGGCCCCGTCCAGTTGAAGCTCTCCTCTACCGGCGGCGTCGGTGCCGCTTCCGGGGCGAGCGCATCGGCCGCGAATGCGCTGCCGGCGGCAAGAACGATCGCCATGGCGGCCATGGACGTGGGTATGATCTTCATCGGATACGTTCCTCGTTGGATTGCCAATTCAAAAATTGCGTCCACATTCCTTCCCGCTCATGCATGAGCGGGTCTCCGGGGCCGTCAGCCAATTTGCGAAGACATGTCCGCTCACTGCGGACGTGAAAATCGAGTACCGCCCCTTCGACGCAGCGCTACCAGAGAAAATCCAGGTGCGTGTGGCGAATACGGAAGTCAAAATTGCAATAACGGAACAGTTGTTGTTCCAGAATTTCAGTCTTGCAAATTTGTCACACCTAACTCATTTTCAGAAAGCTGAGAGACCATTTTGGATAGGCTCGAACCAGGGCGGAAATGATGGTTCCCAAGCGCCAGCGGGCAGGCAAACGCCAATCGCGGGCAGGCGCCGTCCAACCCCAGGGAGTTTTCGACAGGGAGCACGATGCCGAGCGCTGATCGGGTGGCTACATTCTCGGCGGACGACATTCCCGAAGATCATCGGGACGAGTTCATTCGCGATTTCTACGGTCGCATCCAAATGCGGTTGGACATCACGCCGCGTGCCGACACGCCTCTCAGATTCTCGGCCCGCACCCTGATCCTGCCTGAGATGAATCTCACCAAGGGCACCGTCTCTCCCATGGTCTGGGAGCGCAACAGCGCCCTGATGGCCGACGGCAACGACGATATCATCCTGTCCTGGAACAAGGGCGGCTACCGCTTCACCATGCCTGGGCGCGGCGACTTCAGCACCGATCCCGGCACCGCCGCCATCTTCCCGATGGACYGCCGCTACTCGGTCGCCAGCGAGGATTCGCAATGGACCATGGCGCTTCAGTTCAAGCGCTCGCTGCTGGCCCCGCTGGTGAAGAACCTCGACGATGTGCGTCCCGACAGTCTCGGCCTCACGCTCCCTGCACACCGGTTGCTCTTCGATTACCTCTGGTCACTTCTGCACATGGAGGGGCCTGAGACGCTCGCGCCTCTCGCTTCCCGCCACATCACCGATCTTCTTGCCGTTTCTTTCGGTGGCATGGAGGCCCATACGCATCCCCCCGGTGTCCGCGCGGCCAGGCTCGCGGGCATCAAGCAGCACATCGCCCGAAATCTCACCGATCCCGGGCTCAATGTCAGCCAGGTGTCGCGCAGGTTCGGCATCAGCGAGCGCTATGTCCGCCAGCTATTTGYCGGAGAGGGCACAAGCTTTTCCGACTATGTCAACGGCGAACGGCTCGCCTATGTCCACAGCTGCCTTACCGATCGCYGGCAGTTGCTGCGGCGCATCGCCGACATCGCCTTTGAGGTAGGCTTCAATGAGCCGTCCACCTTCTATCGGCAGTTCCGGCTGCGCTACGGCATGACGCCGACGGAAGTTCGTGCCTTGACCGAGAAGGCCGGAAACAGTTGAAGTGCATGGCGGCGGTTGCCGACATCTTCGCCCGGTGCCGCATCGGTGTGTTTGCCCGCAGCCTGATCTCTACGCGCAGTCGCCTACTTGTCCGCCGCCAGCGTCTCGTTGAGCACGGCGGCCAGATGCAGGCCRCCGAGCGCGAGCTGCTGGATGGCGACCGGCGAGAATGTGTCGAAATAAGCCTGGTCGAGGATCACCGCGTGCGGGTTGTCGGACTTGATCACCGTGCCCTTCGGCAGCGCGCGATAAGCGTCTTCCGCCTTGCCGTGGCATTCGGCCAGCCATTTTTCCGGCGTCTGGTTGGCAGCCGGCATCAGCGTGAGATGCGGGATGACGTCGGTCTCGAGGTCGAGCGCCACCTTGCCCCAGTCATAGTATTTGAACAGGATCAGGCTTGAATCCCACACTGCATGGAAGGTGGTGAGGTCGCGATAGGTCGAGCCGTCCGGCTTCGGCCGGTAGACGTTGAAGCTCACCGTCAGCGTATTGCCGCCCTGGTCGCCCTGGTTGTTGTCCAGGCGCTCGACACAATGCAGCGGCTGCGACAGGTCGCCGACCAGATGGATGACGAAGGCCAGCGCCTGCCAGCRCTCCTCGTCGCTTTTTGCCGGATCGGCCAGGATCTTCTCCTGCGCCGGCAGYGCCCGCATCAGGCAGACGCCGAAGCTTGCATTGTCCTTGCAGTCGCGCGCCGGGTCGTAGGCGGTCGTGCTGGCGGCCGCGTCGCCGGGCTTCGATGCCAGCGGAATGTCGATGAAATGCCAGTTCGACGTTTCCTTGTGGTCGGCGCGATAGTCGTCGGCCCAGCTCGCCACCGAAGCCATCGAGGCGGTGGCCGGCGGCTTCAGCTTCAGATGCGAGCGCAAAAGCTGCTCGATCACGTCATAGGCGTTCTGGCTGAGCCTGTGCTGCGCGATCTCGGCGATCACCGCATGGCCCTCTTGGCCCCAGGCCATCGCCTGCCCGCACATCGCCCCACCCGTCACCGTTGTCGCCAAGCAAAATGCCGCCGCGGCTTTCCACGTCATCGCCTTGCCTCCTCCGGGGTTCGATCCGGAAAGTACAATGGAGACTTGTGACACGGACATGAACAATCTCACTAACGAGATTGTGAGGCGGCTGAGGTAAGCGATTTTCTTATGTTCGGCGGCCGGCGAACACTTTGCCGCGCCCGCACAAGAAAACCGGGCCGGCGAATTGTCCAGCCCGGGCTCTTCCTTCATTCACAGTGACGAGCGCTTCAGTCGCGATGCTCCGGCATCGCCTTCAACTGATCCTTTGTCCAACTGGTGACCGCATGCACGTCGCCGTCCTCGTCGCGCATGAAATCGAGCTGGCTGGCGGTCACGGCCACCGGCTTGGCGCCGATGCCGAGGAAGCCGCCGACATCGATGACGACCTGGCTGCCATGCAGGTGGTCGACCGAGCCGATCTTCTCGTCATCCGGACCATAGATGGTCGCGCCTTCGAGGATGTCGGGGGTTAGCTCGGCATTGGTCAGTCTGACGTGGCTGGTGTGGTCCATGGCGCATCTCCTGTGGTTGTACAGGGGATGAACCTCCGATCGGGTCAAGGGTTCCGCCGACAAAGCGAAAAGCGAGCGCTGCTCAGCGAAGCGCTGCCCACCCCGTCACGAGGATGAGGACAAGGGTGACCAGCGCTCCCGAGACATAGAGGATCGTCCTGACGCTGCCGCCTTTGGCCGCGTTTCCGCCGCGTAGGTAGATGACCATGTGGACGAAGCGTATCGCAAGGTGAACCCAGACAAGGACGGCGAGCGTCAACGGTCCGACGCCGACCATCATCGCCAGCACCGCGGGCACGACGAAGGGGGCGAGCGCCTCGACCGAGTTCATGTGGACGCGGTCGATCCGGTAGAGCGGGTTGTCGTCGTCCGCGGGAATGACCGGACCCGAAAGCTTGCCRGCAAATCCCTTGGACGAGCCGGAATAGACCGCCAGCGCCACCGACAGGAGACAGAGCGCGAGYACGCCGAGGGTGCTCAACCAATAGGCTTCCATTTTCTTCGCTCCTTCCGATCGCTGTGGCCGCTTGGGTTGCGCGCCGCTCCTCGATGCAGGGCGCGCTGCCGTCAGGCCGCGCTGTCAGGCGGCCTGGGCAAAAAGCGCCTGGTACCGCTGCAGGTAGAGCGGCCAGCCCTGATCGCTGTCGACCCCGCCGCGCACGCCTTCCCAGCCCTGGCCATGCCGTTCGATATGGCGATGTTCGATTTCGACGCGGGTGCGGTTTTCCGATTCAGCCGTGAAGCGGACTTCCCACTCGCTGGTGCGGGCGAGGTCCGTTTCGATCTGCCAGCGCGGGCTGATGTCCCAGCTCAGAAGCARCCGGTTCGGCGGGTCGTAGGCGAGCACGCGGGCGAAGCGGCATTYTGAGCCGTCGACGCCGCGATCGTAGACGTGGCCGCCAACCCGCGGCTCGAAGATCGTTTCCGCGATCGGGACGGCGAGCAGATTGTGCTCCCGCGGTTTGAAATTGCCGAAATCCTCGGTGAACACCTTGAAGGCACGCGCGATCGGAGCCGCGACGACGACTGAGTGTTTCACGGGCGCCGGTGCCGGTTGCTTGATCATGTTTCGTCCTCCTTCGGTTGCTCGACGAGCTGCGCGTAGGCTGYGAGCGTCTTCACCCAGAACTGGTCGATCTCGGCCCGGAACGCGGCCAGGCCATCCGGGTCGATCCGGTAGATGCGYTCCTTGCCCGAGCGCGTGTCGGCCACCAGCCCGGCGTCCTTGAGAACCTTCAGATGCTGCGAGACCGCCGGCCTTGTTACCGGCAGCACGCTGGCGAGCCCGCTGACCGAAGAGGGACGGTCGACCAGCAGTTCGAAGATCGTGCGCCGTGTCGGATCGCCGAGCGCCGTCCAGTATTTCGCGTTAGTGATCACTAACGCGAAAGCTACGGCGGTGGGCTTGCCCTGTCAACCCGGATGGAGAGGGCACGCCGCGCGCAGACGCCACGCAGCGTGCCCTGAGGCATGCCGGCGTCCTCGCCGTGGAGCGCAGATAGGTTGGTTGCCGACCTGTCAGCTGCGCCGTTTCGCCTTGAGATTCCGCGCCGCCTGCTCGATCGCCGCGCGGTCGTTGCCCAGCCGGTCGAGCAGCTCCTGCGCCTCGTCGCCCGAGATGCCGGTGCGCATGGCAAGCGCTTCCACCGTCAGCACATCCGTGCTGTCGACCTCGCGCGTTTCGGGCAGCGCATCGCCCGCCGTCAGCGGCAGCGCCGCCTCGCGGTCGATCTCCAGCTCGGCTTGATGCCAATGCCGTTCATGGTTGCCGAGGATACCGCCCTCGCGTTGAAAGATCTCATAGGCGCGCTGCCTGATCTTCTCGGTCCGATCGTCGTCCATCGCAGTTCCTCCTTGCGTGTCACAGGAACGCGGGACAGGGCGGAACGATCCGAACCGTTCACGAAGTGATCGCCGGCACAAATCCGGACCTCCACCGCGCAGGTTTTGCGCGTAGGGTTACGGCCCGTAAATGGCGAYCGGCTTGCCGAACATGCCGGGCTCGGGTTTCACGCCGAGCCCTGGCCGTTTCGGCACGGCGATGTGGCCTTGCTTGATGATCACCGGATGCTTCTGGTCGAAATGGCCCTTGATGTATTCCTGGGCGATCCAGGCGCCTTCCATGCGGCGCGGCTCGACGGTTGCGGCCAGATGCACGCAGGCCGCCGCGATGATGTCGCCGCCCCAGGCATCGTCGCAACTGTGCGGCAGCGAGCGGATGGCGCAGAGGTCGCGCACCGTCGTCATCTTGGTAAGGCCGCCAAGGCGCGTGACCTTGAAACCGAAGCCGTCGGCGATGCCCATCGAGATTGCCCTCAGCACCGCGTTCTGGTCCTCGGTACTCTCGTCGAGATAGACCGGATGCGTCACGCGGCCCTTCAGCGTCGCGATCTCGTCCATGGTGTTGCAAGGTTGCTCGAAGACGAAGGGGATCGCCTGGYAGAGCCGGTCGAGATGGATCGCGGCGRCCACTGTCAGGCCCCGGTTGCCGTCGACCGCGATGCGCGCTCCGTAACCAACYGCTTCCCAGACCTTGTGGACCACGGCGACGTCTTCGTCGAGATTGCGCCCGCCGATCTTCACCTGCAGGCGCGGATAGCCGGCCTTGACCTTGTCGGCGGCGATCCTGGCCGTCTCGTCCGGCGCGCCGACAATCAGCGAATAATAGGCCGGCACGCGATCGGTCAGCGCGCCGCCCAAAAGCGTCGAGATCGGCACGCCGAGCTTTTGGCCGAGCAGGTCTAGAAAGGCCATGTCGAAGGCGGCCTTGGCGTAGCCGTGGCCGTTCAGGCGTTCGTCCATGCGTTTGGCCAACAGCCTGATCGACGCGATGTCCTGCCCGATCAGCCCGGGCGCGATTTCGGCGATCGCGGCGCGGGCGCCGAGCGCATGATGCGGCTGGTAGACCGGGCCGATCGGGCAGGTCTCGCCCCATCCGGCAAAGCCGTCATCGGTCACGATCTCGACAAGTGTCGAGTCCAGCGCCTCCACATCGGCGCTGGCCATCCGGTAGACGCCGCTCTTGACCGGCAATTGCGCCGAATAGACGTTGATCCGATCGATGCGCATACCCGGCTCCCCTCGAGGAATRCATGGACAACGAGGCCTCAARCGGCCCGTCTTACATCCGCGCTCTGGCGGAGGTCGGATCGTAAGGTGAATCCGGAACCACCTCCGCGACCTTCCATTCGCCCAGGATCGCCACGTCGAGCTTCGTGCCAGGCGTGGCAAAGCGTTCGGGCAGCAACGCCAGCGCCACGTCATGGCCGAGCGCGTAGCCATAGCCTCCCGAGGTGATGCGCCCGACCAGCTTGCCGTCGCTATAGAGCCCTTCATGGGCAAGCGTGCTTGCACCGTCGGTGTCGATCCTGAGCGTCACCGAGCGGCGCCGGTCGTTGCGCTCCTTGTATTTCAGCACAGCCTCGCGGCCGACGAAGTCGCCCTTGTCGAGGCGGATGAAGCGCTCCAACCCGCTCTCCAGCGCATTGAGCTCCGGGTTCATGTCGCGATACATGGCGCGATAGGATTTTTCGAGCCGGAGCGATTCCAGCGCGTGCAGGCCGACCAGCCGCATGCCRTGCTTTTCGCCTTCTCTCAGGATCGCGTCGAGCAATTGCCGCTGGTAGGGCAGGGGATGGTAGAGTTCCCAGCCCAGCTCGCCTTCATAGTTGACGCGCAGCAGCCGCACGTCGGTGGCCAGAGCTACGTTGCCGGTCTTCACGCCGAACCATGGGAAGCTTTTGTTGGAAAGGTCGATCTCGGTCAGCGGCTGCAGCACCTCGCGCGCCTTGGGGCCAACCACGGTGAAACAGCCGCGATCATTGGTGACGTTCTTCAGGCTCACGCTGCCGTCGGCGGGAAGCAGTCTCGAAAGATCGTCGAAATTCCAGCGCTCCGCGCGCGGCGTCGAGATCAGGTAGAACAGGTCCTCGCTGAGACGCGCCACCATATATTCCGCCTGCACGCCGCCGCCAGCGGTTAGGTGATGCGCCAGCGTCACCTTGCCGACCGAAGGCAAGCGGTTGGCGATGATCCCGTCCAGCCATCGGGCGGCGTTCGGTCCGGACACCTCGAACTTGGTCATCGGCGTCATCTCGACCAGGCCGACGGCGTTGCGCACCGCCAGCACCTCCTCGCCGACGAGGTTCCCCTTGGGCGTCCAGCGCCAGCTATACTGGTCCTTGGCCTCGACCCCGTCGCGCGCGAACCAGTTGGGCATCTCCCAGCCATTGAGCACGCCCCAGACGGCACCCAGCTCGGTCAGCCGGTCATAGGAGGGTGCGGTCTTTTGCGGCCGTGCGGCGGGCATGTCCTGCCCAGGATATTTCTGCTCCGCATGAGTGCCCCAGGCCTCGCGCACCTTCTCGCGCGTCCATTCCTTGTTGGCGTAGTCACCGAATCGGCGCGGGTCGAGGTCAGACGTGTCGAGGCTGTTGCCGCCCTCGACGATCCGCTCCGACAGATAATAGCCGATCGTGCCGCCCCAAAGGATGCCGCCCGGCACGCCTTCGGCGAGCCAGACATTGGGCAGGCCCCAGGCCGGTCCCATCAGCGGCAATTCGTCCGCCGTCATCTGGAAGGGACCGCGTACATTGGCCTTGATGCCGACGCGCCCGAGCGCCGGAACCARCCGCAAGGCCTGCTCCCAGTTCCACGACACCGCCTCGAAATCCTCTTCCAGCAGGTCGGCGCCGAACCAGGAGGGAACGCCATCCTCGGCAAACAGCTTCAGGTTGGCGGTGCGCTCGTAGGGACCGAACATCAGCCCGTCGCCTTCCTCGCGCAGATAGCCTTCGAACCCCTCGTCGCGCAGGATCGGCATTTCGGGCCGGCCGGCACGCTTGCGCTCCACCACCTCCGGCACTGCTTCGGTGATCCAGTACTGATGCAGGATCGGGATCGCCGGGATATCGAGGCCGAGCAGCGCGCCGGTCTGGCGCGCGTAGTTGCCGGTGGCGCAAATCACATGCTCGCAGGTGATGTCGCCCTGGTTGGTCTCGACCAGCCATTCGCCGCCAGGCGTCCGCTTGAAGCCTGTGACCTCGGTGTTGAGATAGACTTTCGCGCCGAGGTCGCGCGCGCCCTTGGCCATGGCGTGTGTGACGTCGGCCGGCGCGATATGGCCGTCATCCGGATGATAGAGCGCGCCCAGCATTTGCTTGTTGTCGAGCAGCGGCCAGAGCTTTCGCRCTTCGTCGGGCGTCAGCAGTTGCGCCCGCATGCTCTGCACCTCGGCGACGCTCATATAGCTCTTGAACTCGTCGAGCCGGTCCCTGGAATTGGCGATGCGCAACTGGCCGCATTTGTGCCAGCCCACCGRCTGCCCGGTTTCGGCCTCCAGGCCCTCATAGATCTCGATCGTCTTGTTGATCATGCGCCCGACATTGATGTTGCGGGCATAGGAGGGGATGAGCCCCGCCGCATGCCAGGTCGAGCCGGCGGTGAGCTGCGTGCGCTCCAGCAGCGCCACATCGGTCCAGCCGCGCTTGGCCAGACCGTAGAGGATACCCGCGCCGACGCATCCTCCGCCAACGATCACCACCCGCGCATGTGTCTRCATCAAACCACCAATTCCGACCGAGCTGAGRAAGATCGCAGTCGAAGCTACAGGCGGCGATTGGCGCTGTAACGTCTTCAAAAATTAGGGGTCATGATAAGTTGGATTTATGCAGCGGTCTGTGTGCCGGGCTGTGAGCGGCGGCAGTCACTGAGCTTGCCCCTCTTGTGCGGCCTCGTCCTTGAAGTCGACCTTCGTGCCCGGCTTGACCATGGCGGCGAGGTCCTCGGCGTCCCAGTTGGTCATCCGGATGCAGCCATGCGAGAAGGTGGTGCCGATCTTGCCCGGGTCAGGCGTGCCGTGGATGCCGTAGCTCTCGATCGAGAGGTCGATCCACACCGATCCGACCGGATTGTTGGGTCCCTTGGCGATGGTGAAGGGGCGCTTGGTCTTCACCCCCTTGAAGGCGAATTTCGGATTGTAGTGATAGGTCGGATCATGCACCACGCGTTTGACMTCGGCTGCGCCGCTCGGCGCCGGTTTCTCCTCGCTGCCGATCGAAGCGGGGTAGACCGCAATCGCCTTGCCCGACGCATCGAGCGCGCRCACCTGGYKGGATGCCTTGTCGACCTCGACGCCGGCAATCTGTGAAGGCGGATCGCTGCGGCCGACATCGGGCACCACCAGGGTCGTGCCGGCCTTGCTGAATCCCGCGCGGAGGTTGAGCATCCTCAGCAATTGTTCGCTGACATGGAACCGCTCCGCCAGCTTCTCGCGCGCGTTGCGGTAGCCGAGGCGCTTGAGATGCGCCATGCTCTCCATGCGGGCCGGAATGTGCCTGGTGAAGGGGCCGCGCGCATCCTTGGCCGTGACGTCGTATGTCGTCAACACAGGGCCGGCGAAAGTTGCTGCGAGCTTGTCCCAGGTCTCCCGCGTAAGCTTCCCGTCGGAAGGCAGCCCGTTCGCCGCCTGGAAGGCCGCGACGGCTTTGGTAAAATTCTGAGAAACGCGGCCGTCGATCAGGCCGGGGGAGAAGCGGGCGCGATCCAGAAGCACCTGCGCCTTGAGCAGCATGGGGCTGACGCCGTTAGGTTCGCCTTCGCTGAATTGCGCCTGATTGACGGCGTCGGGCTCCAGTCTCGCTGCCTGCGCGACACCGCACGCGAGCGCGAGCGCCGCCCAGATGACAACAAGGAGCCTGATCATCGACGTCACTCCGCAACCGCGACAAGGACCTGCCTCTAAGACGCGGCACGTCCGATCTGGTTCCTGTCGCGGGGAGCACACGAAGGTCATCGTGATATGCGCTTTCCGCCATATACGTTTGAATTTTAAGCTGGAAAGCAGTTCCCAAGAACGCGCATAAGTGGCACTATCGCATAAGGGCCTATGCATTGCCCGATTATATGGCCCCCAGTCCTGGTAACCGGCGGCTCCCCAACGCCCCCCGCCCGCGCCGTCGGTTGCCTCCATTTGGGCGTCAACTATCCAAGCTGGCTTTTTGTCGGAAGAAGGAGGCGGCGTTGCCCGCCGCCTCGGTCACATCAGACATGCTTCGGCTGAGCGCTTCCGAAGATGGGAGGAATGGCGCCATCCTCGATGAGGATGTCCTTCTTGCGAGCAAAGGCGACGAAAACACCCCTCGCTGTTTCTGCATCCACATCTCCGGCCAGGGCGGCCCTGCAAGCACGGATCGCGGCCTTCTGCTCGGGGCTGTTACCGCACCAGTCGATAACAAACTGATAGGCATCCACCACAGTGTTCAACTGGCGCGGAAATCCCATTCCTACCCAGACGCGGATTGGCTTTTCGAACGGTTTGGCAAGCATCGCGAACGTCCTCGATCCGCGATGAAGTTAGGCGGTCAGCCCGCCGSCCTTGGCGCCCTTGCCGATCATCCAGGGCAGGGTGGTGCTCACGTCTTCCTGGATTTTGGCGGACTTGGCGAAACCGCAAAATGCCTCCCTGGCGGCCATCAGCGGAAAGCCGCTGTCGAATGCCCGCTGGCAGGCGCGCAGCGCCGTTTCATAGATCGGTCCGCGCCGGTTCTTGGGCCATTCATAGAGAAATTCCAGGGCGTCTTCGAGGCAGGCGATTTCCTGGATGAGGCTGTTTCCGCTCTTGACGAAAACAGGGCTGTCGAACATCCGATCGTTCATAAGGTCCTCCAAGTCGAACGAACAATTTGAGTTTGAAAGGGGCGGGGATCGCAGCGGTCCGCGCCTCACTGCGATATGGGTTTATGAATTCGAGCCGTCAAGGACTTGGCGGATGCCGTCATGTCCTATTTCGCAGGCCCAACATTCTGCCCGCGATCAGTCGATGAGTCGGTATCCGGGCCGTCGGCGGCGGCACGTCAGCGACTGGGATTGAGCTTTTGAATACGCCCCTTGTCCAGCCGGAACACGCCGTCCGTACCGCCTTGCTGCTCGAAGTCGGTTTGAAGCTCATCCCACGTACCGAGATATGCGCCGCACTCGGCGCAATGGATCGGCGTTGTGGGTTGGGCATCGGCCGGGATTTGCAGACGGATGGTGCCGCAAAACGGGCATTCCAGTTTGTGGTCCAGATAATCGCCAGCCATTTTGCCGAGCATCGCGCAATCGGCACGTCTTCGCAAGCGAGGGATTCCGACGAGTTTGCTTCAGCCGRCTCGATCTGCGAAACCGCCAGTCGCCAAATGCCTTCACCGCCGCGGAGTCCGGCAGAGCATCCGCCGCATTCAGCCGGTCACGYGCGGCCTGAAGCGGACGTCTGAACACGCGCCCTTATGATCCGTGCTTCTCGCAGGAGCGCCGGTCGGTCGCGCCCGACGGCCTTTATCAGCCTCCTGGCTTGAGCGTCGGAGATGCCGGTTTTTTGCTTCAGCAGAATGACGAGCTGCTTGTCGTCAATTCGACCATGGGAACTGCCTTCACCGGGTTCAGTCATTTCAAGGATCCTCCTGTCAACCGAACTGGAAAGATCGTCGAAGGTTTCATCGCGGGGCCTAGCGTTGCTTCACTGTTGCTGTGGGGTTGTCCGCGTGGTGGCCGTCGCGGAAGCTCCGCCAGCTCCCGCTCGTCGTTAATCCCGACCATGTAGTTCGCGATGCCGTCTCAGTCCGAATTTCAGCTGCCCGGAGCCCGCCCGTTAAAGCGGACTAATCTCTTCGAACAGCCAGTCGCGAAACGCCTTTACCTTGCGCTGGCGGATCGCTTCCGGCGGATAGACCAGATAGAAGCTGGATACCGCCTTGAGCGCGTGATCGAACGGCCGCACCAGCCTGCCGGTGGCGAGATCGGCGGAAACCAGCATGGTGCGGCCGAGAACCACGCCTTCGCCCTGTACGGCCGATTCCACCGCGAAGGTGGCGGAATCGAAGGTGAGCCCGCTGTTGGGGTCGACGCMTTCGACGCCGGCGCTRGCAAGCCACGCCGCCCAGTCGATGCGGTAGCCGTCGCGGATCAGCGTGTGGTGCTTGAGGTCCTGCGGGTGCTTGAGCGGATGCGGGCCTTCCAAGAGCTTCGGGCTGCAGACCGGAAACACCTCCTCGCCGGTGAGGAACTCCGAGGTCAGTCCGTGATAGTGGCCGGCGCCGTAGCGGATCGCGACATCGATGCCGTCGCCGCGGAAATTGGTCAGCCTGCCGGTAGTCGAGACGCGCACATCGATATCGCCATGCGCGCGGTGGAAACGATAGAGCCTCGGCACCAGCCATTTTCCGGCGAAGCCGTCCGAGGTGCTGACGTTGAGCGTCGACCCGGAATGGCGCGAGGTCGCCGTTTGCGTCGCCAGTGCGACCTGGTCGAGCGCCTCGCGCACGGCAACCGCATAAGGCTCGCCGACAGGGGTGAGCCGCACGGAACGCGTCGCGCGCTCGAAGAGCTGCACGCCGAGCTGATCCTCCAGATGTTTTATCGCCCGGCTGATCGCGCCATGCGTGAGGTTGAGCTCATCGGCGGCCCTGGAAAAATTCAAATGCCGTGCGGCTGCCTCGAAGGCCGGCAAGGCGTTGAGCGGCGGCAGTCTGCGGGTCATGGCGAAGTCATTTGTGAGCTATGGTAACAAATACTTGCCAAACTTTGGTTTGTCCGTCGAGCTTTTTCCAGCCAAAAATCCTCACAGAATTTGTGATCAACGCTCACTTCAGGGCAAGCCTGCGAGGACATCATGGCCACCGTTCATCCCTTCCTCTGGTTCAACCTGGACGCAGAAGCCGCGCGCGACTTCTATCTGTCCGTTTTCAGGAACARCCGCGCACTGCAAACCATCGAGTTCACCGACAAGCCRCACGCGATCTTCGACTTCGAACTCGAAGGCCAGCGTTTTACGGCACTCAACGCCGGCGGTGTGCCGCCGTTCAACGAGCGCATCTCGCTTTACATCGAGACGAAGGACCAGGCGGAGACCGACTATTTCTGGAACGCGCTGACCGCCGGCGGYGGCTCGGAACAGCCCTGCGGCTGGCTGAAGGACAAGTTCGGCGTCTACTGGCAGGTCATCCCGAGTGAGGCCTTGCGCCTGATGAACGACCCGGACCGCGTAAAAGCCGACCGGGCGCGACAGGCGATGTACTCGATGAGGAAGATCATCCTCGCCGACATCGAAGCGGCCCACGCCGGCCGCGCTTGATTTCCCGCATCACTCAAGGACAGAGAAGACCCATGACCAGTCTCCCTATGACTTCACTCAATGGAAAGAAGATCATTGTCGTCGGAGGCAGTTCCGGCATCGGCTTCGGCGTCGCGGCGGCTGCACTGGAAAGCGGTGCAGAGGTGGTGATCGCCGGCCGTTCGGCGGACAAGCTGAAGGCTGCTGAAAAGCGTCTGGGCGGGGCAGGGCGCGTGACGGGCGTCGCCGCCGACATGGCCAATGAGGCGGACGTCTCCCGCCTGTTCGAGCAAGCCGGCTCCTTCGWTCATCTGGTGGCGACGGCCGGCACGCCGCCGCCCAATTATCCGATCGGCGAAACCGACATGGATTTCGTGCGCGGCTTCGTCGACGGCAAGCTGATCGGCGCGGTGATGCTGGCCAAGCACGCCGTGCGCACGCTGAACACGGGCGGCTCGATGATCTTCACCTCCGGCATCAACAAGGACCGTCCGCCGGTCCCGGGCGGCTCGGTGGTT
This sequence comes from Mesorhizobium sp. LCM 4576, assembly GCF_001854815.1. NCBI lineage: Bacteria > Pseudomonadati > Pseudomonadota > Alphaproteobacteria > Hyphomicrobiales > Phyllobacteriaceae > Mesorhizobium > Mesorhizobium sp. LCM 4576. The sequence goes on from NZ_MDDT01000068.1 coordinate 35,470, forward strand.
TCGGCGGTCGCCGGTTCCTTTACCTATTTCGCCCGGGCGCYGGCCCTGGAACTCGCGCCGACCCGCGTCAACATCGTCTCGCCCGGCTGGGTCGACACCGAGATGTGGGACGAGATCGTCGGCGAAGCCAAGGCAAGCTATTTCGAGCAGATGGGCGGCCGGATCCCGGCCGGCAGGATCGCCAGGCCCGCCGACATTGCGCCGGCCTATCTCTATCTGATGCAGAACGAATTCATGACCGGCGAGACCGTCCATATCGACGGCGGCCAGCGGCTGGTGTGATCGGAAAGGCCGGACCTCTGTCTGAGGATCCGGCTTCGCCCATCGCCTTCCATCAGCCTCCCCGCCAGACCCTCGCTGAACGTAGCGTTTCCCGCGGAACGCTAATATACATGACGCTCGAATGAGCAATGCCTCCGCCTCGTCGAGGAATGCCATGCGAAGGGTCATCGTTGCCGCCATGTGCCTTGCCGCCGCGACAGGCGCCAACGCCCATGACTGGTACGAAAACAAGGTCGATCCGGTAACGAACTTCAAGTGTTGCGGCGGTAAGGACTGCCGCCCCATACCGCAGTCCTCGGTGCAATCCAGGGCAGATGGCGGCTATGTCTATCTGCCGGATGGCTTCAACATCCCGCCGGACCGCGTGCAGGAATCGCCCGACGGCCGATACCATATCTGCGAGAACCACTACGTCATAACCAACCAGCCTTATTTGCGCTGCTTCTTCGCGCCGCGGCTCAAGGTCTCGCGGCTGCTCCCGCGCTAGYCCCAACGCCCACGCAGCACTCGCTTGCGTTTAGGTCTGGTGGGTCAATAGCCCGCCGGACGCTCGGCCTGCGCGTACCCGAAATRGTCCATGATTTCCCGCGCCTCGCCTGTGTCGAAGCGGCAGGCCACGTTGGTTGGCAGCCCGGATCGCCAGTTGCCCCTATAGTCGGTGATCGGCTGGTTCACTTGGGCGTGCCGGCGAGCCGAATGCGGATAAGTCCATGCAGATTGCAACGGCTAATCCGGACAGTGCCGGTGATTTATATAACCGCCAGCGAAACGACTGGAGGGCCCGACGGCAGGCCGTTTCAGATAGAACGCATCTGAGGACGCAAAAGGAGATCATCATGGACATTCTTCGCGCAGGTTCGAGGCCTTCCGGCAAAGGTCCGGCAAATTGGTTCACCGGGACGGTGCGGATCGATCCGCTCTTCAATCCCTTCGACGCGGAGCGCGTGCAGGGCGCGCAGGTCACCTTCGAGCCCGGCGCCCGCACCGCTTGGCATACGCATCCGCTGGGGCAAACGCTGGTCGTCGTTTCCGGCCTCGGCCGCGTGCAGCGCGAGGGCGGCCCGGTCGAGGAAATCCGGCCCGGCGACGTCGTCTGGTTCGCGCCCGGCGAAAAGCACTGGCACGGCGCGTCTCCCGAAACCGCCATGACCCACATTGCCCTCCAGGAGGTCAAGGACGGCAAGGTCGTGGACTGGCTGGAACATGTCAGCGACGCCGACTACGGCGCCTGACCCGATCGACGAAAGGAAAGCAGGAAATGCTCGCAACCATTCTTCACAAGCCCGGCGACGTCCGTTGCGAGGAAGTCGCCGAAGGAATTGCGCGCATCAAGGAACTGACCAATGACATCGGCGCGGATTCGGTGCTGGAATGCGTCGGTACGGGAGAATCCTTCGACCAGGCGCTGGCCTGCTCGCGGCCTGGCGGCAAGTGCGCTACYGCGCGACGATTCTTGGGAGTCGTCGGGTCGCCTGACAGGCCCGCCTCAGTGCGGAGGCACTTCGGTCCATAGGTCTTTGGCAAAGCCGCGCTTGTCGAGAGCCCACGAATTACCGGTAACCACCGCCTTCCCACTCGCGCATTTGTAGGAATAGACGGCTTCGTGACCGGTCGCGAAAGCTGGTACGATGTCGTCATTGGGGTTGGTCTTGCAGAACTCGTCCGCGCCGGGGTTGTCGCGGGCCGCGTTCATTTTCGCGCAGGGCAGGTTGGCGCCGACGAAACAGGCCAGCACCTTGCCGTTCATGCAGCGGTAATTGGCCTGCGTCTGCAGTTCCGATTCCGCCGGCATGCCCTTGGCGCCTGGAAACAGTTTCTTGAACGCCTTGACCGTACCGCCGTAAAGCTCGTGCGAATAGGGGCGGATCGTGTCGTCGTTCTTCATCTGCCGGCAGAGCGTATAGAGGTTCTTCGCAAGCGCCGCGTCAGCGGTCGCAGGCGCCGCCGTGGCGCCGGCGCAAAGGGGCGACAGGAGTGCTGAGGCAAGAAAGCCGATCGTCGAAAGGCGAAATGCAGTCATCGTGATCTCCTTAGGCTGACCGGAGCAAAACGCGCAAGAACCCGTTAGACCAGACGGTAAGATTGCAGGAGCGGCAAAGATGGCGCAACTCGTCGACAAACAGGAGCCTCTAACCTTCCGCTTCGCCGATGATGGGTTGGTGCCCAACCACCCGCGCTGGCCGATGCTCGTCTATCCTGGCGCGGTGCCGCTGCCGGACGACGTCGATCCGGCTGCCGTCTTCGAGGATGTTTTCGCCGCCAATGGCTGGGGCGACAGCTGGCGCAACGGCATCTACAGCTTCGTCCACTATCATTCGCGCATCCACGAGGTGCTGGGTATCGCGCGCGGCGCCGCCGAGCTCCGCTTCGGCGGAGACAACGGCAAGGTGCTCGAGGTCAAGGCGGGCGACGTGGCGGTGCTGCCGGCAGGCACAGGTCACCAGCGCCTGTCCGGCTCGGCCGACCTTCTGGTGGTCGGCGCCTATCCGCCTTTCGGCACATACGACCTGTGCCGGAGTCCCGAGCAGCATGCCGAGGCGATGCGCACCATCCCGACCGTCGGCCGGCCGGACAAGGATCCGCTCTATGGCGGCGACGGCCCGCTGCTGAAAGCATGGAGCGAAAGCTGAAATGGCAAGGATCGTCGCTATCGAGCATCTGACGCTGGACGGTGTCTTCCAGGCGCCGGCACGTGCCGATGAAGACACGCGCAACGGTTTCGAACATGGCGGCTGGGGGATTCCGGGCAGCGACCCGCAGATGCAGGAGGTCATCGGCCGCGCCATGGCCGGCAGCTGGTCGCTGCTCGCCGGCCGGACGACCTATGAAGACCTATTCGAAGGCTGGGTCGTCAGGYAGCCGGCCAGTCCGATGACCAGGGCGCTGACCGGCGCGCAGAAATTCGTCGCCTCGCATGACGCCGCGTATCAAGCGCGCTGGGAAAATTCGACGCTGCTTGCCGGCGATGCCGCGGAGAGGGTGCGCGCGCTCAAGCAAGGTCACGACAAGACGCTGGTCATGTTCGGCAGCGGCAAGCTGTTGCGCGCGCTGATGCGGCACCGGCTTGTCGATGAGCTGGTGCTGATGGTCCACCCGCTGGTGCTGGGCGCGGGCTCGCGCCTTTTCGAGCCCGGACAGGCGCCCTCGGCGCTGAAGCTGTCCAGCCAGATAGCGACCACGACGGGCGTGGCGATCCTCACTTACGCATTCGACGGCAAGGATGCCGCGGAGBGGCCGGAGTAAGACCGGGCTGCGGCCTGGCGCCTACGGATAATGTGTCTTCTTCGGCGCATAGGTCGATGGGTCGAAATCCAGTTCCTTCGGCAGCGGCTGGCTCGAGCACTGCAGATGTATCTGGCGCGCGAGCAGCCGCCGTTGCTGCTGCTCGTGCTCCTTGGCTGCGGCGACGAGCCCCATGCTGTAGGGGCCAACCAGCACGCCGAAACCMCAGCCGGGGTGCTCCTTCTCGCGGGCGGCGTAATCCGAAGCCGCCGTGCGGGCCTGCTGGCATTCCGGTGATGCCCATTTCGGATCCTGCTGCGAAAGCGAGGCGCTATAGTCGACCGGAGAGGACGCACATCCAGCCACTGCCGCGCTCAGCGCGACAACCACCGCAATTCTCATCATTTGAGTCCCTGCTAATTCAGGGCGGACAGTACACGGAACGCGTCTTCTCACAAGCCTGCCGATTGGACTACGCCCGTCTGGCTCGCGACAGGGCCGGGCGAATGAGCTGTGGGCAGCGATAGCCCGCTCAGAACCTGCGGCTGAGATAGGCCGACCCGCCGAGGCCGAAGCGCCACTCGGCTTCCACGCCTTTTGTGAGGCCGATCCGGCGTCCGCTGACGATAGCGGCAGGATCGGTCTGCGATCGAGCAAATTCGAAGGGCGGCGCGGTGAGCGAGAGGCCATTGTGCGAGGCGTCGATACCCAGCGCCTGGCAAAGCTTGCCGGGACCGGAGCAGAGCAGCCTGTCGTCATCCGTTCCGCGCCGCTTGYGCATCGCGGCGATGCCGGATTGCGGCTGGATCRCGCGGATCAGCACCGCGCTGCCCGGCAGGCACACCGCGTTCAGGCACCAATGCAGCCCATAGGAGCGGTACACATAGGCGGTGCCGGGGGCGCCATACATCGGGGCGTTGCGCGGCGTCCGGCCGCGAAAGCTGTGCGATGCGGGATCGTCGGGCCGGTACGCCTCGGTCTCGACGATGATGCCGCCGACACCGGCGAGCCCAAGCCTGACCCCGATCAGCGCGCGTGCCACCACGAGCGCGTCGCGGGCGAAGAAATCAGGCCCGCCGCTAAGCGGCATGGCGACTGGCGTCTATTGGACAGGCCATCATCGGCGTTCAACCCAGCAGATTGCGGGCCGTGCGCATGAAAATCCGCGAACCGATCGGGATCAGGTCGTCGGGGAAATCATAGTCGGGGTTGTGCAGCGAGGGATGGCGCTCGCCGGCGCCGAGGAAAAACATCGCCGACTTCRCATTGTGGCCGAAAATGCCGAAATCCTCCGAGGCGCGCATCGGCAGCATTTCCTCGCTGCGCGAGACACCTTCCTCGTCGAGCGCGCGGTTGAGATGCTCCACCGCGTCCGGCGCGTTGACGCTGGCGACGAAGATTTCGTGATAGTCGAAGCGCACCGAGAGACCGTGCTTTGCGGCGATCTTCGCGGCAAGCGCTTCCGCGGCGGCGACCTGCTCGGCCATGCGCTCATCGCGGCGGGTGCGCAGCGTCGCCCACACTTCCGCATAGCCGGGCGCGATGCCGAACACGGCTTCGCCCATCGAACAATGGGTAACGGTCACCATGCCGAAATCCTCATYGGTGAAAGTRCCTCGCCCCAGCGCGGRCAGCRCCGGCATCAGCTCGCTCACCGCCGGCATTGGCGAGATGCCGGTTTCCGGCATCGAGGAATGCGCGGTCTTGCCTTCGAGCACGATGCGCATGCCGCGCGAGGCGCAGTTGACGGTGCCTGCCTTGAGCCGCACCTCGCCGAACGGCACGCCCGGCAGATTGTGCAGCGAGAAGGCAAAGTCCGGCTGGATCTCGCCAAAGCGCGGGTCGGCGACGACCCCGGCCGCGCCATTGCCGGTTTCCTCCGCCRGCTGGAACATCAAGACGACGCGCCCGCGCGCCGGCCTCTCGCGTCCGAGTTGCCGGCYGAGCGCCGCCAGGATCGCGGTGTGCCCGTCATGGCCGCACATATGCGATTTGCCCGGCACCTGAGAGCTATGCTCGACACCCGAAAGCTCTTCGATCGGCAGCGCGTCGAGCTCCGAGCGGAACAACACCGTCGGCCCGGCCTTACCACTGTCATAGACCGCCGCCACGCCATGCCCGCCGAGCCCCGTCAGCACCTTGTCCGGACCGGTATCGGCGAGGAAGTCCAYCACCTCCTTCGCCGTCTTTTCCTCCTCGTTGGAGATTTCCGGCTGCCGGTGCAGCTTGCGGCGCCATTCGGTCAACTCGATGAGGTCGCGGTTGGTCAGGGTCATGGGTTGGGGCCTCCGGTTGGGCTTTTCCGGTCACACAAACACGACAGGGTTTTTCTCGCGCCGTGCCATGGCGATCAATTCGGATAGGCCATTGGCCTCCGCAAAATCAACGCCCTATCTGACCACCTTCAYCTGCGGCAGGTCGGGGGATGGGCCAAAAGGTTCCATGTCGGCGTTTTTTGCGCGTACAGTTCTTCCTGTCCATCCCGCAGCGCTCCGCAAAGGTCCAGAACCGTTGTCCGATGGTCCGTCTCGATACGGAGCAGCCGCCCGGTTTTCCCACAGCTCCCGGCGTCGGGCGGACTTAATCGGAAAATGCGACGTAAACCGCTGAAATCCTTAACACGATTTTCATCCCGCTCGCCTACCGACTAGGGTCATGGAAAAGCATGGCGAGCGGCTGGTTGCGGTTCCCTCTTCCGAGGGAAGGAGCGGAGCCGTGGAAGCCGGCATCCTGCGCGACCGGCTTGCGGATCTGAGCAAGGGCGTCTTCATCTCGATGCCCATCGGCACGGTGCTCGCGGCCCTGATCCTGGCGGTGCAACTGTTGTCCGGCGGCGGCCTTGCCGCGATGCTGTGGTTTATCGCGATCGCCTCGATAAACGGCGCGCGCGTGGTGCTTGCCGTCGCCCAATCGGGCGCGGCCGACGACAGGCCCAAGGCGGTGGGCGCCCGGCTTTCCCTTTATGGCGCGCTGGCGCTTGCCTCGGGGATCGCCTGGTCGTTTCTGGCGCTGCTGAGCGACGGATACACGACCAGCCAGGCGCCGCTCTATCTCATCGTGCTTGCCGGCATTTCGGCCGGTTCGGTCACCTACGGCACCTGCTACGCGCCGGCTTCGATCAATTTCATCACCCTGCCGCTCCTCACCGCCGCCGGCTGCGTTCTGRCCAAGGGCGGCGTCGAAAATTACGTGCTCGCCTTCACCATCCTGCTTTTCCTCGGCGGCATGATCAGGAGCGCGATGCTCGGGCAATCGCGCTTCCGCGAGACGAGCCGTCTCAAATACGAGGCACGCGAATTCGCCGCCGAGATGGAGCGCAACTCGAGGCGCGATCCGCTGACGAATCTGCTCAACCGCTACGGGCTGGAGCAGGCGATCGCCAGGCTCGGGCTGTCCGACGGCCCGTTCGTCGCAATGCTGATCGACCTCGACGGCTTCAAATCCGTCAACGACACCTATGGCCACACCATYGGCGATGATCTTCTGGTCAAGGTGGCGCGCAGGATCGAGGGTCACGCCCCGGCGGGTGCCACCATCGCGCGTATCGGCGGCGACGAGTTCGTGCTGCTTTTTTCCGCCTGCAGGTCGCGGCAAGCGGCCGGYGAGCTTGCCTCCGCCATCATCGCCGCCATCGCCAATCCGGATCCGGAGCTGAATTCGGTGCGCGTCGGCGCCTCGGTCGGCATCTACCAGTCGGAAAAGCCGCGATTGACCGAGATGCTGCTCAAGGCGGATTTCGCGCTCTACGCGGCCAAGCGCGGCGGCAGGAACGAATATTGCCTCTTCGACGCCGGGCTGGACGCCGCGCTGGAACGCAAGAACCGCATCGAGCGCGATCTGCGTGGGGCTATTGAAAACGGAGCCCTCTGTTCCTGGTTCCAGCCGCTGGTGCGGCTCGACACCAACGCGGTCGTCGGTTTCGAGGCGCTGCTGCGCTGGCATCACGACGTCCAYGGCGCCATCTCGCCGCCCGAGATCGTCACCGCCGCGCGCGAAACCGGCCTGCTTTCGCTTTTGACCGAGACGGTGTGCCTCAATTGCTGCRCCATGATCGGCGAGCTCGTGAGGGACGGACGCCGCGATGTCCGGGTCGCGATGAACCTGTCGCCGCGCGAGCTCGAAGCCGGCAATGTCGACGACATGATCCTGACCGGCCTGAAGGCGAGGAATGTGCCCGCCGCGATGCTCGAGATCGAGATCACCGAGGAGGCGCCGGTCGACCGCGACCGGGTCGACGAAAAGGTCGGGCGCCTGGCGGATGCGGGCATATCGATCGTGCTCGACGATTTTGGCACCGGCTTCTCGACCCTGGTGTCGCTCAAGGACAGGCGCATCCGCAAGATTAAGATCGACAAGGATTTCGTCCGCGACCTCGCGAAATCCGTCGAGGACCAGGCGGTGGTCGAGGCGGTGATCGGCCTCGGCCGGACGCTCGGCATCGAGGTGATGGCCGAGGGCGTCGAGACCGACGCCGACCGCATGATCCTGCGCTCGCTGGGCTGCATGATCGGGCAGGGCTATCTTTTCTCGGCAGCACTCCCCATGCCCGACGCGCTCGCCTTCGACGCCGCTGCCGCTGAGATCATTTTCGAGCCGCTGCGCAATCCCCGCAGCGGCAACGCCGCGTGACTTGCCTGCGCGGGCATTCATCGTAGTTCGGCTGGCAAGCAGCGGCGAGAGGGCAGGGTTAGCCACGTGGAGCGCCCGGGTGGTGGGAAGCGCTCCGATGTCGGGCGTAATCGCATAGGGCGCTCCCCCTCTCCGTCTCGGCGCTGCGCGCCGAGCCACCTCTCCCCCATTTCATGCTAGGCGATTCACACATCTCGTAGGCTCCAGCCCCGTGCGATGGATTGGAAGTACTGAAGGCCGTGGCGGAAGGTAATGGGGCCTGGCGGCTTG
>NZ_MDDT01000069.1:0-23540 GCF_001854815.1 Mesorhizobium sp. LCM 4576
AGGCTCAACTGACCAAGCACTCGATCGACCATCGCGAATCCTCCTTGCCGGATATCCGCATGGAATCACTGATCCGATTCTGTGCAAAGCCCTCCGGTGGGGAGAGGAGCTCTTCAGCGCCGGCGCCAACCTCTTCTCCCCTCGGGGAGAAGGTGGCCGCGTAGCGGCCGGATGAGGGGGAGTCCGCTGTCCCTACTTCTGGTTCCACCGCCGGATCACCGGCTCGGTCAGATCGTGCTCATAGCCGAGGATGCTGAGGCTCGCGGTATCGAGCACGAAATGCGCGCCGCCTGCCGGCGGCAGGCCGACCCAGCGCGCCGCGAAGACACGCAGGAAATGCGAGCTGGAGAAGATGAGCACATTGCCGGCAACCGCGCGAAGCCCGGCGATGACGGCATCGGCGCGGGCGCCGACATCGGCCGCAGTCTCGCCGTCCGGACACCCATCGCGAAACAACTGCCAGCCGGGACGCCCGGCAAGGATCTCCTTGGTCGTCACGCCTTCATAGGCGCCATAATCCCATTCCTGCAGGTCCGGTTTCTTGAGCGCGCGCTCGCCGAAGCCGGCGAGCCGGCAGGTGTCGAAGGCGCGTTGCGACGGGCTCGACCAGACCGCCTGGAAGGTGACGCCCTTGAGACGCTCAGCGACGCCGCGCGCGGCCTCCTCGCCTTTGGCGGTCAGCGGGATGTCGGTGCGGCCGGTATGCCTGCCCGAGAGGCTCCATTCGGTCTCGCCATGGCGGACAAGATAGATCTCGGGATACGCGCTGCTCATCGACCGCCCTCTTGGCTGACTATTTCGCCGGGAATCCGGCTGGCGCAGCCTATGCGGCGGCCGACAAAAAGAACAGGCCGCGGCAGAGCCACGGCCTGTCCGGCATCGGGAGGATGCCGTTGTCTTTCGCAATTCAGGACGGTGATCAGGCGGGTTGCAGCCCGCCCGACAGCGCGAGGTCGGCCTCCTCCGGCAATTGACCGGCCATGGCGGCGGCGAATTGCGTCTGGTCAAGCTCGCCTTCCCAGCGCGCCACGACGATGGTCGCGACCGCGTTGCCGACGAAGTTGGTGAGCGCGCGGCATTCCGACATGAAGCGGTCGACGCCGAGGATCAGCGCCATGCCGGCGACCGGCACCGAGGGCACGACCGAGAGCGTGGCAGCCAAGGTGATGAAGCCGGCGCCGGTGATGCCTGCAGCGCCTTTGGAGCTCAGCATGGCGACGAGCAAAAGCAGGATCTGGTCGCCGAAGCTGAGCGGCGTGTCGGTTGYCTGGGCGATGAACAGCGCGGCCAGCGTCATGTAGATGTTGGTGCCGTCGAGATTGAAGGAATAGCCTGTCGGGATGACAAGACCGACGACCGAGCGGTTGCAGCCGGCGCGCTCCATCTTGGCCATCAGTCCTGGAAGTGCTGCTTCCGACGACGAGGTGCCAAGCACCAGGAGCAGCTCTTCCTTGATGTAGCGGATCAGCGCCAGGATGGAGAAGCCGTTGTACCATGCGACGGCGCCGAGCACGACGAGCACGAAGAGCAGCGACGTCAGATAGAAGGTGYCGATCAGGAAGGCGAGGTTGGCGATCGCACCGATGCCGTATTTGCCGACGGTGAAGGCCATGGCGCCGAAAGCGCCGATGGGAGCCGCCTTCATCAGGATGGCAACGAGGCGGAAGACCGGCGCGGTCAACGCCTGCAGGAAATCGACCACGGGGCGGCCACGCTCGCCGACCAACGCCAGCGCTATGCCGAACAGCACCGAGAAGAACAGCACCTGCAGGATGTCGCCTTCAGCAAACGCGCCGGTGATGGTGTCGGGGATGATGTTCATCAGGAAGCCGACGATCGAGGTGTCGTGYGCCTTCTCGGTGAAGGTCGCCACTTTCGAGGGGTCGAGGGTCGCGGGATTGATGTGCATGYCGGCGCCGGGTTGGATGACGTTGGACACGACGAGGCCGACGACGAGCGCCAATGTCGAGAAGACGAGGAAATAGATCATCGCCTTGCCRGCGACGCGGCCGACCTTGTGCAGATCGGAAACGCCGGCGATGCCGGTCGCCACCGTGAGGAAGATCACCGGCGCGATGACCATCTTGACCAGCTTGATGAAGGCATCGCCAAGCGGCTTCAGCGAGGCACCCAGATCGGGATAGAAATGGCCAAGCAGGATGCCGGCGGCGATCGCCGCCAGGACCTGCACATAGAGATGCCGGTAAAAGGGGATTTTGCCGCGTGGTTCGGCGGCAGCGATTGCTGTCTGCATGATGTCCTCCGTTCGGCCCCCGATCGAGACGCTCGACCTCCCTGGGGGCTGTTGACCTCCACAGCCTCGCGGCTGCTGCGGATGCGTTTGCAATGCGCATGCCAGATGACRCCCAAAGCCTCTGAATATTGATCTTGTTGGCTTTTTTCGAACCAATGACGGCATCTTCGAGGGCATCCGTGCGGTTATCCGCATAGGTCGAATTGCRCCTTGTGCGAAAACATGCACAGATGCGGCATGCTGCAACGCCCTGCCGCTGCCCTCGCCCCGAYGCCCGAACTGCTTGCCGGGCGGGCGCGGCGCGCCTGGCTGCTGTTTACGGCGGCGGTGCTGGCGATCATCGCGGCAGCGCYTTACGGCGCAGGTCTTTATGGCCGCTCAACCGAGATCGAGGCTTTGGCCACGCAAGGACGCACCGACGCCAACCTCAAGGTCGCGCTGCTGCGCGCGGTGCTGGAAAACCCGCGCGCCCTGCCGCTCCTCCTGTCGGAGGACCAGCAAGTGCATGACGCGCTGAGCGAGCGCAGCCCTGCGTCGATCGACGTCTTGAACCGCAAGCTCGAAGGGCTGGTGTCGGGAACCAAGGCCTCGGTGCTCTATGTCACCGGCACGGACGGCCTGGCGATCGCGTCCAGCAACTGGCGCGAGCCGGTGAGTTTCGTCGGCAACGACTATGGTTTCCGCGCCTATTTCTCGGGCGCGATGGAAACCGGCACGGCCGAGTATTTCGCGCTCGGCAATGTCAGCAAGCGCCCGGGCCTTTACATCTCGCGTCGCGTCGACGGCGCTTCGGGGCCGCTCGGCGTCGTCGTGGTCAAGATGGAGTTCGACCAGCTCGAGTCCGACTGGCGCGAGGCGAACCGGCCGGCCTATGTCAGCGATGCGCATGGCGTGGTGCTGATCACGAGCGTGCCCTCCTGGCGGTTCCTGACGACGGAGCCGCTTGGCCGGCCGGTGCTTGCCGATATCCGCGCCAATCAGCAATTCGGCGATGCGCCGCTGGTGCCCTTGCCGATCACGAAACCGCAACCGCTGAGCTCCGGCGTCGCGCTTGTCCATGCGATCACGCCAGGGGGCAGCGACGCCGAGTATCTGCGGCTGTCGACCGCGGTGCCGTCGACGCCCTGGCGGCTCGACTATCTCGTTCCGGCCGAAGCACCGGTCGCGGCGGCGCAGCGCGAAATGCGGCTCTTGGCGCTCGGTGTCCTCGTGCCGCTCATCGCCTTTGCCGCCTATCTGTTGTGGCGCCGGCAATCCGGGCAGATGCGGATCGCCGCCGAACAGGCAGCACGCGCCGAGCTGGAACGCCGCGTCGTCGAGCGCACGCAGGATCTGAGCCTGGCGCGCGACAGGCTGCAGGCCGAGATCGCCGACCACCGCAGCACCGAGGCGAAGCTGCAGGTGATGCAGCAAGAGTTGGTGCAGGCCAACCGGCTTGCCACCCTTGGCCAGGTCGCCGCCGGCGTAGCGCATGAGATCAACCAACCGGTGGCGACGATCCGCGCCTATGCCGACAACGCGCGCGTCTTCCTCGAGCGCAAGCAGAGCGCCTCGGCCGAAGAGAACCTTGACGCCATCGCCGCGCTGACCGAGCGTATCGGCTCGATCACCGATGAACTGAAAGCTTTCGCCCGCAAGGGCCGCACCGCGGCCGAGCCCATTGAATTGCGCGGCGTGATCGAAGGCGCCGTGGTGCTGCTCAGGAGCCGCTTCGCCGGCCGGCTGGACGCGCTGGCGATCACTCTGCCGCCGCCGACGCTGAAGGTGATGGGAAACCGGTTGAGGCTGGAGCAGGTGCTGATCAACCTGTTCCAGAACGCGCTGGAGGCGCTCGATGGCCGCGATGATGCGAGGGTCGAAGTCTCCGCCGCCGAAACCGCCGAGGACGTGGCGTTGGTCGTCTCCGACAACGGGCCGGGCATCCCGCCGGCGATCCTGAAATCGCTGTTCACGCCGTTCAATACCTCCAAGGAAAAGGGCCTCGGGCTCGGCCTCGTCATCGCCAAGGACATCGTCGCCGACTATGGCGGGCGCATCGAGGTTTCGAGCAGCAGCCAGGGCACACGCTTCACCATCCATCTGTCGAAAGCCGGCGCAGCATGACGAAGCACGATCCGGCACCGGTGATCCTGATCGATGACGACAGCGACCTGCTCAAGGCGACAAGGCAGACGCTGGAGCTGGCCGGCTTTGCGGTGTCGGCTTACGCGGTGCCCAGCGAGGCTCTGGCGGCGCTCGACAGGAATTTCGCCGGCGTGGTTGTCTCGGACATCCGCATGCCGGAGGTCGACGGGTTGCAGCTCTTCGACCGTGTGCTGCGGCTGGATCCCGATATCCCCGTCATCCTGGTTACCGGCCATGGCGACATCGCGATGGCGGTCAAGGCGATCAAGGACGGCGCCTACGACTTCATCACCAAACCTTTCGCCGCCGACCGGCTGGCGCAGAGCGTTGCCCGCGCCGCGGAGAAACGCCGTCTGGTGATGGAAAACCGCGCCTTGCGCGAAGCGGCCGAGCAAGCACAGGAGGGATTGCCGCTGATCGGCCAGACGCCCRCCATGGAGCGGCTGCGCCGGACGCTGCGGCAGATCGCCGACACCGATGTCGACGTGCTGGTGACCGGCGAGACCGGCTCCGGCAAGGAGGTGGTGGCTGGCCTGCTGCACCGTTGGAGCCGCCGCGCCAAGGGCAATTTCGTCGCGCTGAATTGCGGCACGCTGCCGGAGACGGTCATCGAAAGCGAGCTGTTCGGACACGAGGCCGGCGCCTTCACCGGCGCGCAGAAGAAGCGCGTCGGCCGCATCGAGCATTCGAGCGGCGGCACGCTGTTCCTCGACGAGATCGAGAGCATGCCGGCCGCGACGCAGGTGCAGATGYTGCGCGTGCTCGAAATGCGCGAGGTAACGCCGCTCGGCACCAACGAAGTGCGCCCGGTCGACCTGCGCGTCGTCGCCGCCRCCAAGGTCGATCTCGGCGATCCCAGCCAGCGCGGCGCTTTTCGCGAGGACCTCTATTACCGGCTCAATGTGGTGACGCTTTCCATTCCGCCGCTTCGCGAAAGGCGGGACGACGTGCCGCTGTTGTTCGGCTACTTCGCCGAGCGCGCCGCCGACCGCTTCCGGCGCACCGTGCCGGCGATCTCCACCGCGACCCAGCGTCATCTGAAGGACCATGACTGGCCGGGCAATGTGCGCGAACTCGCCCATTTCGCCGAACGTTTCGTGCTTGGGCTCGATCATGTCGGTGAAACGCCTTYCCCGGCGGCAACGCAGAGCGACACCGCGATGCCGTTGCCTGAAYGGCTCGATCGCTACGAGGCCGAGATCATCCGCGAGACACTTGGTCGCAACGACGGCGACGTCCGCCGCACCATCGAGGCGCTCGGCATTCCGCGCAAGACCTTCTACGACAARCTGCAGCGGCACGGCATCGTGCGCAGTGATTTTTCCAGGTAGATCAAGGCCAGAGCTGGAGCATGACGTCGTCCGAAAACCGCTTCACCTTTTTCGGCATCATGCCCTGGAACCGCAACGCTGCTACGCCGTTGAGATTGGCCGGGAAACCGTGGCACGAGGGCATCAGCCGAACGGCGAATGCATCGYCGTGGCGGCTTTGCCGGGTTGCGCTCGGCAGGCGTTGATGGTTTGTTGCCGCCCAGCGGAGAACGAATGATGCGCGAATCCCTCGGTCAAGACGAATACGGCTCGACCAGCCCTTTCGACCCGGACGACCTGCCCAATCTCAATGCGATGGGGCCGGCGATGGGCAGCGGCAATGATTTCGAGAAATATGYCGTCGCCGTCATCATCGTCTTCGGCGCGCTGATCATCGGCGGTCTGATGGCCGCCTCCATGTCCTTCGGCCATCGCAACGGCTTCCTGTTCGCGCTCGGCGGCGCCACGGCGGCCTGGATTTCGGGCAATGCGCTGCTGCTCGACCGGCCGCGTATCTATGCGCTGTTCGTCGCCATTGCCGCCGTCATGCTGATCGCCTCGACCATCACGCTGGTGACCTGAGAAAACAATCCAGCTGCTTCGAGATCGAACCAACCCAGAGCGCTTCGCGGAAACGGCGAACCGTTCTCCTTGTTTTACGCAATCCCGGGCGGAAGGCCACGGCGAGGTCGCCGAGCCCAAACGCTCACACTTTTCCTGGAATTACTCCAGGCATCAGACGGCCTCGGATGGAGCTACAGATGCTTCGGTCTCCCATTCGGCAACGTCGGCCTTGATCGGATGGTAGAGCATGGCTCGCTGCGTGAATGCGGTATCGTCTTCGTGAAAATAAGCCGTCATCGATGGGCGCCAGACGAATGTCCCCGGACTGAGAAGCACGTCCTTCGCCAGATTCAGATAGTTTCGCCTCCTTCGGCGCCAAGGCACGAACGGCCCGGTCCCGCCGATGTCCTCGATTCTCAGGCCATGGACACGCGCAATGGTCGGCACGAGGAATTCGTAGTGCCCACTCCATTCGCCTGTCGAAAGCGCCTCCTCGTAGGTGGCAATAAAGCGCCTCGAAACGCGCATGATGGGCATAAATGCCCTCGTGAACCGTGATTTCGGGCACGGTCCATTTGCAGAGTTCCAGAATGCCCAGCGCGGGTCGCGGCGACGCGTATTGAGCGTCGTCGTCAGCAAGTCCGCGCCGTTATTTGAAAACTGCCGGAAAAAATCGAGCCACCGGCCGGCAAAGTCGACGTCATATTCGAGAACCCAGACGAACTCCCGATTTGCAGACTTCGCCAAAGGGAAGAGGACGATGTCCATATGGCCCGACAAATTCCCGTTATTCACGGCTTGCCGCACGCGCACGGAGGTCCGGTCGATCTCGAATTCTCCTCGTCCGGCGATGAGATCGCCCAACGTCCACGGATTATAGGCGAACTGCCAGTCGATGATCTCCCGCGTTTCGCTGCGGAGACGGTCAAAATGAGCCTGTATTCGATCGTTCAGCACATGCGATATGAAGATTCCTGCCGGCCGGCCACCCGTCGATGGGCCGAGCCTTGGCCGCTGAAACGCTGCGAAGCGAAAGGGATTCATCGGCGGGCGATCCTGCGGAAAAGCCGCGTCCAGAGATACCGACATTTCAACAATTCGAACGCTCCCCGCTCCGTCTTCTCATAGAATTCAAGTTTGCTGGCCCGCTGCCCGCGGCTTCGTACAGGTCTACTTGCGAAGCATATTAAAGGGATATGGGGACGGGCATCCGCTCCTTCGCCTTGTAACGATTTTCCATTAATCTTCAAAGGCCTGAGCAATCGTGGCGCAGACGTGTCGTCCAGGTCGCATTCCCTGACCGGGCAGCGACAACACCGTCGCTGCGATCAGTCGGGTGGCGCCGGCCAAGGCGGCGACCACTGCCACATTAAATGACCTGACCATTCTAGGCCGTGAGCTAGTATCCCAGCGCCTCGCCGGCAGCCGCGCGGYTGTCCATGGCGCCGTTGTAGCGTGCGCCACCGCCCTTTTCGATTTCCGCCAGGCTTTTGCCGCCRACAAGGATGCCGGCGGCCCGACCCCAGGTCTCGTCGCTCAGGTCGAGGTGATAACCCATGCCGGCAAGCAGCTTCTCCGTGTCCGGGGACAGGCCGAACGGCTCGACATAGACCRTATCGGGCAGCCATTGATGATGGATGCGCGGCGCGTCGATTGCTTCCTGGATATCCATGCCGTGATCGATCACGTTGACGATCGCCTCCAGCGTGATGGTTATGATGCGCGAGCCGCCCGGGCTGCCTATGACCATGAACGGCTTGCCGTCCTTCGTCACGATCGTCGGGCTCATCGAGGATAAAGGCGTCTTCTTCGGCTGAATGGCGTTGGCCTCGCCCTGGACCAGCCCGTAGAGGTTGGGCACGCCGGGCTTCTGGGTGAAGTCGTCCATCTCGTTGTTGAGCAGGATGCCGGTGCCGTCGGCGACGACGCCGGCGCCGTAGGAGCCGTTCAGCGTGTAGGTGACCGCGACCGCGTTGCCGTCCTTGTCGATGATCGAATAGTGCGTGGTTTCCTTCGGCTCGCCGAAACCTTTCGGCATCAGATCCTTCGRCACGCCGGCGCGGAAGGGATCGATCTTGTCGCGGATGTCCTTGGCGTAGTTCTTGTCGAGCAGCTTCGAGACCGGATTGTCGACGAAATCCGGGTCACCGAGCGCCGAATTGCGGTCGACATAGGCATGGCGAATGGCCTCGACCATGACATGGACTGTCTCGGCCGAGCCGGCGCCGAGATAGGACAGCGGATAGCCTTCCAGCACGTTGAGGATTTCGCAGATGATGACGCCGCCCGAGCTTGGCGGCGGAGAGGAGATGATCTCGTAGCCGCGGTAGTCGCAGGTCACCGGCTTTAGCTCACGCACCGCATATTGCTCGAAATCGGCCTTGGCGAGGATACCGCCCTTGGCGCCGCTCGCCTTGACGATGGCATCGGCAATGGCGCCCTTGTAGAAGGCGTCCGGCCCCTTTTGCGAGATCGCCGACAGCGAGGCGGCGAGGTCCGGCTGAACGAGCTTCTCGCCGATGCCATAAGGCTTGCCGTCGTTCTTCAGGAAGATGGCGGCCGCCGCCGGGTCCTTCGCCAGCCGGTCGGCGCTGTCGGCGAACGAAGCCGCGTCGCCCTGGGTGAGGATGAAACCGTCCTTGGCATAGGCGATCGCCGGCGCCACCAAATCCTGCCTCGAAAGCGTGCCGTATTTCTCGCGCGCCATCTCGAAGYCGGCCACCGAGCCCGGCACGCCGACGGCAAGATAGCCGTCGAGGCTGGCTCCCTTGATCGGCTTGCCGTCCTTGTCGAGATACATGGTCCTGGTGGCGGCGAGCGGCGCGCGCTCGCGGAAATCGATGAAGGTGGTGCGGYCGTCCTTCAGCCGGATGGTCATGAACCCTCCGCCRCCGATATTGCCCGCTTCGGGAAAGACCACGGCCAGCGCGTAGCCGACCGCGACAGCGGCATCGACGGCGTTGCCGCCTTTCTTCAGCACGTCGACACCGACTTCGGTCGCCAGATGCTGCTCCGTGACCACCATGCCGTGCTCGCCCTTGGCTGGAGCAGGCGACGCGGCGAAGACGGCGGATGATATGAACGCGAAGGTAAGCGAAAGGCTGAGGGCGATCAGCGACCGGCGGGTGAGATGCATGCGGGCTCTCCGGGCGTGGGGGAGCTTAGGAAAGACCGTTGAGGTGGGTGAGTCCAGCCGATAGTGACGGCTGGCGATCCTCACACCCCCCTCTGGCTCGCCGGCCATCTCCCCCGCAAGGGGGGAGATTGGATGTCGCCGTCGCTTTCGCCAACCGCCGACGTTGCAGGAACCGCACCGGCGGCGAAACTGCTGATCTCCCCCCTTGCGGGGGAGATGTCCGGCAGGACAGAGGGGGTGCTCAAGCGCCGCCCCTCGCCGCCGATCGATCTACACAATCCCGCCACCGCCGCCGGCGACCGCCGGCCGTTCCGCCGCCACCTTGGCCCGGTAACCCGCCTCGCGATAGGCGGCGACAGGATCGATGGCGCCGCCGGTCCTGAGCCGCGCCATGGCGAGGATCGGCTCGACATCGGTGCGGTAGGCCGTCTTCAGCGTCTGCGTCGCCATCAGCGCGTCATTGGCCTCCTGGAAGCCCTCAAGCGCCTTGCGGTCGACCAGCAGCGCCTGTGCATAGGCGCGCTGTACCTCGACCGCCGACAGCATCAGGCTTTCGATCGGATYGGTGACGTTGTGGCTTTGGTCAAGCATATGCGCGGGGTGGAAGCCCCCGGCGCCGGCGAGTTCGGCATCGACCAGTTCGTTGAAGACGAGGAACAGCCGGTAGGGGTCGATCGAACCGGCATCGAGATCGTCGTCACCATATTTGGAATCGTTGAAGTGGAAGCCGCCCAGCTTTTTGAACTGGATCAGCCGCGACACGATCATCTCGATGTTGACGTTGGGCGCGTGGTGGCCGAGGTCGACCAGGCAGAAGGCTTTATCGCCGAGCTCCTTCGCGATGATGTAGTTGGTGCCCCAGTCCTGCACGACCGTCGAATAGAAGGCCGGYTCATACATCTTGTGCTCGGTGAACAGCCGCCAGTCGTCCGGCAGGCCGGCATAAATCTCGCGCATGGCGTCGAGATAGCGCTCGAAGGCTTTCGCAAAATTGACCTGGCCGGGGAAGTTCGAWCCGTCGCCGATCCAGACCGTCAGCGCCTTGGAGCCCAGCGTCCTGCCGATCTCGATGCATTCGAGATTGTGCTCGACCGCCTGCCGGCGCGTGCCGGCATCGGCATGCGACAAAGAGYCGAATTTGTAGGAGAGCCTCTGGTCCTTGGCATCGGAGAAGGTGTTGGAATTCATGGCGTCGAAGCCGAGGCCGAAACGCGAGGCCGCCTGCTTCAGCCGGTTCGGATCGGCCTTGTCCCACGGGATGTGCAGCGAGACGGTCGGCGTCGCCTGCGTCAGTTGGGCAATGACGGCGCAGTCCTCGATCTTGTCGAAGATGTCGCGCGGCTCGCCGGAGCCGGGAAAACGGGCGAAGCGCGTGCCGCCGGTGCCGACGCCCCAGGACGGGATCGCCACGCCGAATTTCTCGACCTTGTCGCGGATGGCGTCGATGGCGATGCCGCGGCGGTCGAGACGCTCGCCGAGGGAAGCGTAGTCGCGGTCGAGGTTGGCTTTGCGCGCGGCGTTGTGGCTGGCGACGAGGTCGGTGCGGATAATCGTTTCGGACACTGCGGTTCCTCCCAGGAATACGTTCGGCAGGCRCTGCCCCTCATCCGCCTGCGGCACCTTCTCCCCGTTGAACGGGGAGAAGGGAAGTGCGCTTAGCGCGTAAAGCTTTGTGCGTTGCCGGCGTCCACATTGACGATGTTGCCGGTCGATTTGGCCGACATGTCGGAGGCGAAGAAGTAGATCGCTTCGGCAATGTCTTCCGGGAAGACCGAGCGTTTCAGCATCGAGCGCGAGCGGTAATGCTCCTCGAGATCGTCGGTCGACATCTTGTAGGCGGCGGCGCGTTGCTCCTTCCATTCGCCGGTCCAGATCTTGGAGCCGCGCAGCACGGCGTCCGGATTGACGACGTTGACCCTGATCTGCGCTTCCGCGCCCTCCAGCGCCAGGCAGCGGGCGAGATGGATCTCGGCCGCCTTGGCGGTGCAATAGGCAGACGCGTTCGGCGACGCGGCGAGYCCGTTCTTGGAGGCGACGAAGACGACGTTGCCGCCGATCTTCTGGACGCGGAACAGCCGGAAAGCCTCGCGGGAGACGAGGAAATAGCCGGTGGACAGGATGTCCATGTTCTTGTTCCACAAGGCCAGTGTCGTTTCCTCGATCGGCGCCGAGGAGGCGAGGCCGGCATTGGAGACCAGGATGTCGATGCCGCCGAACTCGACCGCCGTCTCGGCGAAACCGGAAAGCACCTGCTCTTCCGAGGTGACATCGATCCGCACCGGGCGGACGAAGTCCTTGCCGAACGCCTTCGACAGCTCGTCATTGGCGCTGGCCAAAGCCGCCTCGTCGATATCGGCGAGCACCACGCAGGCGCCTTCGCGCAGCAGCCGGTTGGCGGTGGCGCGGCCGATGYCGCCGGCGCCGCCGGTGACCAAGGCGATCTGGCCGGCCAGCGCCTTCGGCTTGGGCAGGCGCTGGAGCTTGGCTTCCTCGAGCTGCCAATATTCGATGTCGAAGGCTTCCTGAGCCGGCAGGCCGACATAGGACGAGACCGTCGAGGCGCCCCGCATGACGTTGATGGCGTTGACATAGAACTCGCCGGAGATGCGCGCGGTCGCCTTGTCGCCGGCGAAAGTGAACATGCCGACGCCGGGCATCAGGTAGACCACGGCATTGGGATCGCGGATGGCGGGCGAATCCGCATGCTTGCATGCGTCGTAGTAGGCCTGATAGCCGACGCGGTATTCGGCGATGTCATCCGCCAGGCGGGCGATGACGGCGTCGACATCCGGCTTTGCCGGGTCGAACTCGATGACCAGCGGCCGGATCTTGGTGCGCAGGAAATGGTCGGGGCAAGACGTGCCCAGCGCCGCCAGCGGCCGCAAATCCTTCGAATTGACGAACYCCAGCACCGCCGGCTGGTCGTCGAAATGGCCGAGCTTGTGGCTTTTCTCGGAGATCAGGCCGCGGATGCGCGGCATCAGCTTGGCGGCGATGGCGCGGCGCGCGGAAGCGTCCAGCGACTTCACCGCCTCGCCGCCGAAGATCGCCTTGCCCTGCGACTTGCGCTCGAACCAGTCGATCGCCTGGTTGATCACCGAGATCGTCGTTTCGTAGCATTCCTTTGGCGTGTCGCCCCAGGTGAACAGGCCGTGGCTTTCGAGCACGACGCCCTTGGCCTCGGGATTCTCGAGGCAGAATTTCTCCAGCCACAGGCCGAGCTCGAAGCCCGGCCGCTTCCAGGGCAGCCAGCCGATGGCGTCGCCGAAGATCTCCCTGGTGATCGCCTTGGAATCCTTGGCTGCGGCGACCGCGATGATGGCGTCGGGATGCATGTGGTCGACGCAGGCCTTGGGCACGAAAGCGTGCAGGGGCGTGTCGATCGAGGCCGCGCGCGGATTGAGGTTGAAGGTGCAGTGGGGCAGATAGCCCACCATCTCATCCTCATGCTCGACGCCGCGATAAAGAGCTTTGATGGCGCGCAGCTTGTCCATGTAGAGGGTGGCGAAACCGTCGAGCTTGATCGAGGCGCTGTCGCCGCCCGAACCCTTGAYCCATAGTACCTCGACATCCTCGCCGGTCAGCGGGTCCTTCTGCCAGACCTTGGACGAGGTGTTGCCGCCGCCATAATTGGTGACGCGCTTGTCGGAACCCAACGTGTTCGAGCGATAGACCAGAAGCTCGGGACCGCTCATCCCTTCGGCTTTTGCATCGTCCCAAAGATTGGCGAGGCGCGAGCCGGAGCGCTTGTCGAGCATAGGTATCCTCCCTTGGAGCGCGAACGCCGCGCTCCTCTTTCTCGCGGCGAATGTCTACGCAAGCGCCCTGCTTGTCAATCATAAACGATCAAGATCGATCATATTGCACTGCACAATGAAATTATATGATCGGAAATGATTGACACTGCGCGTTTTCTAGTGCCTGATGCTCGAGCTGGGAGGAACCATGCACGAAAAAGAACGCCACAGGATCATTCTGTCCGCCGTCCAGGAAAAGCCTGTCGTGAYGGTGCAGGAAATGGTCGAGCTGACGGACTCCTCCGAGGCGACGATCCGGCGCGACATCGCGGCGCTCCACGTGCAAAAGCGCCTGCGCCGGGTGCGCGGCGGCGCCGAGGCGATCTCGCCGCCGCAATTCATCGGCCTCGCCGGCCGGCCCTTCTCCGTCAACGAAACGTTGAACGCCGCGCAGAAGCGCGCGATCGCGCGGGAAGCGGTGAACCTTTGCACGGACGGCGAGCCGATCATCATCAATGGCGGCACCACCACCTTCCAGATGGTGCATTTCCTGACCGGACGCCGCATGCCGATCTTCACCAATTCCTTCCCGATCGCCGAGCATCTGCTCAAGCATTCGAAGAACACGGTGATGCTGTCGGGCGGCACGATCTACCGCGAGCAGAACATCATCCTGTCGCCCTTCGACAATGACGTGACGCGCAACTTCTATGCGCGGCGCATGTTCATGGGCGCGCAGGGGCTTGGGCCGCTCGGCCTGATGGAAGGCGATCCGCTGCTGATCCAGGCCGAGCAGAAACTGATCGACCAGGCCGACGAACTGGTGGTGCTGGTCGATTCCTCGAAATTCCGCATGCGCTCCAGCCTGATCCTGTGCGGGCTGTCGCGCATCGCGACCGTGATCACCGACGACGGCATCGAGGATCGCGAAGCCAAGATGCTGGAAACGGCGGGCGTGGCGCTGATCGTCGCCCGCGGACAGTCAAGCGACAAGGAAGAATCTTCACTGCAGGCCTGAGGGAAACTCGCGCCCGCAGCGGCGATGGAATGCAACGCTCAAGGGAGGATATTCGATGAGCTTTTTGAAGAAACTGCTGGTTACGGCGGCCTTTTCCGCCGCCATGTTCGTGAATGCCGCCTACGCCGAGAACGTCAAGATCGCGCTGGTCGTGAAGTCGCTCGGCAACGGCTTCTTCGACGCCGCCAACAAGGGCGCCGAGGAAGCGGCCAAGGAATTGGGCGATGTCGACGTCATCTACACCGGTCCGACCAAGGCGACCGCCGAAGCGCAGATTGAGGTGATCAATTCGCTGATCGCGCAGAAGGTCAATGCCATCGCCGTCTCGGCCAATGACGCCGACGCGCTGGTGCCGGTGCTGAAGAAGGCGATGGATCGCGGCATCACTGTGATCTCGTGGGACTCGGGCGTCGCCAAGGAAGGCCKCCAGCTCCACCTCAACCCGTCCGACACCGGCCTGATCGGCGAGACCATCATCAAGCTCGCCGCCGACTACCTRCCGGAGGGCGGCGACGTCGCGATCCTGTCGGCCTCCTCGACCGCGACCAACCAGAACGCCTGGATCGAGGCGRCCAAGAAGGTGCTGCCAGAGAAGTTCCCGAAGATCAACCTGGTCGCCACCGTCTATGGCGATGACGACTCGGCCAAGAGCACCGACGAAGCCAAGGGCCTCTTGAAGTCCTATCCGAACCTCAAGGCGATCATCGCGCCGACCACCGTCGGCGTCGTCGCCGCCGCGCAGGTCGTCACCGACGAGAACCTGATCGGCAAGGTCAATGTCACCGGCCTGGCGCTGCCGTCGGAGTTCAAGAAGTTCATCGACAACGGCGCTTCGCAGGCGGTTGCGCTGTGGAACCCGATCGACCTCGGCTATTCGGCGATCTACCTTGCCCATGACCTGGCCGTGAAGAAGGAAGAGGCCAAGCCCGGCGCGACGCTGTCGATCGGCCGCGTCGGCAAGGTGACGCTCGACGACACCAATTCCGCCGCGATGGCTCCGCCCTTCCAGTTCGACAAGACCAACATCGAGAAGTTCTCCAAGATCTACTGATCCTGGACTGACGGCGCTGCCCCCTCATCCGGCCGCTTCGCGGCCACCTTCTCCCCGGCGGGGAGAAGAGCCAGGCGCCAAGCTCGCAAGCCTCCTCTCCCCTCGGGGAGAGGTCGACCGAGCGAAGCGGAGGTCGGGTGAGGGGGAGTCAACACTGAATATAGACGGGCTTGATACGATTATGGATACGACGGCCCATCACGGCAAAGTAGAGGCACGGCCCCCGGCTTCGGCGCCCCGCCTGACGCTCTCCGGCATCTCGAAAAGTTTCCCCGGCGTGCGCGCCMTGCACAATGTCAGCCTGTCGCTCTACCCGGGACAGGTAACCGCGCTRATCGGCGAGAACGGCGCCGGCAAGTCGACGCTGGTCAAGATCATGACCGGCATCTATCAGCCCGACTCCGGCGAAATCGGCATCGACGGCCAGGCCACGACGCTGCCCAGCGCGCATGCCGCCTTCGGCCACGGCATCACCGCCATCCATCAGGAAACCGTGCTGTTCGACGACCTGTCGGTCGCCGAAAACATCTTCCTTGGCCATGCGCCGCGCACCCGCTTCGGCACCGTCGACTGGCGCACCATGCGCAAGAATGCCCGCGAGGTGCTGGAGACGATGCGCGCGGKCCATATCGACGCCGACGCAAGGCTGAAGGACCTCGGCATCGCCAACAAGCATCTGGTCGCCGTCGCCCGCGCCATGTCGATCGATGCCCGCATCGTCATCATGGACGAGCCGACGGCCGCTCTTTCGATGAAGGAGATCGAGGAGCTTTTCCTGCTGATCGAGTTCCTGAAGAGCGAAGGCAAGGCGGTGCTCTTCATCAGCCACAAGTTCGACGAGATCTACCGCATCGCCGACCGCTACACCGTCTTCCGGGACGGCGAGATGGTCGGTGAAGGCCTGCTCAAGGACACCGGCCAGAACGAGATCGTGCGCATGATGGTGGGCCGCAACGTCGATCACATCTTCCCGCAGCGCGAGCCGAAGATCGGCGCGCCGGTGCTCTCCGTCTCCGGCCTGTCGCACCCGACCGAGTTCGACGACATCGGCTTCGAATTGCGCAAGGGCGAGATCCTCGGCTTCTACGGGCTGGTCGGCGCCGGGCGCAGCGAGGTGATRCAGGCGATCGCCGGCATCACCCGCACGAGCCGGGGCGCGATTTCGCTGGACGGCCAGACGATCGCGCCGAAATCGGYGGCGGAGTCGATCGAGGCCGGCATCGTCTATGTGCCGGAAGAACGCGGCAAGCAGGGCGTTGTGATCGGCCTGCCGATCTTCCAGAACGTGTCGCTGCCGTCGCTCAAGCGCACCTCGAAATCAGGCGTGCTGAGGCTTGCGGAAGAGTTCTCGCTCGCCCGCTCCTACACCGAACGGCTCGATCTGCGCGCCTCATCGCTCAGCCAGGATGTCGGCACGCTTTCCGGCGGCAACCAGCAGAAGGTGGTCATCGCCAAATGGCTGGCCACAGCGCCCAAGGTGATCATCCTCRACGAGCCGACCAAGGGCATCGACATCGGCTCCAAGGCCGCCGTGCACGGCTTCATGGCAGAACTGGTCGCGCAAGGGCTTTCGGTGATCATGGTCTCGTCGGAGCTGCCCGAAATCCTCGGCATGTCGGACAGAGTCGTGGTCATGCGCGAAGGCCGTATCGCGGCCACCTACGACAACAAGGGCCTGGATGCCGAGACGCTGGTTCGGACGGCAGCGGGGATCGCGGCATGAAGAATTTCCTCAAATATCGCGAGATCTGGCTGCTTGCCGGCATCGTCGTGCTGATCGGCCTGATCTCGACGCGCTTCCCCGGCTTCGCCGACCCCGCCAATCTGCGCCAGGTGTTCAACGACACCTCGATCCTGATGATCCTGGCGCTTGKGCAGATGGTGGTGATCCTGACGCRCTCGATCGACCTCTCGATGGCGTCCAACCTCTGCTTCACCGGCATGGTGGTGGCGATGCTGAACGCCGCGCATCCGGCAATCCCGATCCCGGTGCTGATCGTCATCGCATTGCTCGTCGGGTTGATGCTCGGCGCGATCAACGGTTTCCTGGTGTGGCGGCTGAACATCCCTTCGATCGTGGTGACGCTGGGCACGCTGACCATCTATCGCGGCGCTACCTTCGTCGTCTCCGGCGGCGCCTGGGTCAATGCCGACCAGATGAGCCCCGCCTTCATCAACTTCCAGCGCGCCGCCTTTCTCGGCCTGCCGGTGCTGTCGTGGATCGCCATCATCGTGATCGCGCTGTTCTTCCTGGTGATGACGCGGACCGCGATCGGCCGCTCGATCTACGCCATCGGCGTCAACCCGACCGCATCGGTCTATGCCGGCATCGATGTCGGCCGGACAAAATTCATCGTCTTCTGTATCTCCGGCATGATCGGCGGGCTCGCCGGCTATCTCTGGATCTCGCGCTATGTGATCGCCTCGGTCGAGGTCGCCAACGGCTATGAGCTCAACATCATCGCCGCCTGCGTCATCGGCGGCATCTCCATCGCCGGCGGCATTGGCTCGGTCGGCGGCGCGGTGCTGGGCGCGCTGTTCCTCGGCATCATCTCCAACGCGCTGCCGGTCATCAACATCTCGCCCTTCTGGCAGATGGCGATCTCGGGCAGCGCCATCATCCTGGCCGTGGTGCTCAACGCGCGCGGCGAGCGCCGGCAGGGCCGCATCATCCTCAGAAAGGCGGAAGCGGCATGACCGACACCCCTGCCCCGCGCCACATTCCCGACCGGCTCGACAAGCCGCTGTCCTCGGCGATCTTCTCCTGGGAGGCGCTGCTGGTCGTCATCGCGGTGGCCATCTTCGCCGTGAACAGTTTTGCTTCGCCCTATTTCCTCGACCCGTGGTCGCTGTCGGACCTGACCTTCAACTTCACGGAAAAAGGGCTGATCGCGCTTGCCATGGCGCTGCTGATCATCTCCGGCGAGATCGACCTCTCCGTCGCCGCGATCGTGGCTTTGGCCTCGACCATGATGGGCATGGCCGTGCAGGCCGGCGCCGGAACGCCGGTGCTGGTTCTGATCGGCATTGCCGTCGGCCTCGCCTGCGGCGCCTTCAACGGGCTGCTCGTCACGCGGCTCGGCCTGCCGTCCATCGTCGTCACCATCGGCACGATGAGCCTGTTCCGCGGCATCGCCTTCATCATCCTGGGCGACCAGGCCTACAAGGGCTATCCGGAAAGCTTCGCCTTCTTCGGCCAGGGCTATGTCTGGTGGGTCTTCTCGTTCGAGCTGGCGCTATTCCTCGTCGCGGCTTTGATCTACTGGTTCGTGYTGCACCGTACGAGCTTCGGCCGCCGGGTCTTTGCCATCGGCAACAATCCCGTCGCCTGCCAGTTCTCCGGGGTGCGCGTCGACCGCATCAAATTCATCCTGTTCTGCCTGACCGGGCTGATGTCGGRCATCGCCTCGGTGCTGATCACCTCGCGGCTCGGCTCGACCAGGCCATCGATCGCGCAGGGCTACGAGCTCGAAGCCATCACCATGGTGGTGCTGGGCGGCGTCTCGATCCTTGGCGGTGCCGGGAGCATCCTGGGCGTCGTGCTCGCCGCCTTCATCATGGGGTTGGTGACGTTCGGGCTCGGCCTGCTCAACGTGCCCGGCATCGTCATGTCGATCTTCATCGGCCTGTTGCTGATCATCGTCATCGCGCTGCCGATCGTCTGGCGGCGGCTGCGCGAAGGACGCTTCGCCTGATGGAAAAATACGCCTTTAAGATGAAGCTCAATCCCGGCATGAAGGCCGAATACAAGCGCCGCCATGACGAGATCTGGCCTGAGCTGGTTGCGCTTCTGAAGCAGGCCGGCGTCTCCGATTATTCGATCCATCTCGACGAAGAGACCAACATCCTGTTCGGCGTGCTGTGGCGACGTGACGATCACGGCATGGCCGACCTGCCGAAGCATCCCGTGATGCAGCGCTGGTGGGCGCATATGGCCGACCTCATGGAGACCAGGYCCGACAACGAGCCGGTGGCCGTGCCGCTGGAAACAGTGTTCCATATGGCATGATCGTCGCCGTCATCGATATCGGCAAAACCAACGCCAAGGTGGCGCTGGTCGATCTCACGACGCTGAGCGAGATCGCGCTGCGTCGTATCGCCAACGCGCCAGTGCGGCAGGCGCCCTACCCGCATCACAATGTCGAGGCGCTGTGGACCTTCATCCTGAATAGCCTCGCCGATCTCAACCGCGAACGACGGATCGATGCGATCTCGATCACCACGCATGGCGCGACCGGGGCGCTGATCGACGCCTCCGGGGAACTGGTGCTCCCGGTGCTCGACTATGAATTCGACGGCCCCGACGGRCTGACCTTGGAGTATGACGCGGTCCGTCCGCCCTTCGCCGAAACCGGCACGCCACGGCTGCCCATCGGCCTCAATCTCGGTGCGCAGTTCTTCTGGCTGCAGAAGCGGTTCCCGGCGGACTTCGCCAGGACCGCCGCGATGCTGATGTACCCGCAATATTGGGCGCTGCGGCTGACCGGCATCGCCTCCAACGAGGTGACATCGCTCGGCTGTCACACCGATCTGTGGAATCCCTGGGCGTCCGACTATTCCTCGCTGGTCGACAGGATGGGCTGGTGTCCGCTGATGGCCCCGGTGCGGCCGGCAAAAGACCAGCTCGGACCGATCCTGTCCGCGCTCGCCGCGCAGACCGGGCTCGACCCGCAAACGCCCGTGTTCTGCGGCCTGCACGATTCCAACGCTTCGCTGCTGCCGCACCTGCTGTCCGACGCAGYGCCCTTCTGCGTCGTCTCGACCGGCACATGGGTGGTGTCGATGGCAGTGGGYGGCCGGAAGGTGGAGCTCGATGCGGCACGCGACACGCTGGTCAATGTCAATGCGCTCGGCGATCCGGTGCCGTCGGCGCGCTTCATGGGCGGACGCGAGTTTTCGCTGCTGACCGAGGGGCAGCCGCAGGAATGGAGCGAAGCCGATGTCGCCGCTGTCCTGGCGCGCCAGGTCTTGCTGCTGCCTTCCACCCAACAGGGCTCCGGGCCATTCCCRCATCGCGACGCCCAATGGGTCAATGCCGATGATTTGAGCCCAGRCCAGCGCTTCGCCGCCATCTCGTTCTATCTGGCGCTGATGGCCGCGACCTGCCTGGAACTGATCGGCGGCGATGGGCCAACAACGGTCGAGGGACCTTTCGCGCGCAACCCRCTTTTCATCCGCATGCTGGCGGCGGCGACGGGACGAGCGGTCGTTGCGTCGGAGACCTCGACAGGGACTAGCATCGGCGCCGCGCTGCTGGCGTCGGATGGCGCGCCAGCGATGAGCAAGGGCGAGCGGACCGAGCCGCCGGCCGATCCGGCCTGGCAAGCCTACAGGCAAGCGTGGCTGAAGAACGCCACCGCGTAAGCCAGCCGGCTCAGCGTGTCGTCCCGTACAGCAATCCTTTGGGATCGATCTGCGGCTTGCGGCCGGCGACGATGTCGGCCAGGAACTGCCCCGAGCCGCAGGCCATGGTCCAGCCGAGATGGCCGTGGCCGGTATCGAGATAGAGATTGCGGTATTTCGCCTGGCCGAAGACCGGCACCGAACTCGGCATCATCGGCCGCAGACCTGCCCAGAGCACGGCCTTCTTCTCGTCGAAGGCGCCCGGGAAAAGATCCTTGCCGGTTTCCAGGATGGTCCTGAAATCGCCGGGCTTGAAGCTGCGGTCGAAGCCGGTGAATTCGGCGGTCGAGGACATCCGCAGGCGATTGCCGAGCCTTGAATAGCCGATCAGCCGGTCCTCGTCGGCGCCGCCCATAGTCGGCCCCTTGCTCTCGTCCTCGAGGGGGATCGTCGCCGTGTAGCCCTTGACCGGATAGACCGGCAGGTCGACGCCGTAGCGGCGGCCGAGCAGGCCGCTTTCCGGCCCCATGGAGATGACGACGGCATCGCCTGTGACCGGGCCGGCCGAAGTCACCACCGCGCGCACCCGGTCGCCTTCGATGTCGAGGCCCTCGACCGTCGTGCCGAACAGGAATTTGACACCGAGCTTCTCGGCGGCATAGGCGGCGAGCCTGTCGGTGAATTGCCTGGAATCGCCGGTCTGGTCGATCGGCGAATAGATGCCGCCGGCGATCTTTTCCTTCACGCCGGCAAGGCCTGGCTCCAGCTCGACCAGGCGGTCGCGGCCGACGATCTCGATCGGCAGGCCGTGCTCGCCGAGATAGCGGTAATTGTCGGTGCCGGTGTCGAGGCTCTTTTGCGACCGGAAGAAGTAGAGAATGCCCTTCTTGCGCTCGTCGTAATGGATGCCGGTCTCCTCCGACAATTGATTGATGCATGCGCGCGAATGCAGCGCGAGCCTCAGCTTGATGTCGGTGTTGGCGCGCAGCCGCCTCACCGTGCATTCGCGCAGGAAGCGCAGGCTCCAGGCATAGAAATAGGGATCGAGGCGCAGCCTCACCTTGATGCCGAGGTCATGGTTCCAAAGCGCGCGCAGAAAAGTCTTCAGCGCGGCGGGCGAAGCCCAGGCGGTGGCGTCGCCAGGCGACACCAGGCCGGCATTCGACTGGCTGGTGCCGCGCGCCGCCGCTTCATGGCGCTCGATCACCGTCACCTCGTGACCGTCCCTTGCCAGATAATAGGCGGCCGCCGTGCCAACCACGCCGGCCCCGAGAACCAGGATTTTCATGCCGTCCCTCAAGCGTCGTCACGGCACTCCTTGGCGCGCCGCTGCATGAGGCCTCAATACCGCGTCTAGACGCGCCGCACGAGCCCTTGGCCCAACAGCTGGACTTTTTGTCTTGACGCAATTCCGGACGGAAAACCGCTGCGCACTTTTCCTGGAATTGCTCAGTTTCGAACAGAATTCTTCGTCGTCAGAATCCGTTCCCAGGCCAGCGCGTCGTTGACGATCAGGTCGAGATCGTCGCGTTGCGGCGTCCAGCCTAACTCCTTGCGGGCAAGTTCGGAATTGGCGACCACGGCGGCGGCGTCGCCCGGGCGGCGGTCGCCCATGCGCACGTCGAAGTCATGGCCAAAGGCGCGGCGCACGCTGTCGATCACCTCGAGCACCGAATAGCCATGGCTGTAGCCGCAATTGGCGACGAGGCTCTTCCCCCCGGCGCGCAGCCGTTGAAGCGCCAGCCGGTGCGCGGCGGCGAGATCGCTGACATGGATATAATCGCGCATGCAGGTGCCGTCCGGCGTCGGATAGTCGGTGCCGAAGACCTGCATGAAGGGGCGCTTGCCGAGCGCGGTCTCGCAGGCGACCTTGATCAGATGCGTGGCGCCGGGCGTCGACTGTCCGGTGCGGCCCTTCGGATCGGCGCCGGCGACATTGAAATAGCGCAGCGCCGTATAGCGGATGTCGTGCGCCAGGGCCGCGTCGCGCAGCATCCATTCGCTCATCAGCTTGGAGAGGCCGTAAGGCGATTCCGGCGCAAGGCGGGCATCCTCGCGCACCGGCTCCAGCCCGGCGCCGCCATAGACGGCAGCGGTGGAGGAGAAGATGAAATGCGGCACGCCTTCGCGCACGGCGGTTTCGATCAGCGTGCGCGTCTTGCAGGTGTTGTTCTCGTAATAGCCGAGCGGATCGGCGACCGATTCCGGCACCACGATCGAGCCGGCGAAGTGGATTATGGCGTCGACCTTATTCTCGCGGATGATCCGGCCGACCAGGTCGCGGTCGGCGACGTCGCCGACGACGAGCTTCGCTTCCGGGGCCACCGCCCATTCGAAGCCGGTGGAGAGCCGGTCGAGCACCACGACGCTCTCGCCGGCGTCCAGCAGCTCCCAGACCATGTGGCTGCCGATATAACCGGCACCGCCTGTCACCAAAACCGTCATCATCTACCTCGCTGATCAAGATTTATCGGAAACTGTCTCAACAGCCACCGCACTGGAAACCCCGCCGCAAGCCCGCTAAACCTCATGTCGTTCACCCAAAGTCGCGGTGCACTTTTGGGCGATATGCATAGGCCTCCCTATAATGTTAAGTCCGTAACAGTTCCTCCCGTCCGAGGCATCGTACTGAAACAAAACTGCTTCAAACAGCCGGAATAGGCCACGATCCGGCGTCGTTAGGAACAGGGCAAGGGCGTGGCATTTTGACCGGTTGGGCGCGGTGGACGCAACATAGGTCAATGACTATGATCCGCCGCAAAATTGGGAAGTCGACATGAATTACCAGCGGTTCTTCGAAGATGCGATCGACCAGCTCCACGCCGAGCGTCGCTACCGCGTCTTCGCCGATCTCGAGCGCATGGTGGGCAAGTTCCCGCGCGCCATCTGGCGTTCCAACGGCCGCGCCCAGGAGATCACCGTCTGGTGCTCCAACGACTATCTCGGCATGGGCCAGAACGAGGATGTGATCGCCGCCTTCCAGACCGCGGCCGGCAAGATGGG
>NZ_MDDT01000070.1:0-15479 GCF_001854815.1 Mesorhizobium sp. LCM 4576
CAGCCTCGCTATCATGCCATGCTCGCGCAAGGCGGCCCTCGCCGGAGGCGTACGAATCGGCAAATCGAATTGCAAGAAAACAGCGGCCAAACACTGCAAATCCTGCAATGCCTAATCCATAATTTTCGTAAGCGGTGCACCAAGGCACCTTTCCCGAGGGCGCCTGATGCGTGTATGGCGGTCAGGCGTTAGTCGGCGCGCCGGCGGCGATTACTGCGGGTTATCATAACGGGTGACATAGTGGAGTTCGCGAAGGGCGGGGATGACGAGGGCGATGTCTTTGTATGCCTCGTGCTCGATGAAGTGCGCGGTCTCGGGTCCCGGCCTGGGTTTGCCGAGGACGGGCCGCCCCTTCTTGTCGACGCAGTAGATCAGGATCGGCAGCAGCAGACCGTGGTTGGGGTTGTTGAGGTCGAGGAGCCGTTTCCAGCGTTTGATGTTGAGATTGATGGCCGCGTAGAACCCTTGGCACCACGGCCGCGGGTCGATGCCGCCGCTGGGCTTGGTGGTGAAGCGGGGTGAATAATCCTGTGGCCTGTCGAACAGCGTCTCGTTGATCCGGTTGTGGATCCTGGCGAGGCTGGCAAACACGGCGTGATCGGTTGCAGAGCCTTTGGCCAGGACGTCGCGCGGCAATCCCATGAGTGGGCACATCCAGTCTTGCGGGTCCGCGAACCGCGGCCCGGTGACCGATGCCGTTACGAAGCCATGCAGCGCCGACATGGTCCGCACCAGTGGGCGGGGGTTGGTCTTGGCGGCCATCCAGGCCTCGCGCGCCTCGTCCGACAGCGCCATGTCATCGATCGCGCTCATGCCGCCAAGGGGAGCGGCATCTCGTGGCGGCGCACCCAGTTCCATGGCATCAGCTCGTCCCAGCGCGAGGCTGGCCAGTCGTTCTGGATGCGCTCGATGACATCGACCATGTAGGCTTCGGCATCGACGCCGCAGAGCTTGCAGGTCTCTATGATGCTGAGCACGACCGCTGACCGCTCGGCCGCGGCGAAGCTGCCCGAGAAAAGCCAATTGCGCCGGCCGACGGTAAATCCACGAATGGCGCGCTCCGCGATCAGGTTGTCGGGCTCGAGCTGGCCATCGTAGAGGAAGCGATTGAACGCGCGCCATCGCTTGGTGCCATAGGCGAAGGCCTTGGCGATATCGGCATGGCGCGACAAACCCTTGGCCTGGCGCATGAGCTGTCGTCGCAGCGCGCGGACCAGTGGTCGGGTCCGCCTTCGTCGGGCGGCCAATCGCTGGGCCGGCGGAAGCCCCCGTATCTCTTCCTCGATCCGGTAGATCGCCTGGATACCGGCCATCGCCGTCCTGCTGAGCTCGGTCGGCTGGCTGTCGTGAACGTCGAATATCTTGCGACGCAGATGGGCCAGGYAGGCAGCTTCTCGAATGGCGCCRCCCCTGTAGATCTGGTTGTAGCCGGTGAACCCATCGGCCTGCAGCGTRCCGGCAAATCCGGCGAGCTCGCTCATCACGCTCTCGCCGGCGCGGCCCATGGTGGCACGATACCAGGCGATCGGCGGCTCCTGCGAACCCGAATTGCGGTCGTCGGCGACGTAAACCCAGAGCGCGCCCTTGTGCGTCTTGCCAGTGCCGGGCGCCAGGATCGGAAACCGCGTGTCGTCGGTGTGGATCTTGGTGCGGGTACGGCCGATCTCACGGATGCGGTTGTAGATACGGATCGAGTAAGGCGGCGGCGTAGCCGGCGCTGCGCGCAAGCGTCGATCGCTCGATATCGACGCCCTTGGCGGCCATCATCTGTGCCTGACGGTAGTACGGCAGATGATAACCCCACTTCGCCATCATGATATGGGCGAGCGCGGCATAGCTGAGCTTGCCGCGTGCAATGGCCTTGGCAGGTGCCGGGGCCTGAATGATTTTATCGCAGGTCCGGCAGCTGTACTTGGGTCGAACGGTCTCGATCACCTGCCAGGCCTGGGCGACCAGGTCGAGCATCTCGTCGCTATCTTCGCCCATGGCGCGCAGGTCGCCGCCGCAGCCCGGGCAGCATGCGCAGGACGGCTCGCGAACGATCCGCTTGCGCGGCAGGTTCGGGTTGAGCTTGCGCACCGGCAGCACCCGGACCTTGTCGGCGTCGGCGACGATGGGCAGCTCGATGGCGGGCCCACTGGCGGCRACATCGGTCTCGAGATCTTCGAGTTCGAGCAGCATCTGACCCAGCTTCTCGGACGAGCGGCCGAAGGCCTTGCGGTTGAGCCGATCGATCCGCAGCTGCAGGCGCTGAATGCGAAGTGCGGCCTCGGCGCGCTCTCTGCGCAGCTGCTCATCGCGTTCGGCGATGGTGGTGTCACGGGCAGCAACGGCCGCCTCCAGAGAGGCGATCCGGGCGAGGAAATCAGCGGTTGAGGGAGCTTGTTCCGACACCCAAATTACATACCCGAAACACCTCCTTCACGAAAGCAGAATCGACACAAAATCAAAGAGAAACGAGCAAAATCAGCCAGCCAGACGCGGTCGATACGTCTTRCTCGGCCGGCGCCAGTCGATCCCTTCCAGAAGCAGCGAAAGCTCCGCCTTGGTGAGCGACACGGCGACCTGATCCTTGGTGGYGGGCCAGGCAAAACAGCCTTCGGAAAGCCGCTTCGTGAATAGGCAGAACCCCCTGGTCGTCATGCGCCAGAATCTTGATGATATGACCCTTGCGGCCACGGAAGCAGAAGATCGCGCCGGTGTGCGGATTGAGCGCAAGCACCTGTTGCACCATCCGCGCCAGGCTGTTGATCCCGCGGCGCATATCGGTGGCGCCGCAGCACAGATAAATCCGGTCGGTCGGCACCACCGTGATCACTTGGCCAACTCCGCCAGGACGATGCGCAGCGCTGTCGGATCGACGGTTCCGTCGATCCGCAATCGCGCACCGTTCGGAAAGGCCACGACGATCCTGCCGGCCGGGYCCGGGCAATCGGCGACGGGGCTTTCGACCTCGGGCAGATCGCTCACCTCGATCCGCGCGAAGGTGGCCACCGCCTCGTCGGCATCGGGCTGGTCRCCGGCCATCTGCTTGCGCCACGCATAGAGCTGTGACGGAGCCACGCCGAACGCTTGAGCGACCTCGGTCACCGACGACCCCGCCGCGCTCGCCAGGTCGACCAACGCGCGTTTCTCCGCGCAACTCCACAGCCTCCGTTGCCGCGCGCGGCCGGGCATCGTTGCACGATCTTCAGCCGCCGCGGCGCCGCTGATCCCGGCGACCACATCGCCCTTTGCATGCTCCAATGTCATGGCGCGAAAGCTCCATGTTCATCGGCCTATTGCAAGGTGCCTTGATGCACCGCTTACTAATTTTCCTCAATCAGCGAGCCAGATCAATGCCTTGCCAATAGTTCACGGGCGACTCGATCGCCTCGACTGCAAACAGCGCGAGGCCCTTATCTGGGCTGGTCGGCTGGATCCTCTCCGGCGCGAGCGGCTCGACAAATTCCTCGACCTGGACGAGGACCATTTCGAAGCTGGGTTCGCCGTCGTTCAACTCTGGACGCGTTTGCGTTGGCTGGGCTCCACATCCATGCGGATCATTTTGACGGTCGCGGGTTGTTACTGGCATTGACGCAGATTGTCGAACAGCTGAAAGGATCCAGGCCGTGGGGCTGCCGCGCACCTAGTCCGAAGTTCTGACCGGCCTGATTTTTCTCTTGGCCGGAGTTCTCGGGGTDCTGCTCTACCTGCAGATAGCACAGGCGCTACCGGTGTAGTTGCCTGAAGATCGTTTTGAGTCTCCCCATCGGCTGTGGCCGGTGGGTTTCCTTTTGCATTCCAGACAGCGTTGGCAAAATCTGCGCACTTTGGCCTCATCGTCCAAGGACGCGACAGTCACCTTGGTGTAATGAATTGTTCCCTGGCATCTCAGGAGTGGAGGGAGGTCTGGCAAAGCTTTCCCTTTGTCTGACCGCCAAATCATTGCTTCAACGTCCCACCACCGGTCGTCCGCAAGATGCGCGATCGTTTTGCCATCAGGGCGCCCGCAGCTTTGACAGCGGTTGTTGGTGTGCCGAAACTCCGATCTCGGATGAGACCAGCCGCTGCCTTTGTCTATTCGCATCCTAGGTTCAACCTTCCTGCCGCGGTGCGCCGCGAGCGCATGGATCTGGCGGGACAGAATGACGGCGCGTCTCGCATTAGAAGCTCTTCATTTGGTGAGACGAAACAAGGCCTCCCCCTACGATCAACATTGCTCCGAGAAGGATTCCCGCGTTGAGTTGAGCGAAGCCGAAAGCGGCCAAGATCAAAGTGCTTACCAAGGGAGTGGCATACGCGGACACCGCGAGAACAACTTTGTCCTCCCTGCGCAAACCGTAGTCCCAGCACAGGTTCCCCAGGGCCAGCGGGAAAATGCCGGTGAAAACCGCGCCGAAAAGTCCTAGGGGCGTAGGAAACGAGGTGGTTTCAAACAGGAAGTGCACAATCGCCGCGGCGACAGATGAAATAGTCAGCCCTGCAATAACCGCGTCAGGTGCATCAGGGCCTTGCCATATTCGATAGACGCAGGAGACGGACCAGGCGCACCCACTTCCGAAGGCCAATGTCAGCCCCTTCCAGGAGCCGGGCGCAAGGTCAGGTCCGATGACCAGCACGGCGCCAGCCAGAGCTAGGGCGACTGACAGCATATACCTCGGAGAAAAGTAGATTAGGCGCAATGCCGTCGCAAGTACGACGATGATGACCGGCCAGAGATAGACGATGATGTTCGATTGGGCGGGCGCAATGAACTTCAGCGAGTAAAGGAAGAGGACGTTGCCGATCAAGAGCCCTAAGGCTACCATCAGGATGGACACTAGACGTTGACCAATCATTCGCGCCTTGGATACGCGATGTCTCGACAGGGCAAACGTCGTGCAGGCCGCGACAGCGTAGTTGATCGCTGACATTTGAAAGGTGGGGAGGCTATCACTCGAAATGACGGCCATGAGGGGCCAAGACGCCCATAGCGGCACTGCGAGCAGACCGATGAWAGTCCAAAAGCCCTTTCGACGCGGAACCGATGGCTGCGCACTGCCTTGATTGAGCGACATCAAGACGGTATGTGACACAGGTCATCTCCAACGGTGGAAGCGGTTCTCGTAGGCGCGCAACCCAGGCCCCACCATGGCGGGGGGAAGACGATATAACCGGGCAAGGCTCCCGTATTTCAAATGAGCATTTGTTCGTCATAACCCGCATTAAGCGCGTGCGTACCTCGGTGTGTCTATCGCGCCCGGACCGTCGGTTGCCGTCTTTGTGTGATCATGCCGCGAATGCGTCCGTCACGGTCCTGGCAAGCGCAAGGAATGACTTTACATCAATGGACGTGTCRCCGACGTGCTCTGGTAAAATTGTCTGGCCCGCTTCAATGATGCGCTTCCCCACCATGTAGGATCGCGGATCGTTCATCGCATCCAGTGCCAATAGCTGAGAGCCACGATAGTACCACACAGACTGCGAGCGATCTGCTCCGGGACGGACCACGACACGATCATAACCGACATTCAAGCCCGCTATCTGAAGCTTGACATCGTATTGAYCTGACCAAAACCAGGGTCGCGGTTTGTATTGAATTTCGGCACCGGCAATGTTCTCTGCGACCAACTCTCCATGGTCAATCGCATGACCGACGCTCTCAAGCCTTATATGACTTCCACCGTGGGAAAAAGAAGCGCATTCTCCTGCCGCCCAAATATTCGGATCTGAGGTTCGGCCRAACGCATCCGTAAGGACTCCATTATAAAGGTCGAGGCCCGCATCGAAAGCTAGCTGGGTTCTGGGCTCAATGCCGATACCCACGATGACGAAATCAGTTTTGAGTACACTGCCATCGGTTAGACGCGCGCCCGAAACATGCTTGTTACCAACAAGAGCGCGAACACCAATGTTTTCTCTGATAGCGACCCCTTGCTGACCGTGCAACTCGCGGAAGAAGGCAGAGGTCGCGGGGGCCGCAACTCTTTGAAGGATTCGTGGTGCCGTTTCGATCAGTGTGACTGTGAGACCTAGCTTGGCGCCGAGGGCCGCTGCCTCTAGGCCGATATAGCCGCCTCCGACGATGAGCAATTTCCGCCCRGATTGAAATTCCTTTGCCATAGCGTCCGCGTCGGAGAGAGTCCGCATCGTGTAAACGCCGTCAAACTCGCCGCCAATTTCGGCAGGAAGTCTCCGTGGCCTGGAGCCAGTCGCCAGAACCAGATGGTCATATRGCACAGTTTCACTGTCCGCGGTGACCGTTTGTGCCGACCGGTCTATCGCCGATACCGGCACACCGAGCCTAAGGTCAATTGCGTTTTCCTTCCAAAACCMGGGAGCCCGCAAAAGAAGTCTCTCAAGCTTGGTTTCACCGAGCAGGYACCCTTTTGATAACGGAGGGCGCTGGTATGGTGCGACAGGCTCCTCGCCCATCAATGTAATTTCTCCTGAGAAACCTACCGCACGAGCCTTCGCTGCTACCGAAGCGCCTGCTTGGCCTGCGCCTATGATTACGATACCTCCCATGCGCGGTCCCCTAAAGCCAACGATCGCTACGTTAGTGCCAACTCAAGCTTGCCTTTCCGGCATGTGCAGTACCAAGCCGTCCAAAGTCTCGCTGACCTTCACTTGGCAGGTGAGGCGCGACCGCAAAGGGTCAGGTTCGTAAGCGAAATCCAGCATATCTGCCTCCATCGGCTGTTTTGCCGGGAGCTTTTGCACCCATGAGGGGTCGATGTAGGCGTGACAGGTTGCGCACGAACATGCGCCTCCGCAATCTGCTTCGATGCCAGGGATGCCGTTATCTCGAGCTCCCTCCATAAGCGTTGCTCCCTTGGGGACACTGACAGTATGTTCGCGCCCGTCAAATTCAACGTAGGTGATGTTGACCATGATAGTCTCTCTAGGTGGCGAAAACCAGTTGAAGACCCCGCTCAAAAAGCCAATCTGGCTGCAGCGGGTATCTTACTTCTTCCGCATCTCCTTTGTACGTATCCGGGTGCATGCGGTTGCTTGTTCAGACCCGTCATGGAAAGTGCCAAACCATTTATCGCAAGGCACTTCGGGCTCGCCGTAGTTGCACTCGAAATATCGATGGTGGAGTTGGTGGAAAAAGTCGCCAACCTTTAAACCVACGTCGCTGTTTTCTCCCGCGGTTACAGATTCATATCCAGYATGCGAGCTGACCGCCAACAGTACCTTCGATTGTAGATGGAAGAGAAAGTGGATCGGGTGCGACGCAATGAGAAAGTGGATCGCAACCGAGGTCAAATAGAWCAGGTGTTCTATGGGATGCATGGACATGCCCGACCACGGTCCCACGTTGACGTTACGATGATGCACCGAGTGAAAGTGGTTGTAGAGCGGACCCCAATGCAGAAAGCGATGAATCCAATAGAAATGGAAAACTCCATAAAGCGGGAGGAAAACAAACCAAAGAATAAACCAAACGGGATGCGATGCAAAGGTCAGCATCGGCAAATAGCCGTTGGCATAGCACCAGAGACCTATAACTTCGTAAGCGGTCCAGATCGTAACCCCGCTCGCCACTGACCAGAACACGTTGTCGAGGAACTGGCTGTTGAAGGTGAACAGCGCATTATTTTTATGAAAAGGCCGGGCGTCATATCGCAGACGATCACCCTGCATGTTGAAGGTGTACAGGTACAGGTGCATTCCACCGGCAAGAAGGACGATCATGGCAAGATTGCGCAGATAGATTGCTGCAATCCAGTCCAAGCTCAATGTCCGCGCGGTCTCGAGCGTGGGCGAGAGGTAGTACCAGGTCAGGAAAGACACGCCGACGACGATTAGCCGGTCTGAAATCGGCAGCCACGAGTTCCAGATTAGCTTGAGCCCCTCAAATGGCCCGCGCCTGAAGTTGAAGATGGAGCGGTCCTCAAGCGGCAGATTCGGCATGTAGTTCCAGGTTTGCTTAGTCGGAAGGGTGACTTCCGATTTTGTGGTATCCGTTGTCATTTGCGTCATCCTACGCTTGCACGCCCAATGGCGCTGCTTCCCTAAGCTGCGTCTGGAACGCTTCCAACTCGTGGGGTTTCATTGAAATTGTAACTTCGCGGTAGGGAAACGACCCATCACGCACAGCCGAGTGGAAGGCGGTCAGTGCTTGAATTCGCTCGCGCTGCATCTGCTCCTGCAACTGCAAGACGTTGCCATAGGCGAACGCGTGGCGAGGTGGGTTCTTGGTCTCGCCGCAAATGTCTTCCGAGAATAGAAAGGTGACGTCTCCGCCAGAGCCCGATCCGATTGAGAATGTGACCAGGCTGGTTTGCTTGTTTATGGCTTCAAGCACTTCTTGAGGTACCAGTTCAACCTCCACCGCGAAAGCGCCTGCGGCCTCCATTGCGCGGAATCGCTCAACAAGCTTCATGGCCTCAGAGGCGGTGGTTCCATAAGCCCGCAACCCGCCTATCCAGGTGCTGTATGGCGGGATGAGCCCGACATGTCCCATGACTGGGAAGTCAAGATCGGCGAGCATTCTTATGGTGGCGAGACTGCGACTCGTATACAATGCGTCGGCACCCTCATCCATTGCACGCATCGCGCCTTCAAGGACATCTTTTTCGGTCGGATGATCCACAAGCATAAGCGCTGCTGTGACGAACGAGGTCGGCGCGCCTTCCCTCACTTCTTTCAGGTATTGCGATCGCGTCATTAACGTGTCGATCCCAGCGGCGAATGCTCGCTCAGCCTGTTCGCGGCTTGAGACCGTCACTTCGGTTAGCTGCACTTTTCCCTTGTTGGCGCGCAAATCGGCAACGGTCCAGTTACGGCGTGCCGGCCGATGACCAAAAGTGAATATGTTACGCATTGGCATCTTTCTTGGAGGTGCGGGGAGGCTGACGACGTCACGCCTAAAAAATGTTGCCGAGACAGCCGGAAATCAAATGAAAGTTAGGCGAGCATTGCATTCCCTGTGCGAATGCAACACTGCCGAGCCGCGAGCCAATGCGCCGACAACCGGGCCAGCTGGTACAGGAATTTTGCCTGCCTTCAGCCTAGCAATGAATGCTGCTTGTCCGAGGAGCGAGGGAAAAAACTATCGATTGGGCCGCCGTACCGGCGGGTCAGCCATTGCTCAAATGGCTCGATTGGAAAGCTCGGGGGTCGTCCTGAAGGCCAGGCGATGTGATATCTATCTTCTGTCTCCAGGTATTCGGTGAGCGGGGTTACGAGACGTCCGGAATCAAGCAGGTCGCCAAGCACTCGGAGGTAGCCCAAAGCCACCCCCTGGCCTGCGAGGCAGGCCTGGATGACGTTGTAGTAGTTATTGAATCCCATTGTGCGCTGGTTCCTAGGCGGCTCTAAGGAGAACTCGCGCAACCACTGCCGCCARCCAACCCAAGACGGATGTTGGGCCTGCATGTAGAGGAGTTCACAATTTCCCAGGTCAAGAACTTCGAGAATGGGACCATGCATCTCCAGAAATTCCGGAGAGCACACCGGCGTCATGATGTCTTGAAATAGTGGTCGGATCGTAAGGCCTGGAAAATCGGGCTCACCGAAGGTGAAAAGCAAATCCACCTGCCCGGTAGGTTCTATTCCCTGTGGGTCCGCGGTGACGACAAAGATCTCCGCTCCGCCAAAACATTCCCTGACCTCGGCGACCCGTGGCAGTAACATGAAGGTCGCGTTGGCCGATGATGTCGAAAGGACGATTTGCTGTCGGGATCGCTCCTGGATCAGATCCTCAAGGGCATCGATGATTTGAGAGGACGCCACGGAGTAGGCCCTTAAAAGCCGGTCGCCAGCCGGCGTCAGCGCAATTTTCTTATGCGTCCTAGCGAAGAGCGGCTGCCCAAGCCTGCCTTCGAGTTGACCAATCTGTTTGCTAACCGAGCTTTGCGATAGACCCACTTCCTCGCCCGCCAAAGTAAAGCTACCCCGGCGGGCGGCTGCCTCGAAAGTCGGCAGTAACCTCTGTATGTTCTGGTACAGCGCTTTGGATCGCATTCCTATGACACCGCAACTGACTGTGGTTTATCGTTCTATGGCATCCTGCGATGRCCAACAATGCTAACCAAAATCGTTGCCGTGAGAGTTCGAGAAATCGAACGGTTTCGGGTGAAGCACCAACCCTCTTTGTGCAAGGACCCCTAGGACTTGGAAACGACATGTTTGCCTAGGAGTAACTCGCAACTGGATCGCCTAAGAAGTCGAGGCGAGGCGTGATGCCAAGGCCGGGTAGGTCTGGTGCGACAATGCGTCCGTCAACGACGTCGTACGGTCCGTCAGCAGTTTTGCCCGACAAAACGCCGCGACTTTCAAGCACGCAGCGAAGGTATCTCTCCGGTACAGTCTGGCCCATATGTACGATGGCGGCGAAGGCAATATCGGAGCCCGCGGTCTCTTGGACGCTCATCGTGTAGCCGGCCGCAATACAGATATCGCGGTGGCGACGGCCCTTCGTAAGCCCGCCATTCTTGGAAATCTTCAGGCCTATTCCGTCCGTCGCATCATCAGCTATCAGCTGAGCAATTGAAGCATCATTGGTTGCCAGTTCGTCAAAGAAGATAGGGATATTGGTCCTTCTGCGCAGGGAAACGCATTCCCGCCACGTTGCGCACGGCGTCTCAAGAACAAAGTCGAGGCCATGCGGGAGAAGCCGAAGCATACGCAAAGCGGTCTCGACAGTCAGTCCCCCGTTTGCGTCAACGATAAAGAACTCTCCCGGCTTCTGATCTGCCAGCGCAGCCGCAATTCTTGCAGTGTCCTCAGCGGGCTCCCCGCCAATCTTGACTGAATGCCCTCGATACCCCATGGCACGATGCTCAGCGACGCTCCGGCGCATCTGTTCCGGATCATCCATATGGATCGACGAAATAACTGGCATCTTGACGTTGGTGCGTCCCCCCAATAATTCGCACACGGGCAGACCCACCGATTTACCAAAGATGTCCCAGCAGGCGACGTCAATTGCGGTCTTGGCATGCTCGTGCCCCAACAGCGCTGCATCCATGGCGTCATACGTCCRGTCCACTCGTCGGGGGTCTAGACCAATCAACTGTGGTGCCATCTCAGCAATACCTGATCGGACGCCTAACGCATGGGACGCGACATAATTGGAGCCCCAAGGTGTGCTTTCTCCCCAACCCTCAAGGCCATCCTTCGTCGTGACGCGGACGATCGTGGCATCGAAGACGCTGTACTCTCGCCCACCGGACAAACGATAAATTCCGCCCTCATAACGAAGATCTACCTTGAAAACATCGATGCTCTTGATGGCGCAGTCGGACACGGTGTCTTCCTTTTCTGCAGAKGGCCGCTTCCGGAAATCGCTAGCGGACGCTGAGGCTCCGCCCTGGCGACCCAATCCGGCTCGAGGCGTAACGACTTAGCGATGCAGCAGGCGTTTAGCCGAAGGCTTACAAGGCGATTCCAAATTTCAATGTAAGCACCGCAAGGAGGAAGATGAGGCACACTATAAAAGCCTGGATGAGCGCCCGAATCTCTTCCCTCACCGAAGTTGGTTCAAGCCGGTCTGCCATCTTTGCGATACGAGGAACTCRCCTTCCTTGCGACATTCATTCAAAGTAGCAGCCCGGACGTGCCGGGCTGTAAGGCGTTAATTTGCGGCTGCCTTCGCTTCGGCAATCCAGGCGTCCCATTGAGCGCGGTGATTGTTCCGCCAATCTTCCGCCCGCTTGAGAATGTCTTCCGCGCTTCCGTGCCCTTCGTGTATCTGTAAGCTGTTTGCGCTGATGTCGTTTTGCGGGATTTTCAGCAATTCGAACCACTTTCGCGCCGCCGGATTTTTATCCAAAAACTCCTTATTTGCGAGCACGCGTTCAGAGAAAAACGTGAAACCTAGGTTGCCGAGTCCTGGGACGACCGTTTGCGCGCCCTCAAGTTCTTTGGGCAGGTCCGTATGATCCACTGTCAGCCAAACAACGTTCTTGCCAGGGGTAAGCACAGTCGTCAGCCACATCGGACTCCAAGAATAGTATAGCGTCGGCGTACCGGCTTTAATTCGCTCGACGGCGTCGGCTATGATCGCTTCGTAGCTACCCTGAAGGTGCTGAACGGTATCTCGGAGACCATATGCGTCGAGTTGATGCTCTATAACTCTCTCGCATCCCCATCCGGTTTGGCATCCATACAGTTCTGCCTTGCCGTCACCGTCGTTGTCGAACAGTTTTGCGATCTTAGGGTCCTTAAATTGGTTGATTGTCTTGATGTGGTAGGCGTCGGCGGTCTTCTTATCGATCAGGTAGCCCTGGAGGAAGTTTTCGGCTATCGTCCCGACTGGCTCGAGCTTGGCCGGTCCGCCCGCCTTCTCCCAGACCGATTTATGCAGCGGGTCGTCATACGTAGCGTAAAAAGTTGCGTCCCCCGTTCCGACAGCAAGTATGGCCGCTTGGAACTGCATGGAAGCAGATTGCTTGACGTTATACCCAAGGTCCTCCAGTCCCAGGCTGACCAAGTCTCTCTCAAACCATTCGTCAGCGTAGTTCTGATCAGCGGGCTGCACTGAAATGCC
The DNA here is from genome assembly GCF_001854815.1 of Mesorhizobium sp. LCM 4576. Classification (NCBI taxonomy): domain Bacteria; kingdom Pseudomonadati; phylum Pseudomonadota; class Alphaproteobacteria; order Hyphomicrobiales; family Phyllobacteriaceae; genus Mesorhizobium; species Mesorhizobium sp. LCM 4576. Next base: position 12,464 of record NZ_MDDT01000070.1, read on the forward strand.
GGCTCCTGGAAGCTTGTCAGCTGATTCCGCGGCGCCAATGGTGCACGCTAGTATAATCGCGCCAAAGGACATCCTGTTTGTGAGTACGCGCATAGTTCTCCTCCCTGTTCAATTGGTTCTTATTTCTACGAGTTCCATTTTTGACTGCTGTCGGACGCGACGCCTCCAACGTCCGACGAACCTCGCAGTTTGATAGCGTTAGAACGCTAGCGGCCGGTTGCTCACACGACAACGGTATAAAAAGTCATGTGCCGCACGATTAAATGTTATCAGGTGAGTCGCCCCGGAAGGCTGGGCCGGTGAGAAGCGTCGCAAAAAATCCGCTAGTGAGAGTGCATCCACGCGACCCGGCTCGTCTGCGGGGCCGGCAGAGCGGCTACCCAGGTCAGCACGGATGCTCGATTAACACATGGTCTGGACCCTTCGACCGACTTTCCCGAAACGGCTGGCACTTGCCGGCAGCGGAGCCTCTAACAGAGTAAGGCTAAGAGCGATCAGCGCGGAGAACTGGCGTGCTTGCTCGGGCGAGACCTTCGGCCGCGCACGATACAGACAGCCCTCGGTGCGGACACCAACCACTAAATCTCTGACAGGGAACCTATTCCCCTGCGGTTAATAGCGAAGCGATACGAACAACAAGACGATCGATGTCGATTGGCTTTTCGAAGCGCTCGACGCCGTCGAACTCCTGGGGGATCGCGTACGTCTCCAGGTGCGTCAGAAAGACAAACGGAATCTTGCGCCTAACCAGGTGCTCGGCTGCCGCAAATGTTGTTTCCCCCTGCAGACTGACGCTGATCACGGCCGCATCTATCCTCGACGAGGACATCACATGGTCAAGCGCGTCCTCAATTGTATCAGCCGGATAGATGCAATTCGCTCCTATGTCGTTGAGGGCGACACTTATTCTCAGAGACAGTCGGTAGTCATCCTCTGCTATCAGGATGCGGGATTTGTGAAGGGCTTGACCAGCCATTTGATGGTCCGGAGAGATTGCGCGAGGCCTAGTCCAGGAGGCGACTTTCGAAGGGATAGCTGGAGAGCAGCTCATAACCATTGGGAGTGACCAAGACTTGTTCCTCGAGCTTCACCCCGTCGCGCTCGCCGACAGCGCCGATATAGGACTCTACGCAGACGACCATGCCAGCTTCGAGGGTGGCGTCGAAGGCGACAGGACCTCTGAATATTGGTTTGACCTGCGGATACTCGTCGCACATTCCAACCCCGTGCATCAGGCTCGGGTAGGCTTGCTGATGAAATTCTTCCGRCACCGGCCAAGCTAGCGTCTGCAGTTCCTTCATCGTGACGCCGGGGCGTACCAGCTGCATATTGGTGTGCAACTCATCATATGCGTACCGGTAAAGTTGGCGCTGCCGGGCGGTAGGGCGCTCTTTGCCATAGTAGAACGTCCGGGAAATATCGCAGAAGTAGCCGAACGGGCCGACCATATCTGTATCGAAGCCCACCAGATCGCCAGGCTCGATGGCTCGCTGTGTTGCCTCCTGAAGCCATGGGTTAATACGCGGTCCGGAAGCGAGCATCCGTCCCTCATGCCAGCCTCCCAAATTTGAGAGGTTGGTATAATTGAGAATTCCCCAGAGTTGCACCTCGGTAACGCCCGGCGCCATGCTCGCCTGCATGCGGGCAATGCCGTGTTCTGCAACCGCACATGCCCACCGAATACACTCGATCTCATCAGCCGATTTGATAACGCGCGCACCTTCGGCAATGTCGACGGCATCGATGACCTCGATACCGCGCTGCAGCAGCGCCAACGTAATGCTTGGATTGACATATTCTATTGCTACCCTTCGGCTGGTAGATCCGATTTCGTTCAGGAACTGGACGATATCGTCTGCGAACAGTCGGGCATTTTCCGTCAGCTCGCCGCCGCCTTCAAAAAATGAGACCGGACGTCCGGGCCGGAATGCGTCGGCAGAGCTTTCAGTTCCAAGTCCGGCATGCAAAACGATCGGCCCGTCCACCGGCATGAAGAGGTAGGTGACGGGGATATGAGATTGGAAAAGAGGATAAACATTGTAGTCGACCGCGTAACGCAGGGAGATCGGGCTCACCAGAACGCACACGGCAACGTCCGCGGCTCGCATGGCGGCTCTGACTCGTTCTTTGCGGTACCTATCAAGCCTTTGAAAGTCGATTTCAGGCATTTGCCGAAACTGTCGAAGATCGCTCCAGTTGTCTCGAAGCAGGAATCCCTCGGGATCTGCCGAGGCCAGTTTGAAATCGCTCATGGCTTCCTCGTTTAGCTCGAGCTCTGCGTCTTACATCCGCGACCAAAGTTTGCCGCCCGTCGCCCAATTGTTCGGAGCGTATTCATCGAAAACGACATGGACCTGTTCCGGTTTGAGATTCGACTTTTCGCAGAACAGCTTGGTAATCTCGGCCGCAATTTCCGCTTTTTTGTCGTCATCGGCCTTGAACGTCTCGATGTGAATAACCGGCATAACGTATCCCTTCGTTTGCTGCGCACGGATTGATCATTACTGTGGGCGCGGAACTTCACGGAAGCACCTCCAGCAGGACATGCGGCCCACAGATCGCCTCGACAGCGAGCTATAGGCAGCGGCTGCTCGCCATTCAAATGAGTTTTACTGCCGGCCGGGATAACCAGGGGTAATGACTTAGCGTAAGGAGACGTTCGGCGGCTGCCTTCAGTCATGACTTTAGCTTGTTAGGCCCATGACTTTTTGGACCCTTGCGAAGGAAGGCGTTCGAGCCGTAGATCACCAAATCTGGGGGCGACATCTCCGCCAGGTTCGATCATTTCCGTGGGCTATTGTCATATGACTCAATCCAAGAAAGTTGTGATCATCACGGGCGCAACCTCCGGAATCGGGGAAGCGATTTCCGAAGCTTTTGCCAAAGAGGAAGCCACTCTAGTCCTGGTCGGCCGCGACCGCGACCGTGGCCAGCGGGCTTTGGAGCATGTCGAGAAATTTGATTGTACTGCTCAATTGGTCCTCGGTGATGTGACTGACTCGTCATTCGCTGATCA
>NZ_MDDT01000071.1:0-12778 GCF_001854815.1 Mesorhizobium sp. LCM 4576
TCCGTTTCCGGCAATCACTTGATCCTTGGTGAGGTCGTAGGCATCAGCCGCCGCTTCTCTCAAGCCGATGTTGTCGTGTTCTGGATATAGATACTGCTGCTCGAGGGCGGCAATTGCACTTTGCATTACGACTTCCGGCATCGGAAATGGATTCTCGGTCGTATGCAACCGGACGCAGCTATCGTCCAATGAATGGCGATCGGAGGGCAAAGGCTTTAGTTCCCCTGGCACCTGCGAAAACGACGAAAGCACGCTTTTTAGTTTTGTTCCCGACATATCCTCTCCAGTTGACATGAGGGCTCAATCATCCGCCCTCAACTTTCTAGTGTTTTGCTCCCCGCCAATTTCGCTACCTCCAATTTATAAGTTGAAATGTCACATTTTATCTGAGGTAATTCAAAACCCGATTACCTCGTATAAGAAAAATTCTTTTTCTTCTATTGTTAGCAAAATTGTGCCATCGACTTCATCTTGATCCGCGCGATTGTTTTAAAGGTGGCACGATGATACCGTCTGTTTCTAAGGCCATGCTTCGCTTACGCATGCCTCGCCATTTGTTCATCGACAAATTGGAGGCTGGTTGCGAACCGGCGTTTAACTGCGCCAGATTGCTTTTCAACGACGGCTAATGCGGCGCCACAGTATTTCTACCGCTCGCGCCAATAGCCGGCCAGGACCTCCCGATCCTCGTACTGGATTTCCGGGGTCGACTCGTTTGAATCTCTATGATCGACACGGTGCCGGTGAAGGGTGTTCCACGCAAAAAACTCGGCGCACATTGATGAACGTTGTTTGCTCAAGCGCGATTGGTCTGCCGTCAGCGCGTTTGTTTTCATCAATCCGTGAGTCCTCGCTTGGTGTCTGCGGCTCGCCCGTGCTGTGGTGGTGAGCGATCCGGCGACGAGACGAGTCGCAACGAGGCGGCCTCACTTGGCGGCTGCGGGACGGGTGGCTGGCCGGCCAATGTCTCGGCAAGATGATGCCCTGCAAACGCGGCTTCCAACTGCGCCTGATCCAATTCGCCTTCCCAACGGGCGACTACGAGCGTTGCCACGGCATTGCCGATGATGTTCGTAAGGGCCCGGCACTCGGACATGAAGCGGTCGATGCCGAGGATCAATGCCATGCCAGCCACCGGAACGGACGACACCGCAGAAAGAGTAGCGGCCAGTGTGACGAATCCGGCGCCGGTAACCCCCGCCGCCCCCTTAGAGGAAAGCATAGCAACGAGCAGCAATAGGATCTGATCGCCGATCGAGAGATCCGTATTCGTCGCCTGGGCGATAAACAGGGCCGCGAGCGTCATATAGATGTTGGTGCCGTCCAGATTGAAGGAATATCCCGTCGGAATGACCAGACCCACGACTGAACGCTTGGCGCCAGCCTTCTCCATCTTCTCCATGAGAGTGGGCAGCGCGGCCTCCGAGGAGGACGTTCCAAGAACCAATAGGAGCTCTTCCTTGATGTACCGGATGAGAGAAACGATCGAGAAGCCATTGAAACGGCAGACTGCGCCGAGAACGACAAACACAAAGAGAAAGGCCGTGAGGTAGAACGTCCCGACAAGCATCGCGAGATTGACGACGGAGCCGATGCCGTACTTGCCGATTGTGAATGCCATGGCGCCGAACGCGCCGATCGGGGCAGCCTTCATCAGGATCCCAACGAGTGCAAAGATCGGCACGGTGAGAGCCTGGAGCAAGGAAGTGATCGGCTTGCCCATCTCTCCAACCATCGCGAGCGCAATGCCAAACAGGACCGAGAAGAAAAGGACCTGAAGGATGTCGCCATCTGCAAAGGCCGCCACAATCGTGGTCGGAATGATGTTCATCAGAAAGCCCGTCACGGACTGCTCGTGGGCCTTTGCGGCATAGGGATTGACGGCTTGGATATCGAGCGAGGCCGGATCAATGTTGAGGCCGGCGCCTGGTTGAACGACATTGGACACGATGAGGCCGACGATCAGTGCCAGCGTCGAGAAGGTGAGGAAATAGACCATCGCCTTGCTGGCTACCCGGCCGACCTTTTGAAGGCTGTGCATCTCCGCGATGCCGGTCGCGACGGTCAGAAAGATCACCGGTGCGATGATCATCTTGACGAGCTTGATGAAGGCGTCACCAAGCGGCTTCATGTTTTCGCCGATTTCGGGGTTGAAATGGCCGAGCACGACGCCCAGGCCGATGGCGGCAATCACCTGTACATAAAGCCGTGCATAGAAAGGCTTGCGAGGCGCGACATTTGCGTTGGGGCCTTTTGGGGTCAACATAAATCTCTCTCCCAGACCGGATCTCGGCACTGCCTCTCCTCCCCGGGTTATTCCCGGCCGCTGCGCTCCGGTCGAACGCTGCTGCGCTGTTCGTCRCAAGACATATGCCAAACGGATAGGCCGAGCGGATCGCGCAATTTCGGATGTTTTCAGGGAGGTTGAGCCCCATCCACTTGTGTGAATTTCCGCACTGGGCGGTTCCATTTGGCGAAATCCAGCACTAAGGTGGCGAACGCGGTAGTAAACGACGGCATCAGCGAGGGTGGCTTGCATAAGGCCCCGTTCAACTTCCCTGGCAGACTGGGCACCGGCAGATTTCTCTGGCTTGCGGTTTTGTTTGCACTTCTTGGTGCCGGGCTCGGCTTTTTTGTTCTTGCAGCCGGCCGTATTGCCGGCACCAAAGCTKCGTCAGACCTACGCGATCGTGCTCTTGCCGCGCGCCCACTTGCAGCCGACACTTTGAAAGGAGATGTCGAGAAGCAGCGATTGATTCCGCGCGTCTTGGCTCGTGACGGTGCGGTCCAGGAGATACTTCGCAGTCCGGGCACTGGTGGGGAAGCTGCCCTGGATGAAAAGCTTCGAGCCATCGCGCACGAGGCCGCCTCTTCGGTCATCTACGTCATCAACAGTGAGGGGACGGCGGTTGCTGCGAGCAATGCCGGCGAGCCCACCAGTTTTGTCGGCCGCGATTACCGTTTCCGTCATTACTTCGTTGAAGCCATGGCGACCGGCATGGCCACGCAATACGCACTTGGTACCGTTAGCAAGCGCCCAGGCCTCTTCTTGTCGAGCCGGATCGATGGACCGGAGGGGCCACTCGGCGTCGTCGTCGTGAAGGTCGAGCTCGACCGTGTGGAGTCGAGCTGGCGCAAGAGCGGGTTCGTGGTCTTCACGAGCGACGAGCGGGGCGTCGTCCTTTCAACGAGCGTGCCTCAATGGCGTTTTGGCGCTCTCTCGCCRCTTTCCAAAAAAGAGGCAAAAATCGCGCGCGATCATCTGCAGCTGCCTGGCGCGGCGTTCGAGCCAGTTCCGCTTTCGCACCGCGGCGGCAACCTGGTCACCGCAAGTACCGTCGACAAGGAAGCCGGCTTTGTCACGGTTTCGCAGGATCTCGGCAAAGTGGTCCCAGGTTGGCGGCTGTCACTGCTCATTCCTGCCGATGCAGAGATTTCCGCAGCGATGATGACAGCCCGCGCGACAGCACTGCTTGCCCTCGTGCTCGTGGCATTTGCGGTTGCCGTTATTGTTCGACGGCGCCGGGCGATCCGACAACGACAGCAGGCGCTTGCGCACATGAACGCGGAACTGGAACATCGCGTCAACTTGCGTACGGCAGAGCTCCGCCGCTCGAACGAAGCGCTCGCAGCTCAGATAGCCGAGCGCGAGAATGCCGAGGCAAGGGTGCGCCGGTTATGTGAAGAACTCTCTCAGGCAAATCGCCTGTCAATTCTTGGACAGATCGCAGCCGGAGTTGCTCACGAGATTAACCAGCCGGTCACAGCAATTCGCACCTATGCCGAAAATGCATCGCGTCTTCTGCGGGGCGACAGGCCGCAAGAAACCGCCAGGAATTTGAAATCGATCATCGCTATAACGGGACGTATCGGGGCGATCACCGAAACGCTGCGGTCGTTCTCTCGCCGCGCAACCGGTTCCGTGGGGCCAATATCTGCGGAGGACGCGATCGACGGGGCGCTTTCGTTGCTTTCGGGCCGAATCCGCGAATCTGGAGTGACGATCGAACGGCAACGGACAGATCCGTCTCCGACGGTGGTGGCAAGTTGCGTTCGGCTGGAGCAAATCCTGGTCAATCTCTTGCAGAATTCGCTCGATGCCCTGAAGGGCCTGCCGGAGCCGCGGATCGAGATAGCACTTGCTCAGAACAAGGAAACAGTCACCATTTCGGTTCGAGACAACGGTGCCGGCCTCGCCCCTGAAATTCGCAAGAGCCTCTTCATGCCATTTACCACAAGCAAGGAAAAGGGGCTCGGCCTGGGCCTGCTTATTTCAGAGGAAATCGCCCGCGAGCTCGGCGGCTCGTTGCGACTCGATGCCAGCGACGAGAGGGGTACTTCCTTCACCATCGAATTGAGGCGTGCCGAATGAGTGGCGAAAAAGGGCCTGTCATCTTCGTTGACGATGACGATGATCTGCTGCCCGCTGCAGGGCAGATGCTGGAACTTGCCGGCTTTAGCCCCATCGTCGTCAATTCCGCCGAGGCCGCACTCGCCAGAATCGACGAGAACTTCAATGGTCCCGTCGTCAGCGACATCCGCATGCCCAGAATGAACGGGCTTCAGCTCTTTGACCGGGTGAAAGCAATCGATCCGGACATCCCTTTTGTCCTCATCACTGGGCACGGCGACGTCGAACTCGCCGTTGCCGCCATCAAGGACGGCGCTTACGATTTCATCTCCAAGCCATATGACACCGAACGGCTTTTGGTGACGCTGAATCGCGCTTCCGAAAACCGGCACCTGGTCCTGGAAAACAGGCGCCTCAGGGATGCGGTCGTCCGATCCGCGGGCGATATGCCTCTCCTAGGGAACGCGCCGAGTATGACATGGCTGCGAGAAACGATTCGACAGATCGCCGATACGGATGTTGACGTCCTTGTGGAGGGTGAAACCGGCACGGGTAAGGAGGTGGTCGCGGATTTGCTTCACCGCTGGAGCAGACGAAGCACCAAGCCATTCGTGGCTTTGAACTGCGGGGCGCTGCCCGAAAGTGTCATCGAAAGCGAACTTTTCGGCCACGAAGCAGGCGCTTTTACCGGTGCGCACAGGCGCAGGATCGGTCGCCTCGAATACGCGAATGGCGGCACGCTATTCCTCGACGAAATTGAGTCGATGCCGCCTGCACTCCAGATAAAACTGCTAAGGGTACTCGAAACCCGCCAGGTCACGCCACTCGGAACCAACGAAACCCGCAGCATCAATGTTCGTGTCGTAGCTGCGACAAAGGTTGATCTGAGCGATCCGGCCGCCCGCGGTGACTTCAGGGAAGATCTATATTTCCGTCTGAACGTCGTGACGGTCAATATTCCGCCTCTTCGCGAGCGGCGTGAGGACATCCCGATCCTCTTTGCGCATTTCCTGGAACGAGCGTGCAAACGCTTCGGCAAGCCAGAGTGGGAGATAACCGCGGCCGCGCGTAATCATCTGATGGGCCATGATTGGCCCGGCAATGTCCGCGAACTCGCGCATTTCGCGGATCGGGTTGCATTGGGACTTGAAGGGGCGCGGAATTCGCTCCCTGGAAAAAGAGGCGATGAATTAAGTCTCTCTCTTTCCGAAAAGGTTAGTCTTTATGAGGCGGCCGTTATCCGCAACGCATTGCGGGAATGCGATGGCGACGTGAGGAGGACGACCGAGTTTCTGCAGGTGCCCCGCAAAACCTTCTACGACAAGCTGAAACGCTATGGAATAATTCCGGGCGTGTATCGAAGCAGCCGCGATTGTTCGAAATCTTCTTGAACTCGCCCGTCRCCGAAAGGCTGCTATGGTATGTGGGCGCCGGGAAAGTTAAGCTGCTTGCGCCCAACAAAACACTTGCCGGTGCGGATACGTCAGGGGCGCGCTTTGACGGATCGTCTCGTGAGACGGGGGCGCCTGATGATCGGGCAGTTTGGGGGATCAATCCCTTTTGGCTCCGAGACCTGAAAGACCTCGTGCTGCATATCTGTTCTTTCGGTCGATGCGTGATCAGCAGTTGCGTCGAACTGCCAACGAGCATAATCGCCGAATCCGGCCAAGAAGGAGTCTACTGCGACATCGCCGGCATCAACGCAGACTGACATATTCTGTCAAATTCCGTGACCCGTCCTCTATGTTCCCCATGACTTCCTGTTAGACTCGAATCATGACCAAGCGCCCCACAATTGCAGATCTCGCCCGCGAAGCCGGGGTTAGCGTAGCGACCGTCGATCGGGTTTTGAACGGCCGTCGACTGGTGAGGGAACAGACCGCACGACGGGTCTGCGAGGCGGCCCGCGCCATCGGCTACAACGCAGCTGGTCTGATGCAGCAGCGCGCGCAGCGGATTTTGCCGGAGTACCGATTAGGCTTTATTCTCAGAATGCCGGCCGAGCATTTCTATCAGGATTTCGCGCGAGAGATCAAAGCTGCTGTCAGCGCGGCACAGTCCTTCCGGGGCGTTCCAGTCGTTGAATTCGCGCCGTCGCATAGGCCTGGCGACCTGGTCGAGCTGCTCGAGGACATGGGTGAACGCTGCCACGCGATCGCGATGATGGCACCGGATCATCCAACCGTCACGGCAGCTGTCGAAGAACTCAAATCGAACGGAACCCCGGTTTTTTCGCTGCTTTCCGATTTTGCCGCCGGCGTGCGCGAGGGCTATCTGGGCCTCAACAACCGCAAGGTTGGACGGACTGCCGCCTGGATGTTTTCCAAGGTTGCAAAAAGGCCGGGCAAGGTGGCGGTCTTGGTCGTCAGCCATCGTTTTCAGGGTCCCGAATTGCGAGAAGCCGGCTTTCGGTCATACTTTCGTGAGAAAGCGCCGATGTTCGAGGTGCTGGACACGCGCTTGAACGTCGATACGCGGCAAACCACGTACGAGGCCACTCGCGATATCATACAAAGCGAATCCGAACTTGTCGGCTTGTATGTCGCCGGCGGCGGCACGGAGGGCGCCATCGCTGCACTCCGGGAAGAGGGCGATGGTCGGGATCTCCTGGCGATCGTCAACGAGATCACGCCAGAGTCGCGAGCAGCACTCGCGGACGACATCATTACGATGGCGGTTGCCACGCCCCTGCGCCTGCTTTGCCAGGAGTTGGTGACGCTGATGGCCAGGGCAATCGAGACAGGCACTGCAGAGACGCCATGGCAGACGTTCTTGCCGTTTGAGATTTATCTGCCGGAAAACATTTGAGGCGAGATTCGCTTTCTTTGAGCGGTTCRCTCACGACAGAGCATAACAAATTCCACCATGTCTCATCACCGGAAAACGTTCATCAGACTCAGCTCCCGTGTTCTTCTCGTACGGGTCTCGACGTGGCCTCTGGATGAAACTGGAGAGCCGCATAACTGCGCTACCACACGCCATTATCAGGCTGATGTGAGGAGCTGACCCACAAAGCCCACGACGATAATGATTGTCTGGAAATCAGAAAGACGATCCCCAATCCGCGATTCGGCGGGTGGGTGGTCGACTGCATACAACAATAGATGATTGAATGTGCAACAGCCAAGGCAATCACTTCTGCCATGGTGAGAGAAAAAGTTGCCCTTCAATCGTGATGCAGCTACCCCTCGATCCACGGTGTGGATGATTTCCATCGAAACAATTGATTTTTCGAATTTTCTGAATTGGGGCAAATCTCGATCTGACTGGTTTCAAAGCACGTCGAGCACACGTATGCAAATGGCGCTCGTTGGCATGGAAGTGACGTCCAGACTTCGGAATTCGGTGACGCGAGGGAATCAACCGATAGGATGAAATCACGGTTGTCTTCGTCACTGCCGTGGCACTCTCATTTTAGCAAAAGTCACCTCTATATCAGGTAGTCCATGCCGCGATATTTGCGAACCGATATTCAGGCCTTGCGAGGCTTGGCCGTTCTTCTGGTTGTTCTTTATCACGCCCGTCTTGGGCCGGGTGCCGCAGGTTATCTTGGCGTTGACGTTTTTTTCGTCATTTCGGGGTTCCTGATCACGGGCCTCGTCAGGACGCATGTTGAGCAATCACGGTTCAGTTTTTGGGATTTCTACTACCGGCGTGCCAAACGCCTGTTGCCGGCGGCCTATTTCGTCATCGCGGTCACGACGATCGCTGCGCCTTTCTTCCTGTCGGAGGTGGAGCTGAAAGGGTTCCAAAACCAGGTTCTCGGGGCCCTCACATTCACTGCCAATATCGTTCTCTGGTTTCAGTCCGACTACTTCGGTAGCGCGGCCGAAACGAAGCCCCTCCTGCATTTCTGGTCGCTGGCTATCGAGGAGCAGTTTTATTTGCTCCTCCCTGCCTTCTTGGCCTTGGCTCCGAGGAGATGGTGGCTGACCGGTGTAGGCGTGCTCCTCGTTGCCAGCTTCTCGCTATGTCTTTATTTAGCCTCCCGCGATCCATCCGCCGCATTTTTTCTTTTGCCGGCCCGATTTTGGGAAATGGCCCTGGGTTCATTCGGTGCCTTGCTTCCCATCAGCCCCAACGTGGCTGCCAAGCTTTCGAAGCTGCGCCTACCGGCGCTCACATTGCTTCTCTTTATTGCCGTTGTCCCCATTGGTTCCCCTCATCCGGCCGCGGGTGCGGCTGTGGTTTGTCTCGCAACGCTGGTCCTCCTGCTTGCACCCAGTAAAGATAATGTGGCGGTTCGAGGCATGGCGAGGATAGGAGACGTCTCGTACTCGCTCTATCTGATCCATTGGCCGGTGCTCGGCTTTGTCCGGGCCGCTTGGCTCGCAGATACACCTGCCCTTGCGATCTATGCGGCAGTTGCTTTCTCATTTGTCGCGAGCTGGGTTCTTCACCGTTTCGTGGAGGAGCCGTTCCGGCGCGGCTATGCGACGTCCCGTTTACGGCTGTCTTCGGGTCTCCTCGCTGTATCGGTTCTGCTCGGCTTGTCGCCCTCGCTTGCCATTGCGGCGACCCAAAGCAACATTGACTTTGCCTATATCCGACGGATCAACGAGGGTTTGGGACCGGCGTGTGATTTCAGGCCCGGATCGCCTCCTCAGGAAATCCCTCGCAACTGCGAAACGACCGACAAGCCCGAGTTGCTGGTCTGGGGTGATTCATTTGCCATGGCGGTGGTTCCCGGCTTGRCCAAGACAATCGGAGAAACGGGACTGGCTCAGCTCACGATGAGCGCGTGCCTGCCTGCTGTCGGAATAGCCGGTTTCTCAAAGCCGTCGACAGCGTCGCCCTATTCCCGCGCCTTCGGCGAGAGCTGTATTCGCTTCAATGACAGCGTTTTGCGTATCTTGAAAGCTCGGCCCGAAATAAAGACCGTTGTCATTTCAAGCCCGTTTGGCGTCGCGGCGCCGGATCAATTCATGCTGCTTAAGAGGACCAAAGGTACTTTCACCGAGGTCAATCTTTCCATTGAAGAGGCCGTTGATGGCATCAAGGCTCTCGTCGAAGCCGTTCGCGCCCTGGGCAAGCGAGTGGTCGTTCTTGCTCCTCCACCGGTTGGGAACATCGACATCGGTGATTGTCTTGAGAGGAAGGCACGTGGAATTGTTATTGTCGGGCGTTACAGCGACTGTAAAATATACGTCGCACAATACCGCAGAAGTCAGTCCAGCACTCTTGAGCTCTTGAATCAAGTGGCCTTGAAGGCTGGCGTAGAGGTCATTTCTTATCACGACTTTCTGTGCGACGGCACAGCATGCAAGACGGAGATCGATGGCAAATTTCTTTACCGGGACAGCGGTCACCTTTCCTATGATGGATCAGAGATAATCGCTCGCCGGACAAGACTTGCCGAGAGGCTGGTTGCGGCTGYGCGTTAGAGCTGATGAGATGGTTTGATGCAGCCAGATTCGTCTCGTGGTTCGAAAGCTGGAGGGTGAAGCTTGGTTAGCTTGGGCCCAATTTCGGGACCCGATCAACTCGCTGGATCGTGCGTCCTCGCAATGGCCTTTTTTTCAATTGGAAGAGCATCAATTCGCGTTAGGAAGGGAAAGCAATATGGACCGTCGTCACCTGATCAAAGGGTTCGCTGCACAGGGCGTTTGCCTCATCTGCGCTGCGGCCGCGCGGGCGGATGGGGCCCATTGGGGATACACTGGTCAGGTGGGGCCCGAGCACTGGGCCGATCTGGACAGGAAGAATTTCGTCTGTTCGGCGGGTACGCAGCAGTCACCTATTGATATTACCGACGCCGTCAAGGCCGACATGCCGCGTATCTCAGTAGATTGGCACAAGGGCCCCTGCAAGTTGGTGAATAACGGGCATACCATTCAAATCAATACGCCGGGAGGCAGCACGCTCACCCGCGGGGATCGTACTTTCGAATTGATCCAATTCCATTTTCATACGCCAAGCGAGCATCGCATAGCTGGCAAGAGTTTCCCGATGGAAGCRCATTTCGTTCACAAGGACACAAAGAGCGACAGCTTTGGCGTCCTGGGAGTCTTTCTGAGACCAGGCGCGACAAATGCCAGCTTTGCAAGCCTGGCAGCAGTTTTTCCTGCGCGRCCAGGCGCGTCAATGGCCGCCGATATCGATCCCAGCGGGCTTCTCCCGGCCTCGCTCAGCTACTGGACCTATGAGGGATCATTGACGACGCCGCCCTGCACCGAGAGCGTTGAATGGATGTTGGCAAAAGAACCGGTAGAGGTCGACGCTGCGGATATTGCTCGATTTGTCTCGCTCTATCCCCACAACGCTCGGCCTATCCGTTCACCTAATCGGCGCTTCATCCTAGACATCAATTGAGGCCTTGGAATGCGGCAATAAGGAACGTTGACCGGCAGAGGAGGCGGCCGCAGAACGCGAAAGGGGACCGCCTTTGTTGCCCATCCGACGAAGATGAAAGTGACCGGACCATCGCGGCCGATATAATCGCAATGCAGGCCGGCTTGCTAACGCGCCAGCGATGTGTAATCGGCACCGAGCACATTTCGTCCAGAAAAATTTTCGGACCGCAGACTTCCGGCTCCGGGCATGATCGCCTGCCCATAGGGCGAGGCTCTATTGGTTAAGGCACCGCCACGTCCGCGATGGGAGCCCCGGGCTAATATAAACCGGGTCGGCATGGACCCACTGCTACAGGTCCCCACCGATCCCAGATGCGGCAGCGCCCAGTCTCAGCGCCGTTGGCTTTTCGGTGGAGGCCCTCTTCGGGATCGGCCGTTGAGGCGCGCGTATCGTCCGACCACATTTAGCCTCGAAGTTCGATCGCTGTTGCGCCCCACCGGGATAATGCGTGGTCGCAGGCGCGTTCCGCGCGGCAGCATCGGCATCGTGTCGTACCGCATCTCGCGGCGGCCTGTCTGAGCCCCTCCCCGTCTCTCAACTCCTTATGGTAGTTGTGACTCACCGAAGCCAGGCATAGCCGCCTCAAAGGCGGCGCCCGACATGTTCTGTCGGGTTTGTCGAGTTCACGATAGGGGCCTCTTTAGCCGATCTCTAGCTCTTCTCCAGGCTAATCGACTGAAAAGAAACCACAAAACTCCTTCTACGACTCGATCGGTCAAACTGGCATGAATCTTGACCATCTCTTTTGTCAGGCGGGCAGCAGGCTGACTGTCGTGGTTCATGGCACGGGCAGCCAAGATGGAGGGTTGGAGCAAAGCGATACTTAGGGCTTGCGCACGCGTGCTCTTAGCACGGCAAGATATGCGTGCACGGAACGTCCGAATAGCCCTGCAATACAACATCGCTCTGGGCGACACAGCGCACAACTTCATGGATTCAGAATGAACCGCCACACTATTTCAACCGCCAGTACTCGCATTCTGTGGTATAGGCGTATGTTCATCGCTGAAAGATGCCTGATTTCCTTCGCGATGGGCATCTTTGCGCTGCTTCCAGTTTACCTGTTGTCGATTGGGCGAGACGAGATCTTCTTTGGCTCGATCTCGGCAGCAGGCATGGCGACCGCCATCTTAATCGTCTTGATCAGTCCTTCGCTCACCCGGCACTTTAGCGTGCGAAGGCTTGCACCTATCGGCGGCCTCCTCTATGCAGCGGGGTGCGCGACCATCCTCCTAAACGAGTTTTCGGGGGTGCGCGCGACCCTCCCCTACTTCCTGAGCTACATGCTGCAATCGGGTGGATGGGCGCTGCACTTCACCGTGGGCTCGATCTGCATTGCCGCCCTCTCAAGCGATGCAGACCGGTCATCGAGTTTCATGGCCTACTCTGCATTCTCAACCTTAGGGGTAACCTGCGGACCTCTGCTAAGCAGCCTGCTTGCCCGGTTCACCGGCTTGGGCACGCTGGACATGTTCATTCTGGCAATGCTTGCGGCGACGGCAGCTTCCGCATTGTCATCGTGGGCAGCGCAGCGTGCGGCGAACATCCGCGACGCCGATATTCCCAACCACGCCTCGCTTGCACGGGAGCTTTTCACTCTTCTCTTCAGCAATTCCGCAATGTTTTTTGTACTCGTACTGCTGTCGRCAAGCATTTACACCACGTTGATAAACTTCCAAGCTCCATTTGCGAACAATTCCGGTCTTCGGTATGAAATATTTTTTGGCTCTTGGGCGATAGCCGTAGTCGGCTCCAGGTTTGCAATTGGTCCGCGCGTGAGCCGCGGTGCGGCCGATCGGATCTTGCCGCTACTCCTGGGCGGGATGGTTATTTCGCTTCTCGGTTTCCACTACTCTCCGGGCCATCCTGTTATTTACGCGGTGGGATCGCTGGCGACCGGCATAACCTACGGGCTATCGTATCCCCTGATGCAGGCAGAAGCTGTCCGCGTGACTGCGCCGCAGTCCCGAACCTTGGTGCAGATCATCTTCAGTCTTTCCTATTTCCTTGGCTTGTATTTCTTCCCTTTCGCTGCCGGCATCGTCTCGGTTCACCTGGGGTACAATACACTGA
>NZ_MDDT01000072.1:0-1185 GCF_001854815.1 Mesorhizobium sp. LCM 4576
CCATTCCCAATGCCGAAGTTATGGCCGTGCGCGGTTTGCAGAAGCGGGCCAAGCGTCCGATTGCCGTGGACCGGCTTCTGGTGGGGCGGCACTCGCCATGGCCTGGCGAAGTCGACCTTTTGGTCGTTCGAGGCGATGTGCTGACGGAAGCTGTGTTGTTCCACCGCGCCACGCGAACCCTGATCCTCACCGACCTGATCGAGAACTTCGAGCCGAAGCGGATACACAGCTGGTTCTTGAGACTGTTCGTAAGACTCGCAGGCGCCGCCGACCCCGACGGCAAGGCACCGATCGACATGCGATTGAGCTTCTTCCGACGCCGCAGAGCGCTGCGCATGGCAGTCCAAGAGATGCTGGCCTGGCATCCGGAGCGTGTCATCATCTCGCACGGGCGATGGTATGACAAAGACGGCACTGCTGAGCTGAGGCGAGCGTTCCGCTGGGTGCTGTGAGGCCTTGCTTCATTTGACTGGAACTCAGACGCCGGCGGTGGCTGATAGAAAATCACGCTCGTTGTTGACCGCAGAGCTGACACCCATCGGCGCCGTTCCTCGAAATCCGGTTGGAGCGGCCATTTCTAATCGGTCGAACGCAAGTGTTTTGCTGTCCTGACTAGGCTTTTACTGCATCGTCAGCGCCATCCAGCCTGCGCCCCCGGATCGCCTCGGCCACGAACACGCGCGATAGCGCGTGATAAAGAGGCTCGCGCGAAACGAGGCCAGCCGTGCCGTAGCCCAACATCGCCGCACACATCCGAGAGCCGCGAACGGCACGCTGATCAATCCGGTCGATATGGCTCCAGCTCAGAAAACAACGCGCGGTTGCCGGATGCGACGCGAAGTCCTGCCCGCGAGCGCCGCAGCATGGGGTATTTCCGCGAGATGCCTGCCATGCCTGTCCTTGAGGAAAAGCCTACCCTAACACAGGCACGGCGCTGGATCCGCCCAGCCAAGCTCGCGGCAAAGAACTGAAAATGAGGATCAAACGGCGGTCTCCGCCGCCAGGCTTGGCATTCATCCGCATGACCCGGGAAGGGCACCGACCAGAGCAGCGGCAACTCGTCTTCCAGGAAGTGGAGGCTTGCACCCCGATCGTCCGCCAGGCAACGGGTTCGGGAATCGCTTTCCGAAGAGAGAGGTGTAGTGCTGCAGCCGGGACCGGCTAACGCCAGCGATAGTCGGGGGG
>NZ_MDDT01000073.1:0-3398 GCF_001854815.1 Mesorhizobium sp. LCM 4576
TGTAGTTCCGCAAAAGCGCTTCGTAGCGACCGAAAGCCTCCTCATGTCGACCATCGGCCTTTAAGAGTTCCCCTGCCAGAACATAGCCGGAAATCATGGCCAGCGCCGAGCCCTGCCCAGCTAGCAGGGAAACGCAAAAGGCGGCATCGCCGGTCAACACTWCGCGACCTTTGGCCCATCTGTTCATCGCGATCTGGCTGACGCTGTCGAAGTAGAGCTCATCGGTATGACCCAGTTCCTCCAGGATGCGTGGGCATTCCCATCCGCCATCGGCATACTTGTTGCGCAGCATTTCCTTTTGCAGGTCCAGCGCCGTTGGCAACGGACTCTCACCAACGGTGAAGACGAACAGGAAAAGGGTGYGGTTGCCATGCAACGTGAAACGGCCGAGCATCCGCCCCGGCAGGCCGTACATCAAATACACGTCTTCATCGCGTGGCCGGTAGCCCTCGGCCTCGAATGCCGCGACGGCGTAGCCGAGCTTCTTCTCAAACTGATGCTGCGGTCCGAACGCGAGCCGCCGAACGCCTGAATGCAAGCCATCGGCGCCGACTACCAGCGAGTAGTCGCGTTCGCCTCCACGTTCCAGTTGCACCCGAACACCGTGCGAGTTTTCTTCGAGCCCAACGATCTCATTGTCGAAAATGACTTCGGTGGTGTCTTTGATCTTTTTGAAGAGCAGTCGCGAGAGATCGCTGCGTGCGAGGGTCACGTAGCGGCCGTTTGTCAGTTCGCCGAAGACGTCCGTGCCAAAGCCTCCGACGCGCTTGCCGTTCTCACCCACGATGCGCATTTCGCGCACGTGATATCCTAGGCGATTGATATCTGCCTCAAGGCCCATCCACGAGGCGATGTCATAGCCAAGGCCCCAAAAATCAATGACATAGCCCCCAGTGCGCAATTGGGGCGCCCGTTCGATCAGCGTCGGCCGGAATCCGGCGGCTGCAAGCCAAAAAGCCAGTGCCGGTCCGGCAATTCCTCCKCCTGAAATCAACACCGTTCGCTCGGCCATCCAGAAGCACCAGGTTAGAGCACTTCGCCCRGGTAGACGCCCCATAGCCCGGTTTGTTTCATGAAACCCGTTGAGGCACGCGATGCGACCGCGCACCATTGTCCGTCGCATCGGGTCAGCTCGACTTCCACGCGCGGCTCGAGCCACGCAAGGATGGCGCTGTCCGCCGCCGGCTTCGCGTACAAGGCAAGCGGCTGCCTGGACCAGGGGGCGACGACGCCGGTTCTGCGCCCTGACAGGAGCGAGTGATGGATCCAGCCGGAGCTTCCGTCCCAATCTCTCACCCGTCGCCAATTGCCGTACTCCTGATAGATCTCCAGGGGGATGCCACGTCGTTTGAAGACCCATTCGATAGTATAGCCGACACCTGGCCCAACCCGCAGATTGGCGGACGAAGCCTTTAGCGAGACGAAACGAGGCAGGGGAAACGAGCCAGCGTCCGCTCGCAGGGCGCCCGTGGTGTTGGCCGACGCYGCGAGCAACAGAATTGCAAGGACGCCACRGACGAAGGCAAGCCGCYCGCGACAGCCAGTTTGCCGTCTGGCCGGCAGGAAACCGAACGGAGYTACGCGTTTTGCCATGACGACGGGCTGCTTACTCGACGAGCATGTGCGCCTCTCGAGCCGCGTCGATCAAAGCGTCCCTGGCAAGGTCGGCCGCGATACCGCCGTTCATAGCCTGCCGGCAGGCTCGCAGCGCCGTCTTGTGCTTCTGGCTTCCCGCGCCGCGCCAGTGCCTGGTAAGCAGGTCGATCGCCTGGTTGGCATTGAGGACGTTGTTGATCTCCCCTGATATGCCGTTAGCCACTGGCACGGGCCTTGAAAACCACGCTTCGTCCATGGCTGCGCCTCCGTCGCGAGTAGCGCCCGGCGACACACCGTCGGCCGGGGCGAACCAAAGTCATCAGCTTTTGGTGTTCTCCTGAGCCACGCTGTTCGTCGGGATCGTGTCCATCGCCGACAGTTTGTCGGCACACAGATCCGCCGCACCCGGCACATCCTTTTTTATCCCGGCCAGCTTCACCCATCCGCCATCGCTGATGAAGCTGTCTCGCTGATAAGAAGAGGTTTCCTTCAGCTTGGCGAGGTTGTCGCTGGCATTCGACGCTGTAATAAATTTTTGGACGCACAGATTGGCTGCCAGCTCGGCCTTTGCCTTGATGGCCGATGTCTTGGCCATCTCCGCCGCCGTTCCAGCCGTCGTCCAGCCTCCGGCCGTGAAGCCGACGATCATCGTCAGCACAACGGCACATACCACCGTCCAGAACCACAGCTTCTTTGACGGTTGGTAAGCGTCGAAGCGTTGCGAAAATGTTTGTTCCATAGTTTCCTCCCTTTGAGACGCCYGTGTCTCAGGTTGCTTTCCAGCGCCCTCGTGGATGCTGGTCGTGTGGCGATCGGTCGATCGACCGAGATGATGGGGTTTTCTCGGCGGGGGCGATCCAGATCAAGATGCGGGGTAGGGGGATGCTKGGTCCGAGAGGCAGAAGTTTCGGCCTTGAGCGCTTCGGTGCAGATCCTCGAGCGCTCGTCTTCCATATTGCAGCCCGAGAAACGCTCGGCATGAGCATCCGAAAATTGTTCAAAGTGGCGAGCACGGACAAACTTCACCTCGTTGCTGCATCTACCGATCCCGAGCAGAAACTATTCCACGACAGTCGCAGATATGTGTGGGCGGCGGGCTCGGTCGCTTCCGTGGGCCCTCAGGCCTTGTCGCGAAAGCTCTGTGCAACTGGGGGGCAAGTCAGGAGACCACACGGACGGCGACCGAGCGGCAACCGGCGCCGGCCAGGTGGCTGGCCGGAACGTGACGGCCGCGGACGAAATCCCATCGGCAGCAAACTGAGTTCATTGGCTGCGCGCGATAAAATCTGCCATTCCCGAGCTTCATGGCGCGCCGTGGGCATYCGGCTCAACCTGGCGCACGGGCCGGCATCTGCGTGAATCAAGGGACGGCGTCGGATGCGGTGAGGCAAGATTGGGTTTGCGCTTTACCCCAGGCTTCCCGAGAGACGCCAGCATCAGCCCGCATCACGGACACGGCTCGCGTCGGCAGCGTGCTCGAACGTGTGCCGTCGGAAAGTCGATCGGTGGCGAGGGCCGCTCGGGATCGGAGCGGCCCTCGAATGACTATTGCACAATCATGCGCTGGCTGTTGCGGTTTTCGGCCCATGTGCTTTTGTCGTACGCGGGCTGGGCCTCCAACTGATCCTTGGTGAAATTAGTATAGAGGTATTTGCTGCCGCTGCGATCTTGCATGAATGAAAGCTTGTCCATGCCTACGGCCACTTCCTTTTCACCGATGCCGAGGAAACCGCCGACATCGACGATGACCGCGTCAACCTTGCCATCCTTTGTGAGGACCACATCGCCGATCTCGCCTACCT
>NZ_MDDT01000074.1:0-6295 GCF_001854815.1 Mesorhizobium sp. LCM 4576
GGTCGAAGCTCGGTTTCGCCTTTAGGTCGTCGGCCGTCGCATTGATCACGAGCCGTCGCCCGCCGTCATTGTCTGCCCATTTGACGGCGCTGAAGGGGATGGCCACGTCCTTTTCCCCCACTCCGAGAAATCCTCCAACGCTGACGATAACCGAATCCACGGCGCCGTTCTCGCCTATCAAAAGGTCATCGACGGAGCCGACATTGTCAGCCTTGTCGCCGGTGCCGTTATAAACCTTGTCGCCGATGATATTGGAGGCCAAGCGGCCAGGCACGGCTTGGGCCTGCTGGGTTGTGGCCGGCTGCGCCGCATATGCGAAGTTGGACAAGGAAACGAATGTGGCCAATGCCGTCGTCGCTAAAATGGTACGGATCATGAGGGAATCTCCTGTTGACAATGAAGCCCATTTCGCCCTCGCAGGCGGCTGATGGACTACGGGCACAACGAGACCTATCCCGGCCGGTTCCGAGCAAATTGTGTATGGAAAAAAATGCCTTATGGCTGGGAATAGTTCGCCCCCCTGCCTGGTAAGTCGAGAAGTAGGGATGAACCTTCGGCCTGTCCGGCAAACCCAGTCTGCCTGCCGGAGATATCGGAGGTGACGGAGTCATGACGGCGAGCGCCTTGCGTTCGGAACGACGCTCCCGTCGAGCCCAGCGGTTGTTATCTCCATGCAGCCGCTGGGCCTCCGGAGGGTGCRCAAGTGTATGACAGAACTTAATGCCGAAAAAAGGCGGTGCCCGCGAATGAACGTTTTGCCGTTTGACAAAGGCCGTAAATACTATCCATCAACTTGCCCGATTTGTGAGGGAGCCGCCCTGGAAGCCGATCTGGCGCACCGGCAGGCAGAATTCCAATGCGCTTTTTGCGGCGCGTACGAAATCACCCCCGCGGCGCGCTCGGCCATGAGAGGTCTTGCTCAGGAGCATAGAGCCGTATGGCTGTCTCAAGCCCGGCAACAAGCCGGAGCCACGCGACAGCTTGCGCTCGTGGCTTGCGCCAACGAGTCGTCGATGCCTCGGTCGAGCAGCTCTTGATGATCCATCAGGCCTGTATCGAGGAAGTGCGACCGCGCGGGCACTTCCTTGCGGCCCGGCACCCGTTGGGGTGGTGCCGGGCCGCGCACGACAGGCGCGGGATCTTGCCATCCATAGATTTTGAAACGATGTCGTTTGGAGGGATGTAAACTCACATGCGCGAATTGGAAGAATATGAGCAGATAGGTTTGATGGGTTACCCGGCCGACGGCGATTACATAGCTGTGGTGGGCGACAGGACTGGTCAGAACTGGCTGCTCGGGGGCGCGTTGTGCGAAATCGATGGCGCAACCATAGAGGATCAGGCGGCTGCATTGCCGAAATACCCTCCGAACGGCCGGCTCGTGGTGGCCACTATCCGAGGCARCCGTCTCGTCGCTATTCGGGACTATTGAATGGAATTGCAGCAGGAAGGAGAATTTCCGCTGTCATCTGATTGGCCAGGCCTTTGGATAGACAATAGACAGCTGGCCTGCTTTCCAAAGAAGACCACGCCAAGGGCCCGCGCCTGGGGCGCCAGGCCTTTGCGGCTTGTTGGGAAACTCGCGTTAACGCAACGGGCGAGCGAATTGGCTTTCCGCAACTTGCTGGGACAGCTCCCATCAAACGCCGAGATAGCGTTGCAGGAGTTCCGGCCTGGCCTTGATCTCGGCGGCCGTCCACTCCTGGGCGATGTGCCCGTTGTTGATGACATAAACGCGCTCTGCAAGCGTCAGCGTCGCGGCAAGATTCTGTTCCACCAGGACCATGGTCCGCCCGGCATCCGCAAGTTCGCGACAGGCTTTGACGAGATCCTGGACGATGACCGGCGCAAGCCCTTCGAATGGCTCGTCGAGCAGTATGATCTTCGGGTCACGTATGAGCGCGCGGGCGATCGCCAGCATCTGCTGTTCGCCCCCGGAGAGGTCGGTTCCGCGGCTGGCGCGCCGCTCTTTCAGACGCGGAAACATCTCGTAAATCCTGTCGAGGGGCCACCTGTTCTCAGCTGTCAGGCCGGCGAGGATCAGGTTCTCCTCAACATTCAGGCTGCCGAAAATACGCCGCTCCTCGTGCACCAGCTGCATGCCGAGCCGGGCGATGCTATGCGCCGTTTTGCCTGCCAGTTCCTCGCCGCCCAGCCTGACGCTGCCTGAGCGCGGCGTGACGACACCCATCAGGCTCTTGAGGGTCGTGGACTTGCCGGCGCCATTGCGGCCGAGAAGCGCGACAACCTCGTTCTTCTCCACGCGTAGCGACACGTCGAACAGAATATGGCTGTCCCCATAGTAGCTATTCAGTCCTTTGACTTCGAGAAGGCTCATGCCATCTCTCCGTGGACGCCGCCGAGATAGGCTTCCTGAACCCGTGGATTGAATTTGATCTCCTTTGGGGTGCCATGAACGAGCACGCGGCCCTCTTGCAGGACAGTGACCGTTTCGACCAGTTCGAACAGGGAATCTATGTCGTGATCGATGATGATCATCGTGCGACCGCGCGCGATCGACTTCAACAGCGCCACCGTCTCGATGCGTTCGCTCGGGCTCATGYCGGCAAGCGGCTCGTCCAGCAACAGCAGGCTCGGYGACGTCGCAAGCGCTAGCCCGATCTCCAGCCGCCGCTTCTCGCCATAGGCAAGTTCCGAAACCGGCGTGTCTACGCGGTGCATCAGGTTGACCAGAGCCAGCGTACGCTCCACCTGCTCGGCAAGGCCAGGGATTTTGAGGATATTGCGGAAAAGGTCCAGTCTGAATTTGCCTCGGATTTCGCCGAGAGCAGCAATCGTGAGATTTTGACGGACCGTCAGCCGATCGAAGAGCTGGTTGATCTGGTAGCTTTTGGTCAGTCCGAGTTGGCAGACGTCCGTCACGCTCATGCCGGTAATATCACGGTCCTCGAACATGATCTTGCCCGAGCTTGGCGGGACCTCGCAGGTAAGCATTTTGAAGAACGTGCTTTTACCGGCGCCGTTGGGTCCGATGATACCGCGGATTTCCCCATGATTGATCGTGAAATCAATATCGCTGTTGGCCATCAGGCCACCGTAGCGCTTGCTCAACCCTGTAGCCCGAAGGATAGGGCCGGGAGCGCGGTGCGTCGGACGGGCTGGCGACAGCATCGGCTCGGTGGCGGCCGGCGTGATCACCGAGGCAGCCGCCGGGTTCCCGGCCGGCTCCGCCGATTTCTTTGCGCCTTTAGCCATGCGGTAGAGATCCGCAATTCCGCCGACGATGCCGCGCCTCAGAAACACGACCAGCAGCACGAAAACGATGCCGAGCACCAGCTTCCATGTCGCACCCAAATGGAGTGTGTTCTGGAAAAAATCGCTGAGGAAAAGCCACACCGTCGCGCCGATCAGCGGCCCGAACAACGACCCGGCTCCGCCTATTGCGGTTTGCATCACGAGTTGGCCGGAAGTGTCGAACATGAAAGCGTCCGGCGGCATGAATCCCTGCATGACGCCAAGCAGGCCGCCGGCGAAACCGGCGTAGATCGCGGCTGCCACGAAGGCAGCGTGTTTATAGGCGTGGATGTTGTGCCCGAGTGCCGCCGCGCGCTGCGGATTGTCGCGGATGGCAGAAAGGATCGCCCCAACCGGGGAGTGCACGATGCGAAGCGCCGCGACCAAGCCGACGAAATACCAGAACGCCAGGAAAGCATACATGGCCCTGTCGGAATGGAACGTCAGCGTGGTGAACCCAAGGAATACGCTCGGCGTCGGGACCCCCGGCAGGCCGTTCTCGCCTCCGGTGTAGCGAGAAAGCGGGTTGAATTCGACGAAAAAGAAGACTTCCGAAATCGCTACGGTGATCATGGCGAAATAGATGCCGGTCCGCCTGAGCGCGACCAGCCCAACGAGGTAGCCGACAAGGCCGGCGACGATGGCGCCGACGATGATCGCCACCATGACGTAGGGAAAGTCCAGCTCGGTCAATAGGTAGGCAGCGAACATGCCGCCGGTACCGAAGAAGGCGGACTGACCGAAGGAAAGCAGGCCAGTATAGCCGAAAAGGATGTCGAACCCGAGCCCGAACAGCCCCCAGATCAGGATGCGGTTGATGGTGGTCGGTGCGAAGCCGAAGTGCGGCAGGATGAACGGTGCGGCGATCAACGCGATCGCCGTCAGCACCTCGACGAGAAAGGGATGTTTCTGGTTCATGAGCGGATTGCGTTCACTCGCGGCCTGCCGTGCCAAGCAATCCGTAGGGACGCCATACCAGCACGAGGGTCATCGCCACGAAAAGCATGACATACGAATAGCCAGGGTTGAACATCGAGGTGATGGAGATGATCTCGCCGGCGATGAGGCCGCCCAGCACCGCACCCGGGAATGATCCGACACCTCCGATGACGACCACGACGAAGGTCTGGACCAGGATTGCCTCGCCGACGTCCGGCGCGATCGACACCACTGGCGCATTGACGATGCCGGCGAACCCAGCCGCCATGGCGCCGATGCCGAACACCAGCATGAACACCTTGTAGACGTCGATCCCCAGCGATCCGACCATGACGGAGTCCTCTATGCCGGCACGCACGATCATGCCGAGGCGGGTGCGGTAGAGGACCAGATAGAGGGCCAGCAGCGCCGCCGTGACAATGCCGAGCGAGGCGAGGCGATAGGTCGGATAAACCATGAAACCCAGATTGGTGATGCCCTGGAACAGCGCCGGCGGCGGCACCGTCTTGGACAGACTGCCGAAGAAGAAGCGTACCGTCTCGACGAAGACGATGCCCAGACCGAAGGTAACCAGGATCTGATCCTCCTGCGGGCGCGAGTAGAAATAGCGAATGATCAGCCGCTCCATCAGCACGCCGACCAGCATGACGAAGACCGAACCGGCAATCAGCGCGACGAGGAAAGAGCCTGTGTACTGATAGGCCACCCAACCGGCATAGCCGCCGAGCATGAACATGGCGCCATGCGCCAGGTTCAGGACGCCAAGCGTGCCGTAGATGATCGTCAGGCCGGACGAAATCAGCGCCAGCAGCCCGCCAAGCACCAGCCCGTTGAAGCATTGCGATAGGAAGTTAGCCCAATTGATCACGCTGTCGCCCGAACTGAGGTTGACGAATTGGCTGTCGCATCGCCGGCTGCCCCGCGACTGTCGGTCGGCCAGAGCTCAGTGCGCGAAGACATTGCTTGGCGCACTTTTGAGCTGGCCGTGACGCAGCGACGATCCTTGTTGGCGCCGGCGATGCGAAGAGGATTTTCGTGAGCGTCAGGTGTAGTCACCAAGCTGGCACCCAAAGGCATCGGGCTTCTGCATCAGGCCTTCGCCGGGCACGATCTCCACGACCTCCCAGAAGTCTTCCGGGTTCTTCATGTCCTTGGCAGCCTTGCCGCTGACGATGACGACGGGACGGATGAGCTGGTGGTCCTCGGGCCGAAATTTGACGTCTCCGACCATCGAGGGGAAGGTCTCGCCTTTTTCATACTGCTTGATGACGTCTGGCGGATAGAAAGTGCCGGCTTCAGAGACCATCCGCGCCCAGATGGCGAATTGCATGTAGGCGTTTTCCGCACCCCATTCGGGGCGGTAATCGTATTTTTTCTGGAAGGCATCGACGAAGGCCTTTGCAAGCGGATATTTGTCCTCCATCGTCCACCAGAAGTCTGTGGYGGCGAAGACCCCCTCGGTCAGGTCCGGGCCGACTTCCTTTGCCAGAAACGGAATCTGGTAGGGGATCACCATCTTCATGGTTGGCGTCAGGCCGAACTGCTTTGCCTGCTGCACCGAGAGCACGGCATCGCGGCCCCAGTTGACGTTGACGATGAACTCAGCGCCGGAATTGGCGATGTTGGTGAGATACTGGCTGAAGTCCTGCGTTCCGAGCGGCGAAACCTGGTTGGTGACCATCTCCCAACCGCCCTGGGATGTGAGATAGTCATTGACCGACTTGGTGACGGTGTGGCCGTAGGTATAGTCAGGCGTCATGAAGGCCGCCTTCTTGCCTTTGCCGAAATTCTTGACCAGCACCGGGCCGATCGCATTGGCGCAGGTCTCTCCATAGACGCACTGGCGGAACGAATAGCGCGCGCAGTCCTTGCCGGTGGTATCGTTGGAGCCGGAGATTGCCACCAGATAGAGGATCTTCTCGCGCTGAGCGAACTTGTTGAGTGCGACCGCCACTGCCGAAGAGGTAGATCCCGTCATGGCGATGATCTTGTTGTCGTTGATGAAGGTCTGCTGCGACTGCACCGCATTGTTCGGCTTGGCGGCTGAATCGGCAACGACCAGGGCCACCTTCTTGCCGAGAACGCCCTTGTCGATCTTCGG
>NZ_MDDT01000075.1:0-9496 GCF_001854815.1 Mesorhizobium sp. LCM 4576
ATCGCCGATATAGCGCCTGAACGCATCCGGTCCAGACCGGTCGAAGAAATCGTCGGCCGGCCCGGCCGCCGCGATCGTGCCTTCATCGAGAAATGCCACGTCCTGGCCGATGCGGCGCGCATCCTCCGGCTGATGCGTGACGAACAGCACCGTCATTTCGCGTTCGGCATGGATGCCGGCGACAAGATCGAGCATGTCCTCGCGCAGCGCCGGGCCGAGCGATGCGAAAGGCTCGTCGAGCAGCAAGACCGGCCGGTCGCGCAGCAGCACCCGCGCCAGCGCCACGCGCTGCCGCTCGCCGCCGGAAAGCTCGCGCGGCAGCCGCTTTTCCTTGCCCGCCAGGCCCACACGCGCCAGTGCCTCGGCGACGGCAACGCGGTCGGCCTCGCCGAGTTTCAGCGACGGCGAGCGGCCGAGTCCGACATTGGCTTCGACCGAAAGGTGGGCAAACAAATTGTTTTCCTGGAACACCATCGACACCGGTCGCGCCGAAGGCGGCGTGTCGCCGATGTCGATGCCGCCGATCAGCACCCTGCCCGCATCGGGCGTTTCGAAGCCGGCTATCAGATTGAGCAGCGTCGACTTGCCGGAACCGCTCGGCCCCATGATGGCGGTGATCCTGCCCGCCGCGAATTCGGCATCGAAGCGGAAGGAAGATTCGCCGTAGCTGAACGCGATACCATCCAGCGTGACGGTGAGGCCCTTATGCGCGGCGGTGCCGTCGATCGTCGTCGTCATGACTTTCCTTCCCGCCCCAGCCAGTCAGCAACGACCACCAGCATCAGGCAGACGAGGCCGAGCAGCAAGGCGAGTCCCGCGGCGTCGGCGGTCCGGTAGCTGCCCATGCGCGCCAAAAGCAGATAGGGCAAGGTCTGTACGGAATCGCTGCCGAACAGCGCGATCACCCCGAGATCGCCGAGCGACAGCGCCATGGCGAAGGCGAATCCGGTGGCCAAGGGCCGCCTCAGCGACGGCCAGTCGATCAGGCTGAGCCGGGTCCAGCCGGATATGCCGAGCGCCAGGCAAAGCCGCTCATGGCGTTCGCTCGCCGCATCATAGGCCGGGCGAATGGCGCGGATGGCGAAGGGCATGGCCATCACCGCATTGACGGCGACGACCATGACCGGCGCGATGGCGAAGACATCGGTGATGCTGCGCAACGCCAGGAACCAGCCGGCGCCAAGCACGATCGGCGGCACGACGAGCACGAAGCCGGCTCCGGTGTCGGCGGCGTGCTCGAGCAGCGACATGGCGCTGCCGGCACGGCGCCGCAGGGCCAGCGCGCGCCGCGCCGCGATCAGCGCCAGCGACAAGGTCACGCTGAGCAGCGCCGCAAGCAAAGCAAGGCCCGCGCTGGTGAGCGTCGCGCGGCGCACCGCCTCCTCGCCCGCCAATCGGCCGAGATCGGCCTCCAGACCTGAAACCACCGTCGCCGCCATCGGTCCGGCGACGAACAGCAGGGCAAGCACGATGAGGCCGCCATTCAGCACGCTCTCCATGCGGCCCGCCGAAAGGTAGCGGCGCGGCGCCACCGGCAGATTGGCGTCGCCGACGGCGTTGGCGCCGAGCCGCGTGAGAGCGACGACCACGATGAAGGTCAGCGCGATCTGCAACAGCGTCAGCACCACGGCGCGCGCGGGATCGAAATCGAAGCGCAGCGCCTGGTAGATGGCGACCTCCAGCGTCGTCGCGGCCGGACCGCCGCCCAGCGTCAGCACGATGGTGAAGGAGGTGATGCAGAGCATGAAGACCAGTCCGGCGATCCCCGGCAAGGCCGCGCGCAGCACCGGCCATTCGATCAGCCGGAAGGCCGGGCGGGCGCTCATCCCAAGCTGGCTCGCCAGTCGCCACTGGTCGGCGGGAATGGTGCCCAGCGACTCCAGGAACAGGCGCGTCGCCAAGGGCAGGTTGAAGAAGACATGCGCGACCAGGATGCCGGAGAGGCCGTAGATGCCGGGCCATTCTCCGCCGCCAAGCCCGGCGAAGACGCCGGCAAAGTACCCGGCGCGACCGTAGAGCGCCAATATGCCGAGCGCGGCGACGATTGCCGGCAATGCCAGCGGCACGGTGAACAGTTGCAGGATCAGTCGGCGGCCGGGAAAGGCTGGATGCCGGGACAAGGCGCGCGCCACGAGCAGCGCCGGCGCGACCGACAGGAGCGTCGAGAGAGCCGCCTGCCAAAGCGTGAAGCGGGCGACGCGAAAGAGATAGCTGTCGAAGGCGGCGGCAGCGCCGGAGAGGTCATGCGCGCCTTCGATGGCGAGGCCGGCGAAGGCGCCGCCGATGAGGATGGCGATTGCTGCAAGAGCGATGACGCCAGCGGTTATGCGGGAGTCACGCGTGGCGTGCACGCTGCACCTTGTTGAGATTCAGCGAACGCCGCGTTCCTTCGCGCCCCCCTCTGGCCTGCCGGCCATCTCCCCCTCTAGGGGGGAGATTAGCAGCTTCGACGCCCCGCTTAGTCCTGCAGCATTGGAGATTGGCGAAAGTCGGCGTGACAGCCAATCTCCCCCCTTGAGGGGGAGATGTCCGGCAGGACAGAGAGGGGGGCCTTGGCGCAAGCATCGCAGCCCTACTTGCTCATCACCGCCAGCCACTCATCCACCCAGGCCTTGCGGTTGGCCGCCACTTCCTCAGGACTGAACAGCAAGGTCTTGGTCGGCTTCACCAGCTTGTCGAAGGCCGGGTTGAGCGGCTTGTCGGTCTTGCCGGCCGGGAACATCCAGTTGGTCTCCGGAATGACGTCCTGGAACTTCGGTCCGGTCATGAAGGCGATGAATTTCTGCGCCAGCGGGTTCTTCGCGCCGGCCGTGGTGATGCCGGCAACCTCGATCTGCAGGTATTCGCCCTCCTCGAAGGAGGCCGCCTGGTAGCGCTCGGTGTTCTCGGCCACCATGTGGTAGGCCGGCGAGGTGGTGTAGGAGAGCACCATCGGAGCCTCGCCCTTGGTGAACAGGCCATAGGCCTCGCTCCAGCCCGGCGTCACCGTCAGGACCTTGGTCTTGAGCTTGGCCCAGGCTTCCGGCGCCTTGTCGCCATAGACAGACTTCACCCACAAAAGCAGGCCAAGGCCGGGCGTCGAGGTGCGCGGATCCTGGATGACGATCTTGTCGGTGCCGCTGCCTTCCACCAGCTCCTTCAGGCTCTTCGGCGGGACTTTCAGCTTCTGCGTGTCGTAGACGACGGCGAAATAGCCATAGTCGAAGGGCACGAAAGTGTCGTCGCTCCAGCCTCCGGGCACATTGATCCCGGAGACTTCGCCATGCGGCGCGAAGAGGCCGCTCGCCTTCGCGTCCGCCGTCAGATTGGTGTCGAGGCCAAGCACGACATCGGCTTTGGTGCCGGCGCCTTCGAGCTTGACGCGGTTGAGCAGCGCCACACCGTCGGCCACCGAGACGAATTCGAGATCGCAGCCGCATTCGGCCTCGAATTCCTTCTTCACGGCCGGTCCGGGTCCCCAATCGGCGGTGAAGCTTTCATAAGTATAGACGGTGAGCTTGTCCTTGGCCTCGGCAGGCGCGACGCCCGCCAGAAGCGCAACAAGGCCGGTTGCGAGAATGAGATTGGACAGCATTGCGCGCATCGGCGCCTCCTTCGTTCGAGTGACAAGGAATTGAGGCGCCGGATGGTCCGAAACGTCTAATCCCTCCGCCGGTACAAACCGGATCAGGTTCAGCGGGTTGGCTTGATCGCCTCTCAGCCGGATCACGTCCGGCACCCCGTTAGAGCGTTTCGACAGATAGGCCCGGCCGAAGCGGCGCGCAAGCGGAAGTTTTGCCGGGCAGCTAATGTTCGCCGGCAGGGTTCGCAACCGAAGCGCACTGCATCCGGCTTCCGTTTCGCCCGGTGGGCTGGTAAGGGCGACGCCCATGGGCACATTCACCATCCTGCTTGGCGGCGAACTCATCCGCACGCCCCGGCTCGAACGCCAGATCACTGGCTCGCGCGTCATCGCCGCCGACGCCGGCATCGGCCATGCCCGCTTGCTGGATATCGTCCCGGAACTCTGGGTTGGCGATTTCGATTCGGTGCCGGCCAACCTGCCGGATGATCTCGCCGCCGTTCCGCGAAAAGTCTTCCCGGCCGAGAAGGACATGACCGACGGAGAGCTCGCCATAGCGGAAGCGCTTCAGCGCGGCGCCACCAGCCTGGTGCTGGCCGGAGCCTTTGGCGGCAAGCGCGCCGACCATGCCGTCCTGCATCTGGCGCTGGCCGTGCGGCTGGCCGCCGCCGGCACGCGGGTGCTGCTGACGAGCGGCGCGCAGGAAGGCGTTCCGATCCTGCCCGGCAAATCGAGCTTCGACTATGATGAGGGCACCTTGTTTTCGGTGCTCGGCTTCTCCGAGCTTGGCGGCCTGACTGTGACCGGCGCCAAATGGCCGCTCGACCGCGTCGAGGTGGCGTTCGGCTCCTCGCTCACTATATCAAACGAGGTCAAAGGGCGGCTCGGCATCGCGCTGGAGCGCGGCCGGGCGCTGCTTCTGGCCCACCCTTATCCTCTTCCAGAAAGCTGATATGGCGCCGCCACTCCTCAACCTCGACGGCATTAAACTGACCTTCGGCGGCACGCCGCTGCTCGACGGCGCGGCGCTCAGCGCATCCGCCGGCGAGAAGATCGCGCTGGTCGGCCGCAATGGCTCGGGCAAGTCGACGCTGCTCAAGATCGCCGCCGGCATGATCGAGCCGCAGGACGGCGAGGTCTTCCGCCAACCCTCGGCCACGGTCCGCTATCTGCCGCAGATGCCCGACATGGACGGTTTCGCCAGCGTGCGCGCCTATGTCGAAGCCGGCCTCGGCCCGGCCGACGATCCGCATCGCGCCACCTATCTGATGGAACATCTCGGCCTCACCGGCGAGGAGCGGCCGAACGATCTTTCAGGCGGCGAGGCGCGCCGCGCTGCGCTAGCCCGTGTCATGGCGCCCGAGCCCGACATCCTTTTGCTCGACGAGCCGACCAACCATCTCGATCTCTCGGTCATCGAGTGGCTGGAAGAAGAGCTTGCCCGCACCTCTTCCGCGGTGATCCTGATCTCGCACGACCGCCGCTTTCTCGAGCGCGTCTCGCGCGCCACCGTCTGGCTCGACCGCGGCCAGACGCGGCGCCTGGACAAGGGCTTCGCGCATTTCGAGGAGTGGCGCGACCAGGTGCTGGAGGAGGAGGAGCGCGAGCAGCACAAGCTCGGCCGCCAGATCGTGCGCGAGGAGCACTGGCTGCGCTACGGCGTGACCGCCAGGCGCAAGCGCAACATGCGCCGGCTCGGCGAATTGCAGACCATGCGCCAGCGCTTCCGCAGCCATCGCGGCGCCGAGGGCACCGCCACCATGGTGGCGAGYGACGCCGCCGAATCCGGCAAGCTGGTGATYGAAGCCAAGGCCATCGACAAGAGCTTTGGCGACCTCACCGTGGTCAAAGGGTTCTCGACCCGCATCCAGCGCGGCGACCGCGTCGGCCTGGTCGGCCCGAACGGCGCGGGCAAAACGACATTGCTGAAGATGYTGACCGGAGAGCTGGCGCCGGATGCCGGCACCGTGCGGCTCGGTGTCAATCTCGAGATCGCGACGCTCGATCAGAAACGCGAGGCCGTCGACCCGCAGGAGACGCTGGCGCACTACCTGACCGACGGGCGCGGCGAGAACCTGCTCGTCAATGGCGAGCAGCGCCATGTCGTCTCCTACATGAAGGATTTCCTGTTCAAGCCCGAGCAGGCGCGCACGCCGGTGCGCGAGCTTTCCGGCGGCGAGCGGGCGCGGCTGCTGCTGGCCCGCGTTCTGGCGCGGCCGGCGAACCTTCTGGTGCTCGACGAGCCGACCAACGATCTCGACATGGAGACGTTGGAACTGCTGCAGGAATTGGTCGCGGGCTTTGCCGGCACGGTGATCCTGGTCAGCCACGACCGCGACTTCCTCGACCGCACCGTCACCAGCGTGATCGCGCCAGAGGGCAACGGCCGCTGGATCGAATATGCCGGCGGCTATTCCGACATGCTGGCGCAGCGCGGCGGCTCGAAGCTAGAAGACCGCAAGGCAAGGTCGAAGGCCGAGACCGCCGAGGCTTCGCCGAAAGCCGAACAGACAGCACCCAAGGGTCCAGCGAAAAAGCTCTCCTTCAAGCAGAAGTTCGYGCTGGACTCCCTGCCGAAGAAGATCGAGGCGGTGACGGCCTCGATCTCGCGGCTGGAGAACAACATCGCCGACCCCGCCTTCTACGAGCGCGATCCCGTCTCGTTCCAGAAGACCATCGCCGCGCTCGACAAGGAGCGCACGACGCTTGCCGCACTCGAGGAAGAGTGGCTGGAGCTGGAGATGCTGCGGGAGGAGATGGAGGGGTAATACCGCGTTCATTGCAAAGGCGGTACCGTGCGCATAAGATATGCGCATAATGAGGACGCCATCATGCGCAAGATAGCAGCGAACGCGGTCCGTCAACCGGCTAATCTGTCGATCGATTCTCAACTTATGGCGGAAGCCAAGGGGTTCAACGTGAATGTCTCGCGTGCCGCGGAAGCCGGTATAGCGGAAGCGGTTGCTGCGGAGAAAACGCGGCTGTGGAAGCTTGAGAACCGTGCGACGATGGAGGCCTGGAACGACTATGTCGACAAGCATGGCATCCCGCTCGCCGAGCATCGGCAATTCTGATGGCGCGCTACGACGTCTTCGCCAGCGGCATCGAAGGCGGCTATTTGCTCGATGTTCAATCCGGCCTGCTCGACCACTTCAAGACTAGGGTCGTCGTTCCGCTTCTGTCGCTGACCTCGACGCCTTCGCCGATGCGCAAGCTGCATCCGGTCTTCGAGATCAATGGGCGCAAGATGGTGATGGCTACTCACCTGATCGCGACAGTGGCTGCGACCGAACTCGGTGAAAATCGAACCAACCTCATAAGCCACCACGACGAGATCGTCGCCGCGCTCGACATGCTGTTTCAGGGCTTCTGAGCGGCGGCGGCTTAAACCGCCGCTGCCCCTCACCCCGACGTCTTCGTCGCCCAGGCCTTCAGCGCCTCGTCGAACACTTTCTCGCCCGGGATGCCCTTTTCCATGGTCAGCAGCGCGCGGCGTCCGGTCTTGTAGACCACCGGCACGTCGATCCAGTCCTGGCCTCGAAGCAGCGTCAGGTTGGCGTCCTCGTCCGCCTTGGTGTCGTTGAGCGCGACGAGGAAGAAGCCGTCGGCGATCTTGGCCGGAATGCCGATCAGCGGGCTGCCGGCATCCTGCTCGGAGCTCTTCATGGCTATGCGCAGGATGTTATCGACGCCGCCGCCGTCAAACCCTTCCGGCGTCAGGAAGATCATCTCGATGATGTGGCTGGCCGGCAAGGTCTGGTCGGTGTTGCGCCGGATCGTCATGCGCAACTGGATGTTCTTGCCGGGGATCGTCGCCTCGGCGCGGATCGCCGGTTCCGGCGGCAGGTCGCCGCCGGGCGATTCCTGCACCAGCGACCAGACGATGCTGCCGGGCTCGGCCGTGCCCTGCTGGGTGCTCGTGCGCTCCTCATAGAAGATCGCCTTCTGCCCGACCGGCACGGTCGCCTCGGCGGTCGCCGGCGCGGGCGGCGTCGTGCCTGCGGCCGGCGGCGTTGCTCCAGCCGCGGGCGGCGTGGCGCCTGCCGCTGGCGGTGCGGTTCCGGCCGCCGGCGGGGTCGGATTGGCCGCGTCGGTCGCCGGCGCTGTTCCTCCGGCAGGCGCGCCAGGCGTTTGCGTGGCCACAGCAGGCGGGGTCGTCGCTGGCGCCGTTGTCGGCGCGGCCGGCGGCCGCGACGTCAGCGCCGCGACGGATTCGCCCTCGCCGATCGTGGCCTGTCCGCCGGCGGGGCCGGGATCGGTCTCCTTGCCCTCGGGCGTCAGGCGTTGTGTGAACTTGGTCGTCTCCGCGGGCTCGCTGGCGGCGGGGGCCGGCGCGGCGGCCGTCTCGGTGGCGGGCTTGGCCGGAGCCGGCTTCACCAGAGGCTCGGTCGAGACCGTCTTGCTGCCGCCGCCAAGGCCGAAGAGCGAGCCGAACGCGTTCTTGTTCAGCCATATGCCGTAGCCGCCGCCCGCCAGCACCAGGAGCGCGATGAGAGCGGCGATCAAGCCGCCATAGCCGCGCTTGCGCTCCTGCGGCTGTGGCCGCAGGCGCTGGAAGGTGTCGGCCGGCTGCTCATCGCTGGCAAAGACATCGCCGCCATCGTCGGCATCGTCCATGCCGGCCACGCCCACATCGTCTTCGCGCGGCGATGGCATCGGCGGCGTCGCCTTCTGCCAGGCAGGCTCCGCCTTCGGCGCTGCCTGCCAGCTTGGCTCGGTCCTTGCCGTGTTCTGCCAGGCTGGCTCGGCCTTCGCAGGGTCCTGCGGCGCGGGCTCCGCCTTCGGCGCGCTTTGCCAGCTCGGTTCCGTCCTGGCGGGCGGGGCCGCCGGCTTGAACGGTTCGGATTTGAACGGATCCGGCTTCGCAGCCACAGGCGCCGCCGGCTGGCGGGAGTGGTTCGGCTGGTTCCTGTTGCGGTCGATGGAAGAGAAGATATGCTCCAGTTCCGCCAGCGGATCCTCGGCCGGAACGCGTTTGACATAGTCGCGCTCGACGCTGGAGATGGCGTCTTCCAGCGAGCGCTTCTGCTTGCTGACGACATCGGGTGCCAGCGGCGGGGAATATTCGGCGAGCTTCTTCGCCAGCACCGCGCGGGCACCGTCGTATATCTGCTTGCGCACCTCGAACGAAGGATCCCCCTTCTTCTCGAGCTGCTTTTTCAGAACACTAACGAAATCTGCCATGCGTCAGGTGACCTGCATTCTTTTTCCCGCCGGCCGCAAATCAGCCATAGCGCCGGGAAGGGCTGCGAAACTAGTCTTGAAACGGGTCGGTCACAAGTATTGTGTCGTCCCGTTCGGGGCTGGTGGAGAGCAGCGCCACCGGGGCGCCGATCAGCTCCTCGATATAGCGGACATACTTGACGGCTTGCGCCGGCAAATCGTTCCAGCTTCTGGCGCCGGCCGTGGTTCCCTTCCAGCCTTCGAGGGTCTCGTAGATGGGTTCGACCCGCGCTTGCGCGCCCTGRCTGGCCGGCAGGTAATCGATCGTCTCGCCGTCGAGCCGGTAGCCGGTGCAGACCTTGATCTCGTCGAGCCCGTCCAGCACGTCGAGCTTGGTGAGCGCGATGCCCTTGATGCCGTTGACGGCGACGGCCTGACGCACCAGCACCGCATCGAACCAGCCGCAGCGCCGCTTGCGTCCGGTGACGACGCCGAATTCGTGGCCGCGCGTGCCGAGGAACTCGCCGATCTCGTTCTTCTGCTCGGTCGGGAACGGTCCCTCGCCGACGCGCGTCGTGTAGGCCTTGGTGATGCCGAGCACGTAGCCGATGACGCCGGGGCCGACGCCGGAACCGGCTGCCGCTTGGCCCGCCACGGTGTTGGACGAGGTGACGAAGGGATAGGTGCCGTGGTCGATGTCGAGCAGCGTGCCTTGCGCGCCCTCGAACAGGATGCGCTCGCCGGCGCGGCGCTTGTCGTCGAGCACCTTCC
>NZ_MDDT01000076.1:0-3106 GCF_001854815.1 Mesorhizobium sp. LCM 4576
CCGCGGCGGCAGCTCATGGGCGATGGCGCTCAATAGGCGTTTTCCGTGTTGAGCAGGCGGACCGGCGTCAGGAACAGGATGCGCAGGTCGAACAGCATCGACCAGTTCTCGATGTAATAGAGGTCGTATTCGGTGCGCATGCGGATCTTTTCATTGGTGTCCATCTCGCCGCGCCATCCGTTGATCTGCGCCCAGCCGGTGACGCCCGGCTTGACCTTGTGGCGGGCGAAATAGCCGTCGACCACCTCGTTGTAGAGCAGGTTGTGCGACTGCGCGGCAATGGCATGCGGRCGCGGCCCGACCAGCGACAGAGAGCCGAAGAGCGAGTTGAAGAACTGCGGCAGCTCGTCGATCGAGGTCTTGCGGATGAAGCGGCCGACGCGGGTAACGCGCGGATCGTTCTTGGTCACTGTCTGCTTGGCTGTCGGGTCGGACCGGTCGGCATACATCGAGCGGAACTTGTAGACCTCGATGATCTCGTTGTTGAAGCCGTGCCGCTTCTGCTTGAACAGCACCGGCCCCCTGCTGTCGAGCTTGATGGCGATCGCGGTGGCGAGCATCACCGGCGAGAAGAGAATGATGCCGACAAGCGAGAAGACGATATCGAAGGCGCGCTTGGCGACCGAATCCCAGTCGTTGATCGGCTTGTCGAAGATGTCGAGCATCGGCACTGAGCCGATATAGGAGTAGGCGCGCGGCCGGAACTGCAGCGCGTTCGAATGCGCCGAGAGCCGGATGTCGACCGGCAGCACCCAGAGCTTCTTCAGAAGCTGCAAGACGCGCGATTCGGCGGTCAGCGGCAGCGACACGATCAGCATGTCGATGCGCGCGATGYGGGCGAATTCGATGAGCTCCGAGATCGTTCCGAGCTTCGGATAGCCGGCGACGATCGGCGGCGAGCGCTTGTCGTTGCGGTCGTCGAAGATGCCGCAGATGCGGATGTCGTTGTAAGGCTGCTTCTCGACCGAGCGGATCAACTGCTCGGCCGCCTTGCCGCCGCCGACGATGACGGCACGGCGCTCCATACGGCCGTCGCGCGCCCAGCGGCGAATGAGCCTGGACATCACCAGTCTCAGGCCGAAGACCAGCGCGAAACCGACCACGAACCAGGTGCCGAACAGCAGCCGCGAATAGTCTTCCGACGCCTTGATGGCGAATGCTGTGAGTGCCATCAGCGCGAAACTGCCGGCCCAGACAAGCAGCACCCGCCCGAAATTGGCAAGCGGGCGCATCAGCGCCGCGATCTGGTAGCTGTCGGTGACGTCGAGCAGCACCACGGCCAGGAACGACGTCGCCGCGATCGCCAGCGGATATTGCCAAGCCAGATAGCTGAAAAAGCCGACATAGTAGAAATAGACGCCGAGCCCCGACAGGAAGAGCACCGCGAACTCGACCATGCGCAGCACGCCGCTGACCATGATCGGCGACATCGTATCGCGCCGGTATTGCGAGGCGACCTGGCGCGCCACATCGT
The DNA here is from genome assembly GCF_001854815.1 of Mesorhizobium sp. LCM 4576. Taxonomy (NCBI): domain Bacteria; kingdom Pseudomonadati; phylum Pseudomonadota; class Alphaproteobacteria; order Hyphomicrobiales; family Phyllobacteriaceae; genus Mesorhizobium; species Mesorhizobium sp. LCM 4576. Next base: position 1,475 of record NZ_MDDT01000076.1, read on the forward strand.
TGATGCCGCCGGGCTTTCCGCCATCGGCGGGAGCATCGTAATTGCGCACCGCATCCATGGAAAAGCGGCGCGCGGGGYCGATCTCATTCATGGGAACTGTCCGCGAGCTTCGCGAAACGGCATAGCAAAAGAGAGCTAAGAAAGACTTGAAACAACCGGTGGTTTTGAAGCTGTCGGGCCGGCCGCGGCTATTTGTTCAGCGCGGCGAAATAGGCCTTCTCGATCTCGGCGGCCATCACATCGGCTCCGAACCGGGCCTTGAGCTCGTCCGTCTGCGGCATCGCCTTGCGGTACGTGTCGCGGTCGCCGAACACTGTTTCCATTTTGCCTGCGAGCTGCGCGGGATCCGGCCGGATGAGGGCAGGGGAGCCGTCGCCGAAGATTTCCGGAATGCCGCCGACCGCGGTCGCGATCATCGGCATGCCGGCGGCCAAAGCCTCGAGCACGATATAGGGCATCGCCTCCGCCCGGGACGGCACAACGATCAACCCGGCCAGAGCGAAAGCTTGTCTCGCCGGCATGGGCGGCAGGAATCGGACATGACTCTTCAGCCCGAGTCGCTCCACTTGTGCGTGGTAGCGCGGCAGGTCGTCGCCGTCRCCGACCATCACGGCGCTCAACGGACGGCCCAACGCGCTGCCGRCCAAGGCCAGGGCGTCGATGAAGATATCCGGGCCTTTCAGGTCGCGCATCATGCCGATGTATAGAAAATCGGCGGCATTCGCCGCCGTCGTCACCGGTTCGAATTCGGCTGCGCGCAGGCCGTTGTAGACAAGCGTGTTGGGTATGGGCGGCTCGCCGACCTTGCGGCGATAGGTGTTGCGCTCATAGTCGGAAACGAACAGCAGGCAGTCGGTGAAGCGCGCCATGAAGCGCTCCAGGCCGAAGAACAGCTTTCCCGTCGCCGTCGTTTCGTCATAGTGGAGGGAGCCGCCATGCGGCGAATAAAGGCGGGCCACGCKAGACCTTGAAACCCGCAACAGTGAGCCGAACAGCCGGGCATAGGCGCCACCCTTGGCGCCATGCCCATGCAGCACGTCCGGCCGCAATTCCTTGATGATTCGATAGGTGCGCCAGGCCGAGGCGAGGTCGCCCGGCCCGACATGACGCTGCATCGGCGTGCGATGGATGCCGAGCGCGAGGCTGTCCTTCATCGCCTCGAACAGCCGCTCCTCGTAGTCGCCGCCGGTCGTCGAGTCGCAGACGATGCCCACCGCATGGCCGGCGGCGACCTGCGCCTCGGTCAGGTCGCGCACGTGCCGGAAGATTCCTCCGACAGGTGAGCGGAAGCAGTGGACGATCCTGAGATTCACCGCCACGACGGATTTTCAGAACAGGCGTTCGCGGACATAGACGGTGTCGCCAGGCAGGAGCGGATCGGATGTCAGCACCCGTCCGGTCATCACCTTGCCGTTGATGTCGCGGGTGATGTCGACGCTCTCCTGATTGGCGCGCGGYGTGAAACCGCCGGCAATGGCGACCGCCTTTTGCACCGTGAGTCCCGGCACATAGGAATACTGGCCGGCAGCGCCCACTTCGCCCATGACGAAGATCGGCCGGTAGCGGTCGATTTCGACCGAAACGTCGGGGTCGCGCAGATAGCCTTGGCGCAATTTGTCGGCGATCTCCTTT
>NZ_MDDT01000077.1:0-2488 GCF_001854815.1 Mesorhizobium sp. LCM 4576
AGGCGAGTGCCGAGAGCGTGCGCCGGGCGCTGCAGAATGGCGGTTCGCTGGACAGCGTGCCGGAGGTCCTGTCCTCGGAGCTGATCCAGCGCCTGCGCGAGCGCCAGGTGGAGCTCAGGGCCAACATTGCCGACCTTTCCACGACTTTGCTCGACAACCATCCGCGTATTCGTGCGCTGAAGTCGCAGCTTGCCGACCTCGACGGTCAGATTCGCAATGAGGCGCAAAAGATCATCCGGGGCCTGTCGGCACAGGCTCAGACGGCCAAGGCACGCGAGGATCAACTGGTTGCCGACGTCAACACGCTGAAGGCCGCCTCGGCGCGCGCCGGCGAGCAGCAGGTGCAGCTGGACGCCCTGCAGCGCGATGCTAACGTCCAACGCCAACAGCTTGAATCCTATATGGCAAGTTACAATGCGGTGGCCTCGCGCAGGGACCGCAAATACTCGCCCGTCGCGGCGAGCCTGATCGCAAGCGCCCAGGTGCCGTCCCAACCCTACTTCCCGAAGATCGGGCCGATCACCGGTGCTGCCGCCGCCGCTTCGCTGCTGCTGATGGCGATCGGCACGCTGCTGGCGGAGCTGTTTTCCGGCCGCGCCATGCGCCCGGCCACCGGCGCCCGCTTCACCGATATCGAGCAAGTGGCGATGCCTGCGGCAGCCAGGGCGGAACCCATGGTCGCCGAGGTGCATGATGAGGGTCGGGCTTTCGCGCCTTACGAGGAGGCCGTGGCAGGGCATTCGATCGCCGAAGCGGAGCTGCCGAGACCGGCCGAAAACGAGCTGGCCGAGGATCGCGCAAGCGCAGTGAACGCCTCCGAGCCGAGCGAATCTATGCCTGAACCAAGGCAATCCAGGCTCGGCGAGATCGATATCGAGAAGGCTGCTGAGAAGCTGATCGCCTCAGGCGCCGCGCGGGCGATCTTCGTGTCGCCGGAAGGCGACGAGGCGGCCGCGTCCGCCGTGCTCGTGGCGCGCGAAGTATCCGACGCCGGTCTGCGCGTGCTGCTGCTCGATCTCACTGCATCGGGTGCGGCGTCGCGGCCGATGCTGGACTCGAGCCTGTTCCCGGGCATCACCAATCTGCTCGCTTCCGAGGCGCAGTTCAGCGACGTCATCCATCCCGATCTCTATTCGGATGCGCATGTCATTCCGGTCGGCACCGCCGATCCGGTCCGCGCTATGCGCGCCGCCGACCGGCTGCCCATCATCATGCAGTCACTGACCACGGCCTACGACCTCGTCGTGGTCGAATGCGGCCCGGCCGATGCGCAGGGCATCAGCCGCCTGGTCGGCGACGGCACCGAAGTCTTCCTGTCGATGCTGGAAGCCGACGATCAGGTGACGCAGGCCGCGGTGAAGCTGATCGAGAACGGCTATCCGGACGTCACGCTGGTCACACCGGTCGGCCATGAACCGGGGGATCCATTGCCCGGACGCCGGTCGGCCGCGTAAGGCTGGAGGCCGGGGCCGCGGCGAATCGGACACGGCTCAGCCCGGGCCGTTCTTAGCTGCAAGAGCGAACCGGGCATTTCTCTACGACTCCTGTACTTTACATCGGCGGCGAGGCACCTAGTTTTGGTGCTTCGCGCTGCGCATTTCGTGCGTGGGATGGTCGAGAGCGGGACCGTGAACCCTAAGCCGGTCCCTCAAAACTCCCAAAGGATGGCTGTTATGACACAGGCCAAGAACGGCGACACCGTACGCATCAACTACACTGGGCGTCTGGTCGACGGGACCCAATTCGATTCTTCCGGCAGTGAACCGTTGCAGTTTACACTGGGTGAAGGACAGGTAATTCCTGGCCTCGAAACCCATGTCGAGGGCATGGAGGTCGGCGCGAAAAGCACCGTCACCGTCCCCGCCGACGCCGCCTACGGCCCGCATCGCCCCGAGGCGGTCGTAACCATCGACCGCACAAGCGTGCCGGACAACATCAACGTCGATATCGGCACCCGATTGCAGGCCCGCACCCGCGAGGGACGACCCATGCAAGTAACGGTCGTCGGCGTGGACGATTCCAGCGTCAAGCTCGACGGCAATCATCCGTTGGCCGGAAAGGACCTTGTGTTCGACGTTGAATTGGTCGAGATCGTTCAGGCGGCGTAGGAAATAGAGCGGTTCCGCCGAGTCCCCTCAGGGTCTCGGCCCGCTTGCCGGCATCGCCCGCTGCGGTGATTGTGCGCCTCTGACCAGGCCTAGCTGTCGTCTTCGACCGCGACAGGTGCTGCCTGCCCGGCAGCCTTGCGACGCAGCATCTTGGTCAGCTTCCAGACGGTCGGATTGTTCTTGATGAAAGCCTTCGCCCGCGCGCCTTGTCGCAGCCCTGTCGCCAGCACCCGGCCCTTCAGCGTCAGCGGCGCAAGCACCTCGAAATGCTGGACCTCGATATCGCACCAGAGCCGCTTGTAGGGCTCGTCGCCGACCGAGAAGTCGTAGACCTCGAAGCCAAGCTCGCAGGCTTCCTGGATGTTGTCGAAGAACAGGAA
>NZ_MDDT01000078.1:0-5565 GCF_001854815.1 Mesorhizobium sp. LCM 4576
TGTGTGGAGCAACGACAGGCGACCCAACATGGTCGCCGCTCAGGAACCCCAAAGCGCGCCAGGGCATCGAACCCGGGAGCTCTGAAGGAAGCACCTTGTCGGATCGGTAAATCGAGCAGGCCCTTGGCCGGGCCGACGCTCGAATCCCTTTCGCTCGCAGTCGGGAGGTCGCAATCACCTTCAACATCCCTGACAACCATTGCTCGCTTGAGGCGGAACGTAGCCTGGCTGACCTGACAACAAACTGACGCGCTATGACAGCTGAGCAGAATCTGAGAGCCGCCGGAGCAGACAGGCGCTCAGACACGCAAAGTTTGTACCTACAAGCCAATGTTTTGTAATGCAGCGGCCATCTGGCCGCTCCGGAGAACCGGAAGTGATAAGCAGCGGATTGTGAGAGAAATGCACCGTCTGTGGTGCAACGATCGCCGAGYGGTACTCGGCTCGCGGTCATCCCTCCTCCTCCCCCTGACGCGCCACTGAATCTGGCTCAACATCCAGCTCACCGATGGCTCGGGCCCGCCCGACTTGTTCTTATGTCGGAAAAGTTTTCGAATCTAAGCCATTAACTCTCAATTATTTTCATTTTCGGCTCTTCCCGACCTTGTTGGRCTCGCCCAGCGAACGTATATCTAAACCGTTAAGTGCTTAAAGTTTTCAAAGACGATCACTTAAGTCGGAATTCTTTTCAAAATGCCGCTGTCTCGAACCCTTAATGGAGCAGGAATGAGCGACTTCCCTGAGTTTGTGCTGTCGACAAAGGAGAATTCCTTAAAAGTCTCGCGTGCTGCAGAGGCAGGGAAGCTGCGCGAGATCGGGAGCCGCCTCTACACGACCCACATGTTCGAAGACCGGACGGCTCTCGTCCGGCGCAACATCTGGAAGATCGTCCCTCTCTATTTCCCAGATGCGATCGTWGCAGATCGAACCRCCCTAGAACAGAAGCCTGCCAGCGACGGCTCTGTGTTCCTGATCGCCAAAACCAAGCGTGATGTCGAATTGCCGGGGTGCGTTATCCGGTCACGCAAGGGGCACGACAGAATAGAGGGCGATTACCCGATGCGCGTGAATCTGTATTGCACGTCACTAGCCCGCACGTTTGTGGAAAACATGATACCGTCTCGCTCAAGAAGCGGGATCGCAAGAACGGCATCGCGTAGCGAGATCGAAACCCATCTTCTCAAGCATTACCGCACTGGTGGCGAGACGGGCATCAATATCTTACGCGATCAGATCAAGAAGGTCGGGAGCGAACTCGGGTTGATCGATGAAGCCAGACAGCTGGGTTCTATGATCGGCGCCCTGATCGCTACGCAAGAAGCCAAACTGTCGGCGCCAGCCGTGCTTGCTCATGTCTCCGGGGAATCCTACGACCTACAACGCATCGATCTGTTCAATAAGGTTTACGACCTTCTCAGAGGCAGGGCGCCCCAAGCTCCACTGCTTTCCACTCTCAGCCCTGAAGGCAAGATCAATCAGGCCTTTTTCGAGGCATACTTCTCCAACTTCATCGAAGGCACAGAATTCGAACTAGATGAGGCCCAAGATATCGTCTTCAATGGAGCTATCCCTAAGGAGCGGCCAGCCGATGCTCATGATATAGTGGGCACGTTCGAAGCTGTCTCAGATCCGAATGACAATGGCCGCGTTCCACATAATTTTGATGACTTCATCGAACTTCTGAAGCAGCGCAACAAGCGGATCATGAATGCGAGGCCGGAGAAATCACCAGGCCAATTCAAGACAAAAGAAAACAGATTTGGGGTGGTTACCTTTGTGAAGCCAGAGGATGTCATCGGCACGCTGAAGGAGGGTTTCAAAATCCATCAACGTCTCGATAGCGCGATGGACAGGGCTATCTTCATGATGTTCTTGGTCGCCGAGGTCCATCCATTCAACGATGGAAATGGCAGAACCGCCCGGATCATGATGAATGCAGAGCTGACGACATCAAAGGAAACGCGGATTATCATTCCGACCGTCTACCGTTCGAACTACCTCGAGGGGCTTCGGATGACAACCAATGCAGGAGACCCCAACGCTCTCATCAGAACGCTCGAATTCGCACAGCGTTACGTTCACGCGATCAATTGGTCAACGCTCCAGAGGGCAACCTCCTTTCTCACAAAAACAAACGCTTTTGTTCGCCCAGAAGTCGGCGACCGAGAAGCGATCAGGCTTCGTCTACCGCGTCCAGAAGATGATGACGGTGATGGTAGCAGAGGTTCCATGTCAGGCGGACCTAAACTCTGACTGTTCTCCTGTCATCCTGYGCGATGACGGTGTGATTTGCCATTGCTCATCCCGCAGCCCGCGAAATCAGACGGCACCATCGAAATCAGCCCACCTGACGACGTACAGAGCGGAGGAAGCGGCAGCAGGCTGGCAAGTTCCTTTGCGGCTTCCAGGTTCATGTTCGCAGCGAAGACGGCGTACTAAGCTTCGCATGTTCGGACGTGAGGCGAGCCGCTCGGTACTTGGCGCCTTTGCCGTCGAGCGGCAAGGGGAAGACCATGCTTTCGAGGAAAGCGAATCCTTTACGCCCTCGCTGGAAAAGATCCTGCTTTATGGGGAACGGTTCTGCTGACAATCTTCGAGCTCCAGTTTCCACATGAGCTTGCGTTGTCCGGAAGCAAGAATCGAATGCCGCAGATGCGCGAATCTAGCGTTGCTGTTTAAGCAAGTAATAGTAGGGTGCGGTTCGGACGCTCCCTTCATTGACGTCGCGAATGTGCCCCCATCGCGATGTTACTCAACTGCATTCCCCCAATATAGGGCGCGGCCAGCAGGGCGACCTGGCTTCCCGAAACGTTCCCCTTCATGGCTGAGGCGATTGCTCCAATGGCATTCCACACCTCCGCCACGGCAACGAGTTTGGTCCCCGTGGAACTGACCMGGAGCCGTGGCTCCTCCTCGGTTGAAGTGGCCAGAATAGACAATAGAATCGTGTCGCCATTCCTTCGGGAATGCCGAGACGGATCTCTTCCTCGGCTGGCGTTGCGCAGGTCGTCCWCCACTCAGGCCGCTGGCCGTCGCCCTGTTCGCGGCGCTCGCGGTTTCCGGATCGCTGGTCAGTGGGAGCTGTGATAGATCAAGACGAGAAGCACCTATTGTGCTTTCCCGTTCTCCGACCAATGCGACACCGACGAGTCGGGGTCTATGTACCGTCCGATGGTTCGCAAGTAGGCGGCGATCTCAGGTAGCAGAAAGTCGCGATCGCCAAATTCTTCGCCTATTCGTTGAAGTTCGTCCTCCGCCGCCGCCATTTCCTCGAGGTCTCCCAGGCAATAGTTGAACTGGCCGACGGCACAGATGTCACAGCCGGCCTTGATTACCCTGTCTACGAAGGCAGGGATATCGCTTGCCTTCATGAGTCGTTCGCCTGCCATCTCGAAGGTCTTTCCTCGCGTGTCTCTCCTRCAATATGGCAATCACCGCGTGCACTCRCAACCTGCGCGATTCCAAAGGTTGCGAGCCRCATCCAGCAGCGAAATTCTTCGCCAGAATCCTTCGATTGCATCTGTCGGATTCTTGCGTATCCTGCGGCCTGCGCATGTGAGCACAGGGTGGCGCCTGGMGCTTAGACTAGCCACCCCTTCAAGAACCAGCGTCGGCATGGCGACCGAAAATGCTGAGGCAAGAGATCGCCATCCAAGAAGGAAATGTACGTCATGGATTCCCATGCCGTTATTGCGTCCCTGCCAGTCGCCGGGGCCGACCGTGCCGTGCTTATCGAGGCCGCCAACGCCGCGTTCGAAAGGGTCATTGGGCGGATTGAGGCTGCCAACGAGGAACTGACTCGCACCCTTTGGGATGCCGAGCGTTATGTCGACAATGAAATCACTGCAGACATGCTGCCGATTTCACGGGACGAGGTCGCGTACCTCATTGACRTGTTCCTGGTGCATCATGTCGTGCAACTGGCGGTCGCCGCGGACAAGGAAGCCGCCGAATCCATGCCTTGACCCTCGCCGGCGGCAGATGCGTCTGCCTGCAGCGACCTGGCCGACGGCCCGATCAATGCCGTAACCTTTGCCGCCACCTCTTCAAGGGTGGCGGTGAGGCGGTTTATCTGCGATGCGGTTGCTGCCAGTTCCGGTCCATAGCGGGTGACGAGATATTCCCGGTTCTGGCTTAGGGATTGGAGATGCTTGGCCGTTTTCGCGCGAAGGCGTAGGCCCGCTGCCAGAGTGTGCTCCGTCCGCGCCGACAGGTCGTGGTGCATTTTCCGGATCTGATTGGGATTGTGCCCACGGTGGAGCAAGAGCGCGGTCAGGTAGAGTTCGATCGCATGGATCGCCGCCAATCTGAACGGCGCCCTGGTAAGCGCCTTGCCGGGCGGCCGAGCTGTAGGAGGAGATTTGCCCCCTTGCGATATTCTTCCGCGAGCTCGTGGACTTGCTGTGCAGATGCCAGCTCACCGGGATATTTGCGTTCTTCGATTGCCATTCGCGCAACATGCGATGCTACGGGGAGGAGTTCGTAAAGGAAAAAGTCGTCTGGTCATTCTCTTCAGGCATAGCGGACCTCCTATGCCCGTGACGCTCTCATGCCGTCACGCTCGATAATAAATTTGATCCTAACTTCAAGAACATCTAGCCGTAGTAGCGCTTCCCAACGGCACCGTCGTAAAGCTAGTGGTACACCATTATGACATCAAAACATGGCGATCGCGACGAGAAACGGCGGCCACCTAAATGTAAAGATCGCGGGAACGCAGCAGGCGATGTGGCAAGCAGACTTATCTACTTCGACGGCTCGAAAGCCGGGGCACCCTCGCCCCACTACTCGGAAGGCGACCGCGCTCCTTTCAGCGTGTCCTGCCACAGCCGCAGGCGCGGTGAGCAGGCCGGAAAAACATTCCCAACCTGAGATTTCCGTCGGTCGAGCGTGGGGCTGCAGAAGCGATTTATCCGGAGTGTTGCCCAGTCAAAGCTGACAATTCGAAACAATTGGGCGGCCAAACACGCAGATATTCGGGAGACAGGCTTAACTCGTGCCTCACTCTTTTCGCCTATCCGGGCCTTCAAAAACTGGAGGGCGAAATGACAGGTCGAGTCGGTGACGGCGAACGGGATGGGGATTCGTCGGGAGACGAAGGCGACTCCGGGGACGGAACCGGCGAAGCGGCCCTCGTTCTCACGCCGAGTTACAGACGCGGGCAGCTTCGGTGCAGAGAAGAGGAGGCGAACGATCGATGGCTAACCAGCCTTGGAACGGCTTCCCAGCTCGGCGTCCTGCCCATTGCAAAACTCTACTCTAAAGTGTTGCGGGAAGCTTCTGTTTAGCATCCGTGGCCGACGAAGGACGACCGGGTGTTCTGTCTCTCGCCAAATGTCGAAGTCGTTGGCTACAACCAATTCGCTACGAATTTGGTAGGCGCCGGTGCYGTGTCMGGGGATCGACACTTCGCCGATCTTGAATACGCGACGCAGCAGTGCCAGCGTTGCCCCGCAACGGYGAGCCCGCCCATCTTCCCATTTGACAAGCCTGTCCGGCTGCGGTTGTGAAGCTGTCGGATCCGGTTGATGCCCCGCCCCTGTATACCGCCCGTTGAACGATCCG
>NZ_MDDT01000079.1:0-3554 GCF_001854815.1 Mesorhizobium sp. LCM 4576
CGACTCCCATAAATCTCATCCGGCTCTAGACCCGCACGAACCCCTCGCTCGCCCTGAGCAGGTTGCGCGTATAATCCTCGCTGACGCGATGGCCGATCAATTGGCTCGCGGTGAGCGTCTCCACCGTCTCGCCGTTCTGCAWCACCATCAGCCGCTCGCACATATGGGTGATGATGGCGAGGTCGTGGCTGACCATCAGGAAGGTAAGCTTGCGGYGGCGACGGACCTCTTCCAGCAGGTTGAGCACCTCGGCCTGCACAGAGGCGTCGAGCGCGGAGGTCGGCTCGTCGAGCAAGAGGATCGAGGGTTCGAGGATCAGCGCGCGGGCAATCGCCACGCGCTGGCGCTGGCCGCCGGAGAGCTGGTGCGCATAGCGGAAGCGGAAGCCCTTGCCGAGGCCGACCTCGTCGAGCGCGCGTTCGATGCGCTTCTCGCCATCGGCAATGCCATGGATCGCCAGTGGCTCCTGCAGCAGGCGGTCGACCGTCTGGCGCGGATGCAGCGAGCCGTAGGGATCCTGGAACACCATCTGCACGTCGCGGTAGAAGGCCTTGTCGCGGGTTTTGCCCAAGGTCTTGCCGTTCACGATGATGGTGCCGGACGCGACCGGCGCAAGGCCGGTAATGGCCCTCAGCAGGGTCGACTTGCCGGAACCGCTTTCGCCGACGAGGCCGTAGGATTCGCCTTCCCGCACGTCGAGGCTGACGCCCTTCAGCGCGCGAAACCGGTCGAAGACCACTTCTAGCCCTTCGACAGTGATGGAAGTCGTCATGCCGCCCACTCCGGCTTGCGGTCGAGCACCGGCAGCGGATGGCGCTCGAAGCCGATCCTCGGCATGCAGTTGAGCAAGCCGCGCGTGTAGGGATGCTGGGCATCGCGCAGCTCGGAGGCCTTGATCTGCTCGACGACCTTGCCGGCATACATGACGACGACCCGGTCGCAGAAGGACGAGACCAGGCGCAGATCGTGCGAGATGAAGATCAGGCCCATGCCGCGCTCGGCGACGAGCTTGTCGAGGATCTTGAGCACGTCGAGCTGCACGGTGACGTCGAGCGCCGAGGTCGGCTCGTCGGCGATCATCAGCTCGGGTCCGGTGACCAGCATCATGGCGATCATGGCGCGCTGGCCCATCCYGCCCGAGACCTCGTGCGGGTAAAGGTCGAAGACGCGGGCCGGATCACGGATCTGCACCGCCTGCAGCATGGCGAGCGCGCGCTCGCGCGCCTCGGCCTTGGAGACCTTCTCATGCGTGCGCAGCGTCTCGACGATCTGGCGGCCGATGGTCATCACCGGGTCGAGCGAATACTTTGGGTCCTGCAGGATCATGGCGATGCGGTTTCCCCGCAGCGCCCGGCGCTCACGCGGCGATATCGACAAAAGATCGATGCCATCGAAGGCGAGCTTCTTCGCCGACACCTCGGCCTGCGGCGGGGTCAGCCCCATGATGGCGCGGCCGGTCTGCGATTTGCCGGAACCGCTCTCGCCAACGATGCCCAGCCGCTCGCGACCGAGCGAGAAGGAGACGCCGCGCACGGCCTGCACGAGGCCGGTGCGAGTCGGGAAGGTGACGCGCAGGTCGTCGACATCGAGAAGCGTGTCACTCATTGGTCACCGCTCATTGATCACCGCTCCGGGGGTCGAGCGCGTCGCGCAGGCCGTCGCCAAGCAGGTTGAAGCCGAGGCTGACGATGAGGATGGCCGCGCCCGGAGCAGCCGCCACCCACCACTGGTCGAGGATGAAGCGGCGGCCGGACGCGATCATCGCGCCCCATTCGGGCAGCGGCGGCTGCGCGCCGAGGCCGAGGAAGCCGAGGCCGGCGGCGGTAAGGATGATGCCGGCCATGTCGAGCGTGACGCGGATGATCAGCGAGGAGATGCAGAGCGGCATGATGTGGCGCAGCACGATGCGAAAGGGCGATGCGCCCATCAACTGCACCGCCTTGATGTAGTCGGAGTTGCGCACCGTGAGCGTCTCGGCGCGGGCGATGCGCGCGTAAGGCGGCCAGGAGGTGATGGCGATCGCCAGCACGGCGTTCTCGATGCCGGGGCCGAGCGCCGCCACGAAGGCAAGCGCCAGCACCAGCTTCGGGAAGGCCAGGAAGATATCGGTGATGCGCATCAGGATCGTGTCGGTCCAGCCGCCGGCATAACCGGCGATCGTGCCGACCAAGAGGCCGATGGGCGCTGCGATGATGGCGACCAGGATCACCACGTAAAGCGTCCAGCGCGCGCCATAAACGATGCGCGAATAGATGTCGCGGCCGAGGTCGTCGGTGCCGAACCAGTGCGCGGCGCCCGGCGGCAGCAGGCGGGCGTTCTTCAGATCGCCGACGGTCGGCGAATAGGGCGCCAGCACGTCGGCGAAGGCGGCGACCACAAGCAGCGCGATGATGATCAGCATGCCGACCAGCGCCAGCYGATTGGCCGAGAAGCRCCGCCAGGCGACATAGGCACGCCCGAGCCTTGCCTGCAGGCGCGAGGCAGGCCGGTCGCTGAGCAGCCATTCGCGACGGGATTGAATGGTTTCGGCGCTCATCCGGCTTTCGTCCTCGGATCGAGCAGCCGGTAGAGGAGATCGGAAAAGAGATTGATGGYGATGAAGACCGAGCCGATGGCGATGGTGCCGCCGAGCACGGCGTTCATGTCGGCGTTCTGCAGCGAGTTGGTGATGTAGAGGCCGATGCCTGGCCAGGAGAAGACGGTCTCTGTCAGCACCGAGCCTTCGAGCAGGTTGGCATAGGAAAGCGCGATCACGGTGACCATCGGCACTGCGGCGTTGCGCAGCRCATGGCCCCAGATGATGCGGCTTTCCGACAGGCCCTTGGCGCGTGCCGCGACGATGTATTCCTGCGCCAGCTCGTTCAGCATGAAGGAGCGGGTCATGCGGCTGATATAGGCGAGCGACAGATAGCCGAGCAGCGCGGCCGGCAGGACGATGTGGCGCCAGGCGTCGTAGAAGACGTCCCACTGCCCCTGGATCGCGGCATCGAGCAGGTAAAATCCGGTGATCGGCGTGAAGGTATATTCGAAGACCACATCGAGCCGCGCCGGGAAGGCGATCCACTGCAGCTTGGCGTAGAACAGCACCAGTCCGAGCAACCCCAGCCAGAAGATCGGCACCGAATAGCCGATGAGGCCGACGATGCGCGCGACCTGGTCGATCAGGCTGCCGCGTTTGACGGCGGCCAACACGCCGAGCGGCACGCCGATGACAGCGCCGATGATCGTGCCCAGCGTCGCCAGCTCAATGGTCGCCGGAAAGACGCGACGGATGTCGGACATCACCGGATTGGTGGTCAGCACCGAGGTGCCGAAGTCGCCTCTCAGGGCGGCTTTAACATAGAGATAGAACTGCTCGATCCAGGGCAGGTCGAGGCCCATCTCGCGGCGCGTGCGCTCGACGACGGCGGTCGGCGCCCGATCGCCGAGGACGGCCAGCACCGGATCGATCGGAATGACGCGGCCGATGAAGAAGGTCACCGCGAGAAGCCCGAGATAGGTCGTCACCGCGATGACGAGAAAGCGGCCGAGCGACGACAGAATGGCAACGGCGC